>NZ_JCAIOL010000001.1:0-165731 GCF_059587065.1 Neobacillus sp. DZ-9
ATGGGCCTATAGCTCAGCTGGTTAGAGCGCACGCCTGATAAGCGTGAGGTCGATGGTTCGAGTCCATTTAGGCCCACCAGAGTTTTTTGCGATAGCAAAATAACTTACCATTATTCCGCAGTAGCTCAGTGGTAGAGCTATCGGCTGTTAACCGATCGGTCGTAGGTTCGAGTCCTACCTGCGGAGCCATATAGAGAAGTACCCAAGTGGCTCAAGGGGCTCCCCTGCTAAGGGAGTAGGTCGGGTAACCGGCGCGAGGGTTCGAATCCCTTCTTCTCTGCCATAATTCAATAATCGGCCCCTTGGTCAAGCGGTTAAGACACCGCCCTTTCACGGCGGTAACACGGGTTCGAATCCCGTAGGGGTCATACAAAGAAACTGATGATATATTGTCATCAGTTTTTTTGTTTTAAAGACTTAAATTGGTATACAGGGTGAAAAAGAAAAGTCTGTTTTAATGTTAAATTAAAATAGGACACTGTTTTGAAAAAGGAATAGAAGAGACGGCAAAGGCTAAGATTCGCTACAGAGTCCCCAATAACGCCGATAGGAGACACGGCAATAGCAAAAATGCTCCCGTCGAGTCCCCAATACACCCTCTAGAAGACACAGCAATGCCCAAAAGGCGCTGCCGAGTCTGCAATACCTCATAGAGGGACACGGCAAGGCCAAAAAGGCTGTGCTGAGTCCGCGACACTCCTGATAGAAGACACGGCTATTCCAAAAAAGCACGTCCGAATTCGTAATGTTGGTTAGTGCAGCCAGGACTCAGAAAAAGTGAGTTTATTCGTAATTAGTCCATTTACCAAATCCTATTACCTTAAAGTTTCTTTGAAGTAACCTGTTGATTCTCTTTTTAGACCTGACCCCACCACACCAATTATGAACAATATTAGTGGTGATTTTTATATTTGGAAACAATTGCTTAATTTCCTCAACACTTCGTAAAATGGCAGATTCAATCCTTTCCTGGTACCTGCACACAAGACAAACTAAGCTCCTATTATCTGATGAAATTGAAAGATCAAATGATCTGCAGCCTGCGCAAGTAAAACCATTGCGGCATCAGTTGTATTCATAAGCGGGCTGTATTGAATAAGGTGATTTCGTTTGATGCAAAGAGACTAGTTTTTCAGCAAGCTTCCAATGCCGATTATTAAGTTTTGAAGGAAGCCTATTTAATTTTTTCATGAAATGATTTAGCTGTGTCGGAAAAATGAAAGGCAAATTTTGGGGAGCCTGGTATAAAGTAAACTCGGGGTTAACAAAAACAACAAAAGACTCAACAAGAAAATTATTTCCAGTATTCTGCAAGAGCTGGCGGAACAATGTGGAACTTCTATTCAACTGATCCAGTGGATTCTGATATACCCTTCCGGAAATCGATTCCAATTTATCTGTTTTGTAAATAAAGTCACCATTATAATTTTTTACATCAATAAGGTAAATTGGTTCCTGATAAATGATTGTGGTATCAATCTGGAAACTTGAACCGTTACTCTTAAGAAGCAAATCATTTAAAATATAGCACTCATTTTGAAGTTTCTCGGTTAATAAATCAAACTTTACTTCACCTTCATATCCTTTTTCAAGATTCAAATAGTGTCTTTTTTCTTCCTCTAATAATTCCATCCGAGTGTTTAAAATTCTTAGCATCTTTAATTCATCTGATTCAACACGGCCTTTAAATGGCATGTCATACATCCTCTCTTTATTAAAGAACTCTATATAAATCATAATAAAAATTCCATTCCAGTAAAAAGAAAAGTATGAATTTTTTGTTAATATTTAAATCTTATACTAGAATAATATCAAGATAACCAAAGGATAATATTATTTTGGAATAATAATATTCCACCCTTATATATAACAGAAAACATTGATAACGCTTACAAAATCAAGATTGTACTAGCACAAGGGAAAATCCAATATTTGATAATTAAATAATAATTAATGCTTCTTTTCACAAAAAAACTTTATATATTTTTGTCGAATTCCGATAGATATATCGTTGATTCGTGTCGGATACTGTCGAAAAAGAGAGTATTCTGACAACAATTAGGGATTATTGTCAGAAAAGATAAAAAAGTTTTACGAGGAATATTATTCATTTGCACTTATAATTGGTTTTTGAAATACATATTTTCAATGGGAATGAGGAGAGCCATGACAGTGAATACATTGTTTCCGACTGATTATCAGTTGCACTTATTTCACGAGGGAAATCTTTTTCAAAGTCATCAGCTTTTTGGCGCTCATATCTTGAAGAATTCCGATAAAGTTTATACACGATTTTGCGTATGGGCTCCGAACGCCTCGCAGGTGAGGCTCACTGGGGATTTTAATAACTGGAATGGTGAAGGGTATGATCTGCAAAAGGTAAATGACGAAGGGGTTTGGATTATCATCATTAATCAAGACCTCGAAGGTAGTGTTTATAAGTATGAAATATTAACACAATATGGTGAAACGCTGCTTAAAGCTGACCCATATGCCTTTTTTTCTGAATTGCGACCGAACACAGCTTCCATCGTTTATTCCTTAAACAATTATCAATGGCAGGATTCTCAATGGTTGAATCGGAGAGCAACACGAAACTTTTTATCCGAGCCTGCCGTCATCTATGAAGTTCACTTAGGTTCTTGGAGGAAAAAACTCACTGGGGATTTCCTTACTTATAAAGAACTTGCTTCAGAGCTTATACCTTATGTAATCGAACATGGCTTTACGCATATAGAAATTTTACCCCTCGTCGAACACCCGCTCGATGCCTCGTGGGGCTACCAAGGAACAGGGTACTTTTCGGTTACCTCCAGATATGGAACACCCGATGAATTCCGCTATTTTGTAGACCAATGCCATCAAAATGGTATTGGTGTCATCCTAGATTGGGTACCAGGCCATTATTGCAAGGATGCCCATGGATTATATCGTTTTGACGGAACACATATTTATTCCTACCATTATCAAGGTGATAGGGAAAATCCTGTATGGGGAACAGCCAACTTTGACCTCGGAAAAGGTGAAGTGCAAAGCTTCCTAATTTCAAACGCCATATTTTGGATGGATTATTTCCATATTGATGGCTTTCGCATGGATGCGGTCGCCAATATCATTTATTGGCCAAATGGGACGAGTGAAAAACGTGAAAATCCCTTTGGAATTAACTTTTTAAAAAAATTAAATCTAGAAGTCCACGAATATGATCCGCATTTTTTAATGATCGGTGAGGACTCTACGGATTTCCCTAATGTTACTGCCCCTGTCAGCCACGGCGGCTTGGGATTCGATTATAAATGGAATATGGGCTGGATGAACGACATGCTTGAATATATGGAAACTCCGCCATATTCCCGGTCGAAGGTGCATTCTAAAGTAACTTTTTCACTTTTATATGCTTTTCTAGAAAACTTTATGCTCCCATTTTCACATGATGAAGTGGTTCATGGCAAAAAGTCGCTGCTGGATAAGATGCCGGGAGAATACTGGGAAAAATTTGCCCAGCTGAGGCTTTTACTAGGTTTTATGTTTGCTCACCCTGGAAAGAAATTATTATTTATGGGTTTCGAGCTGGGGCAGTTTGCTGAGTGGAAAGATAAGGAACAACTAGATTGGAACTTATTGGAATATGACATGCACCGCAATTTAAACTCATATGTAAAAGTGTTGTCGAAGGTGTATAAGCGTTCGAAACCACTATATGAGTTGGATCACTCGCATGAAGGATTTGAATGGATTGACGTTAATAACAGTGATCAATCGATTTTTTCCTTCATTCGAAAGGGAAAAAAAGAAGAAGATCATTTAGTCTTTATTTGTAACTTTACTGGAGTCAGCTACCCGGTTTATACAATAGGAGTTAATCATTTAGGAGAATACCGGGAAATTTTAAATAGTGATCAACAAGAATATGGCGGAGCCGGATGGATTAATAAAAAGACAATCATGGCGTTGGAAGAACCGTTTCATGGTAAACCATATTCCATCAATTTAACAATTGCACCATTTGGTTTTCATATTTTCAGACCGGTTAAAAAACGAAAGGAGAGGAAAGGAAATGGCAAAGAAAAAGTGCGTAGCAATGCTGTTAGCAGGGGGAAAAGGAAGCAGACTTAATTCGCTGACAAAGGATTTAGCGAAGCCTGCTGTACCGTTTGGAGGGAAATACCGAATCATTGATTTTACATTAAGCAATTGTGCGAACTCCGGCATCGACACGGTTGGCGTTTTAACACAATACCAACCGTTATTATTAAATTCTTATATTGGAATTGGCAGTGCGTGGGACCTTGACCGAAAGGATGGGGGGGTAACCGTTTTACCTCCATATGCTGAGTCTTCCGAAGTGAAGTGGTATACAGGTACAGCAAGTGCGATTTATCAAAACCTGAATTACCTGAAGCAATATCAGCCGGATTACGTATTAATCCTCTCAGGCGATCATATTTACAAAATGAACTATGAAAGCATGCTGGAATACCATATTGAAAAAAGGGCAGATGTCACGATTTCCTTGATTGAGGTTCCTTGGGCAGAAGCAAGCCGATTCGGAATTATGAATACGAACGAGGATTTGAGAATCGTAGAATTTGACGAAAAACCAAGTGAGCCAAAAAATAATCTGGCATCGATGGGCATTTATATTTTTAGCTGGAATATACTGAAAGAATATTTAGAAATGGATGCTCGGGATCCAGATTCTAGTCATGATTTTGGCAAGGACGTCATTCCGCTTCTTTTAGAAGAAAACAAAAAGCTTTTTGCTTATCCGTTTAAAGGCTATTGGAAGGACGTTGGAACAGTTCAAAGCCTTTGGGAAGCGAATATGGACTTATTGAACGAAGAGTGCGATTTGGACTTGTTTGATCATGATTGGAGAATCTATTCTGTTAATCCAAATCAACCGCCGCAATATATTTCACCGGATGCGATTGTAAAAGAGTCGCTCATTAACGAAGGATGTACGATTGAAGGGGAAATAGATAAATCGGTTCTTTTCCAAGGGGTAACAGTTGGAAAAGGTTCTTCCATAAAAGAATCTGTTATTATGCCAGATGCAGTCATTGGAAATAACTGCCTAATTGAAAAGGCGATTGTTCCGTGTGATGTGGAAGTGCCGGATGGGACAGTTATTCGTTCTTTCGATGATGAAATTATTCTAGTGACCCAAGAAATGCTTAGCGGGTTATATCCTGCTTATTAAAAATCTAGCAACAACCACAGTGATGCCAGGTAGAATCAGCAATTTTAATAGAACTCAGGAGGGACTAAAGTCGTGAAAAGAAAGCTATTAGGCGTCATTGATGCCACCACATACCATGATGATTTGGAAGATTTATTAACACACCGATCGCTTGCAGCACTGCCGTTTGCAGGCCGGTATCGCATCATTGATTTTGTACTTTCGAATATGGTCAATTCCGGTATTCGAAGTGTCGCAATTTTTCCGAAAATGCAATATCGCTCCTTAATGGATCACTTAGGGTCAGGGAAAAATTGGGATTTAAATAGAAAACGTGATGGATTATTCTTTTTCCCATCACCGATTGTTGATAATGACGGAAATAAAATAGGTTCGTTTGAACATTTTGCGGCCAATATGGACTTTTTTAAGCGAAGCACTCAAGAGTATGCGATTATCTCCAATTGTTATACGGTTTTTAATATGGACTTTAGACCAATTCTTGACTGGCATCGACATTCTTCCTGTGATATAACTGAAATTCATCATGAAAATGGCAGTTCGATGGAAATGTATTTAATTAAAACCTCGCTATTAATAAAATTGCTTGAAACGAGAAACGAAACGGGTTACACCTGTATGAAAGACGTTGTCCAGGATTTCGATCATCAGTACACAGTCTGCCACTATGATTACAACGGCTATGCCGTCATGATAGATTCAATTGAAAACTATTTTTCAACTAGCATGAATTTACTTAAGACAGATGTTTGGAAGCAATTATTTTTGAAGGACAGTCCGATTTATACGAAGGTAAAAGATGAGCCGCCAACCAAATATGTTAAAGGATCCTTTGTAAAAAATGCAATGATTGCAAACGGGTGTGTAATCAGTGGAACGGTGGAAAACAGTATTATCTCTCGAGGTGTTAAAATTGGGAAGGGTGCAGTCATTAAAAACTCCATTATTATGCAGAAATGTCAAATTGAAGATAACTGCTATTTAGATTCAGTTATTTTAGATAAAGATGTAAAAATTGAAGAAGGTACACACTTAACAGGAAGTGCCCGTTCTCCATTTGTAGTACGTAAAGGGGTCAAGCAAGGAGCGTTGATGAACTCGTGAAAGTATTATTTGCCGTGTCTGAATGTGGACCATTTGCTAAATCGGGAGGTCTTGGAGATGTTGCAGGATCTCTTCCAAAAGAATTAAAATGTCTGGGAACGGATGTCAGGGTTATTCTCCCTAAGTACGGAACCATATCTGATAAATATAAGAATGAAATGAAAAAGGTAAAGGAATTCACTGTTCAGGTCGGCTGGAGAAATCAATATTGCGGTATAGAAGAGCTAACCCATCAAGGTGTAACTTTCTATTTTGTCGATAATGAATACTATTTTAAAAGAGAAGGTCTTTATGGGTATTATGACGATGGTGAACGGTTTGCTTATTTTAATCGCGCTGTCCTTGAAGCAATTGCAGAGCTTAATTTTTTCCCTGATGTACTCCACTGCCATGATTGGCATACCGCAATGATTCCTTATCTTTTGAGATCGGAATATTCCAAAAGAAAAGGTTATGATCTAATCCGAACTGTGTTTACAATTCATAATCTGCAGTTCCAAGGAATTTTTCCAAAGGAAGTTTTGGGAGATTTGCTTGGAATGGATTATCAATCCTTCCATTCAGGGCACTTAGAGTTTTTCGGGAATGTCAATTTTATGAAGGGGGCACTCGTTGCAGCCGATACGATTACAACGGTTAGCCCAACCTATAAAAGTGAAATTCAAACGCCAACCTATGGTGAAAAACTGGAAGGTCTTTTGAAAGCGCGAAATGAAGATCTTTTGGGGATTTTAAATGGAATTGATGATGATTTCTACAATCCGGCAAATGACCCTTTGATTTTTCAAACCTATACAGTAAATAATGCTGAAAAAAAGGTTATTAATAAAAGAGAGATTCAAAAGCTATTCGGCTTATCACAAAGTGAAAACACTCCTTTAATGGTAATGATTTCACGGTTGACTAAACAAAAAGGGCTGGATCTAATCAAATGTGTTCTTAGAGAAATTCTGCAAGAGGATATTCAGGTTATTATTCTTGGAACCGGTGACTATGATATTGAGGAACATTTAAGGCAGGCTGCCCGTGTCTACCCAGAGAAATTAAAGGTTCATACTGGCTTTGATGAAGGGCTAGCACATAAGCTTTATGCTGCGGCAGACTTATTCCTAATGCCTTCTCTGTTTGAACCATGTGGACTAGGACAGTTGATTGCAATGAAATACGGTGCGATTCCGATTGTTCGTGAGACAGGCGGCTTAAACGATACCGTAAAATCCTGGAATGAAGACACAGGGGAAGGAAATGGCTTTTCCTTCAGCAATTTCAATGCCCATGACATGCTCTACACGATTAGAAGAGCCTTAAGCTTTTACCATGATCGTGAAGCTTGGGAATCCCTTGTTAAACAGGCGATGGAAATGGATTATAGCTGGGCCCAATCAGCATTTAGTTATAACCAGCTCTATGCAGAGCTTATCACTAGGAGTGAAACCCATGTTTTCTAATACGTCTGAGTTTAAAGAATCCTTTTTAAATAGACTTGAATTGGTATGCGGAAAAAGTTTCTCGGAAAGCACAGCGAGAGATCACTACCAAACACTCGGAAATATGATCCGCGAATTTGTCAGCAATGATTGGATTGCCACCAACGAACGTTATCATGCGGCAAAGGGCAAGCAGGTTTATTACCTTTCGATTGAGTATTTATTAGGAAAATTGCTAAGGCAGAATTTAATTAACCTTGGGATTGAGGAAATTGTTCAGGATGGTCTTCAGCAATTGGGGATTGATTTGAGCGGGCTAGAAGAATTAGAAGCAGATGCAGGCTTAGGGAATGGCGGCTTAGGAAGATTAGCCGCCTGTTTTTTAGATTCGCTTGCGTCGCTAAATTTGCCTGGCCACGGCCATGGTATACGGTACAAACATGGCCTTTTTGAACAGAAAATTGTGGATGGCTATCAAGTCGAACTGCCAGAGCAATGGCTGCGGAGCGGCAATGTATGGGAAATCCGCAAGGCTGATTTGGCGGTTAAGATTCCTTTTTGGGGTAAGGTCGAAGTGAGGATGGAAAATGGGCGTCACGTGTTTCAACATTTGAATGCCGAGACGGTAACCGCTGTTCCTCATGACATGCCAGTAATCGGATTTAAATCAAATACCGTTAACACATTAAGGCTTTGGAATGCAGAGCCAGCACAATTCCCTTTTCATGATGATATATTAAAATACAAACGTGAAACAGAAATGATTTCCGAGTTCTTATATCCGGATGATACCCATGATGATGGGAAAATTTTAAGACTCAAGCAGCAATATTTTTTAGTATCGGCAAGTCTCCAGTCCATCCTGAAATCGTATCGAAAACAACATGAGGGTTTACATATGCTTCATGAAGATGTTTGTATTCATATTAATGATACACACCCAGTACTAGCGATTCCTGAGTTAATGAGAATATTAATTGATGAAGAGGGCTTGGATTGGGAGCAGGCTTGGCATATTACGAAAAATACCATCTCTTACACAAATCATACAACCTTGTCAGAGGCATTAGAGAAGTGGCCAATACATATATTCCGCCCTTTGCTTCCGAGGATATATATGATTGTGGAGGAAATTAACGAACGCTTTTGCCAAGAGCTTTGGGAGCGTACCCCAGGTGATTGGGAACGGATCAGAAGTCTTGCTATATTAGCTGATGATTACGTGAAAATGGCCCATTTAGCGATTGTAGGAAGCTTTAGTGTAAATGGTGTGGCAAAGCTGCATACAGAAATTTTAAAGAAGCGGGAAATGAATCAATTTTATCAACTGTTCCCTGAGAAGTTTAATAATAAAACGAATGGAATTGCCTATCGGCGATGGCTGCTAAAAGCAAATCCAAAATTATCGGGCTTGATTACAGAATCAATAGGTTCCTCTTGGACCTATACTGCAGAAGACCTGGCTAAATTACTTAAATATCAGAATGACCAACCATTTTTAGACCAGCTGCAAAAAATCAAAAATGAAAATAAACAAAGGCTGGCAGATGTCATTTTTGATAAAACTGGAGTTTCTGTTGATTCAGCAGCGATTTTTGATGTTCAGGTTAAACGTCTGCACGCCTATAAGCGTCAGCTTCTGAATGTATTGCACATCATGCATCTATACAACCGAATTAAAGAGGATTCAAGTTTTACCATTACTCCAAGAGTGTTTATTTTTGGCGCAAAAGCTTCACCGGGTTATTACTATGCAAAAAAGATAATTAAATTAATTAATGCTGTAGCGGATAAGGTTAATCAAGATCCAAAGATTGGGGATAAACTGAAAGTCATTTTCCTTGAAAATTATCGGGTTTCCCTAGCCGAAAAAATCTTTCCGGCAGCGGATGTAAGTGAACAGATTTCGACTGCAAGTAAAGAGGCATCAGGAACAGGAAATATGAAATTTATGATCAATGGTGCGCTCACAGTAGGAACGTTAGATGGAGCAAATATTGAAATTCAAGAGCTGGTGGGCGTGAATAATATCTTTACGTTTGGCCTTACGGCAGACGAGGTTCTCCATTATTATCAACATGGCGGTTATCAATCCCTTGAATATTATCATCACGATTATCGTATTCGTCAGGCGGTTGATCAACTCGTGAATGGATTCTTCCCTGATGTTTATAATGAATTTGAGCCCATTTTTGATTCCCTTCTTGAAGAAAATGACCAATATTTCGTCTTAAAGGATTTTGCCTCCTATGCAGACATTCAGCGTAAAATAGGGGATGCATATCAAGATCAGCTGCATTGGCAAAAAATGAGTTTAACCAATATTGCCCGTGCAGGTTATTTTTCCAGTGACCGGACTATCAAAGAATATGCTGAGGAAATATGGAAAATTAAATCTTTATAAAAAAAGGCTTCTGCTCGTGAGCAGAAGCCTTTTTATTATGCGAAAAAGTGTCCAACGAAAATGCCGATGGCAAGTAAAAATCCAAAAATTGTATTGGTTTGGGCTGTAGCTTTCATAGCGGGCGCCATTTGAATAGGCAGTGTATTTTCAATAAAACCTTTTGTTGCTTTAATCGCTTTTGGGGCGCTTAAAATGACAATCGCTACCCATGCAGGAACAATGCCGCCGATAATAAGTCCTAAAACCCATAAATAAGAGAAAATAAACATACCGGCAAGCAAATTAATAGCCTTCTTTTTCCCTAATAGAATAGCTAATGTCTTACGTCCGTTTTCCTTGTCGTTATCAAGGTCGCGAATGTTATTAGCTAATAAAATTTCACCTACAAGCACCATGCTTGGGATTGATACTAAAATACTGGTACTGTCGACTGTCCCGGTTTGGATAAAAAATGAGATTAGAATAATTAACATTCCCATAAAGAATCCGGCAAATACTTCTCCAAAAGGTGTATACGCAATTGGCATAGGGCCTCCGGTATAAAAATAGCCGACTGCCATACAAATAAGTCCAATTAATGCTAACCACCAGCTGCTATTAGCGCAAATATAAATCCCTAACAATAGCGCGATTCCATAAAAACTGAATGCCAGAGTCATGACGGTCTTCGGTTTAATTCCATCACGGACAATGGTTCCGCCTATTCCTACAGATTGTTCGTTATCTAGGCCGCGTTTATAATCAAAATATTCGTTAAACATATTGGTAGCCGCTTGAATGAGTAAACTCGCAATCAACATAGCGATAAATAACCCGAAATGGATTTTGCCAGACTTAAGTGCAAGTGCTGTACCGAGTAAAACCGGGACGAACGCTGCTGTTAACGTATGAGGACGGGTCATTTGCCACCAAACTTGAAAGCCGCGGTTAGATTCGACGACGGGTTTCGAATTTTCTTGTAAATTTGGCTGCATAGTAGTCTCTCCCTTATATATTATTTTTTCTATATTGACAATTTTTTAGGTCTAAAGTTTCTTTCCCACACATAAGTGTATGGAATCAGAGAGGTAGTGTCAATGAATTTTTCCTTTCAAATCTAGAAGATAATACCTGTTTGGTTATTATTTAATACTTAGTGGAAAAATAACGAAAAAGTCGTTTTCAACCCATTATTGAAATTTTGATATATAATTAGGAATGAATCAGGATGTTAGTGACAAGTTTTATTGACTTATTTACAATGGGAGTAGTATCTTTAATAAGGTTAAAAATGAATGGATAACAGCAATTTTGGCTGTTTTGGAGGGATTTGTTTGGTAACCATTCAAGAAACGGAAATAAAGGAAAGGGGTCTTGTGACGGTTGAGCGTGCGAAAAAACTTAACCGGCCCATTTTAATGAGTGAAGTTCATAAAATGGACACGATTAACCCTTTATCATTTTTTAATATAGGGAGCGAGCGCTATCTAGGGGAACGGTTTTTCTGGAAGGATCCCAAAGACGAATTAGTGCTTGTTGGACTTGGAATAACAAAACAAATTCAGTCGGATCAGGCTACTGACCGCTTTTTTCATGTTGAAAATGAGTGGGAAACCTTCTTAAGGGATAGTATCATTTTTAACCCTTATAAAGAAATCGGGACTGGTCCATTGATGTTCGGAGGTTTTTCGTTTGATCCTAGCAAAGCTAAAACCGAGCTTTGGTCTAAGTACGCTGATTCATTGTTCCATTTACCAAAATATTTATTAAGTATTATACAGGGGCAGGCCTATTTAACAACAAATATTGTTTGCACACCAAATGATGATGTTTCTTTATTTAATAAAGTGGTCGAGGAGAGGAATCACCTTTTAAATTCTCTAGGGCATCGCCATCGGATGAAAACAACAATCCTGCTTCAAACAGAAGAGATTTCGCCTGAGCACTGGAAAAAGACGGTTGACCAAATTGTGAAGGAAGTTTCGACGGGTCCTTTAAAAAAGGTGGTTCTGGCACGCGAGCTTAGACTAACATTTAATCATGAAATTGAGGCTGAGAAAGTTCTCTATAACTTAAACGATCAGCAGCATGAAAGCTTTATCTTTGCTTTCGAATCCAATGGCGATTGTTTCATAGGGGCATCACCGGAAAGACTTGTAAAGAAGCAAGGGAATGAAATTTTTTCCACTTGTCTTGCTGGTTCTATTTCACGGGGAGAAACAAGTGAAGAGGATAGGCTATTGGGTGAAGAGCTTTTAAAGGATCAAAAGAATCTTATTGAACATCGCTATGTTGTTGAAATGATTAAGGAAGCATTAGAAGAATCATGTGAAAGAGTGATCTTGCCTGAAAAACCTCAACTAATGAAGATTCGAGATATCCAACATTTGTATACTCCCGTGATTGGTAAATGCCATCAAGATACTTCTTTATTGCTATTAGTTGAAAGACTGCATCCGACTCCAGCTCTAGGCGGCCTGCCTAAAAGTGAAGCAGTTAAAAAAATAAGACAGGTTGAAGACCTTGACCGAGGTTTTTATGCTGCTCCATTAGGCTGGGTCGATTACCGGAAGAATGGAGAATTTGCTGTTTCGATTCGTTCAGGATTAATTCAAGGAAATGAAGCCTCTTTATTTGCCGGTTGCGGTGTCGTGGCTGATTCGGATTCTGAAAGTGAATATATGGAGACGAGCTTAAAGTTTAGACCAATGCTTAGGGCCTTTGGAGGAAATATAATATGAGTCATCAAGAATCATTAACCGCTTATATTGCGGCCTTTGTAGCGGAGTTAGTCTTTTCTGGTATCACCGATGTCGTCGTCAGCCCGGGTTCTAGATCGACACCAATGGCGATGGTGATGGCTGAACATCCTGATTTAAAGGTGCATATCCATGTAGATGAACGATCAGCTGCTTTTTTTGCGTTAGGAATTGCCAAGATAACAAATAGACCAGTTGCCATCCTTTGCACGTCAGGCACTGCTGCTGCGAATTATTTTCCTGCAATCGTTGAAGCTCATTATTCTCGAGTCCCATTGATGGTGCTGACTGCAGACCGGCCCCATGAACTAAGGGAAGTAGGGGCACCCCAGGCAATTGATCAAATTCATTTGTATGGGCATCATGTTAAATGGTTTGCGGAAATGGCGCTGCCTGATAAAAGTGATGAGATGATTCGCTACGCTCGAACTTTTTGTGCAAGAGCGGCCGCTGCTGCCACCGCAGCACCTGCTGGTCCGGTACATTTGAATTTCCCGTTTCGGGAGCCGCTGATTCCTAAATTGGATGAAGAGATTTTCCTTGCGAAAGAACGATCAACTGGTTATGTGAAGGTTCATAACGGTAATTTAACTATTAATGAAGAACAAATTAAAGAAATCGCAGAAAAACTTATGGGAAGAGAAAAAGGAATCATCGTTTGCGGAAACATCGCTGATGAGCCATTTGCTAATGCGGTTACCCAACTGGCCGAGCTATTAAAATTTCCGATTTTAGCTGACCCTTTGTCACAGCTGAGAAGTGGTAAACACAGCCTTGAACATATAATTGATACCTATGATACATTCTTAAGGAACGATGAGGCAAAGTCATTCCTAAAACCGGAAGTTGTTATACGTTTTGGAGCTATGCCTGTATCAAAAGCATTAACGATTTTCTTAAAAGAAAACCATGCTGCCGATCAATTTGTTATTGATGGAGGCGGAGGCTGGCGCGACCCGGCATCGTTATCAACGGATATGATATTCTGCAATGAAACCATTTTTTGCGAAAAGATTGGTACATATTTAAAAAGTAAATCACCTTCATTGTTCTTAGAAGACTGGAAGAAAGTTAATAAACTTACATATGAAAATATGGCGCTGGTTCGTGATACTGCTGAATTAAGCGAAGGCCGATTATTTTACCAATTAGCCGAGCTGCTCCCAGAAGGCGCCACTCTCTTTGTAGGTAATAGTATGCCAATCCGCGACCTAGATAGTTTCTTCTTAAACAATGATAAATCCATAAAGGTTGTCGCGAATAGAGGGGCAAATGGTATTGACGGCACGGTATCTACTGCTTTAGGTACAGCCCTATACTCTAAGCCATTATATTTAGTTCTAGGAGATCTAACCTTTTTCCATGATTTAAACGGGCTGATTGCCGCAAAGCTTTACAATATTGATATTAATATTATCCTTGTAAACAATAATGGCGGCGGGATTTTTTCCTTCCTTCCACAAGCTGAACATCCGAAACATTTTGAACTCCTATTTGGCACACCTTTAAATATTGAATTTGAACAAGCGGTCAAAATGTTTCATGGTGAATATACAAAGATCAAGGATTGGGATCATTTTGAATTGGAAATGAAGTCGGCAATAAATGCAAAAGGCATTAAAGTTTTTGAAGTTGCTACAAATAGGGACAAAAATCGGGATGAGCACCGCGAATTTTGGCGTTTGGTTTCCCAGGAAATATCAAATTTTGTCACAGGTGAACATGAATGAAGGTAATTGTCGACAATGTTAAGTATCATGTCGAGAAATACGGCAGCGGATTTCCACTTGTTTTGTTACATGGATTTACTGGAGATTCAACGACATGGACTCCTTTTTTTGAACTTTGGGGGAAGCATTCCAATTTAATTATTCCCGATATTATCGGCCATGGGAAAACTGATTCACCAGAAAATAGTAACCGTTATCAAATCGAAAAAGCTGCGAATGATCTGAAAGGCATCCTAGATAACCTGGGTGTCCAGCAAGTGGATTTACTTGGCTACTCAATGGGGGGAAGGCTTGCCTTATCCTTTGCTTTTCTTTTTCCAGAACGAGTTCGAAAATTAATCCTGGAAAGCGCTTCACCCGGTCTTGCGACTGAATCAGAGCGTAAAATCCGCCGCATGAAAGATGAAGAACTTGCAAACTTTATTAAAGAAAAGGGAATCAAGTCATTTGTTGATTACTGGGAGGAGATTCCTTTGTTTGCAACGATGAAATGTCTTCCATTACCAATTAATGAATCCATTCGGCTTCAGCGATTAAATAACTCACCCCGTGGACTTGCTAATAGTTTACTCGGAATGGGGACAGGTTCTCAGCCTTCCTGGTGGCAAAACCTTCATCAGCTTTCTTGTGAAGTTTTGCTGGTAACGGGCAGTGAGGATAAAAAGTTTTGTACAATTGCGGAAAAGATGTTGAAGGAGCTTGAAACTGGGACATGGTTGGTTGTGGAGAACAGCGGCCATGCAATTCATGTGGAAGAAACAGAAAAGTTTGGTACAATAGTAAGTGACTTTTTGTCTATTACATAACTAAGGAGGTTTTCGTTTTGGCAGTAGAATGGATTCCAGGGCGTAAATATGAAGAAATTTTATATGAAACTTATAATGGAATTGCAAAAATCACCATTAACCGTCCACATGTACATAATGCTTTTACACCGAAAACGGTTATGGAGTTGATTGACGCATTTGCCTACGCACGTGATGATGCAAGTGTTGGAGTTATCGTTTTAACTGGTGCCGGAGAAAAAGCATTTTGTTCAGGTGGAGACCAGAGTGTCCGTGGGCACGGCGGATATGTTGGAGAGGACCAAATCCCTCGATTAAACGTCCTTGATTTGCAGCGCTTAATCCGCGTTATTCCAAAACCTGTAGTAGCGATGGTAAAAGGTTATGCGATTGGCGGCGGCCATGTATTACATGTGGTCTGTGATTTAACAATTGCTGCCGATAACGCAGTTTTTGGACAAACAGGTCCGAAGGTTGGAAGCTTTGATGCTGGTTATGGCTCAGGATATTTAGCAAGAATTATTGGACATAAGAAAGCACGTGAAATTTGGTTTTTATGCCGTCAGTACAATGCTCAAGAAGCGCTTGATATGGGCTTGGTAAACACTGTTGTTCCTTTAGAGCAGGTTGAAGAAGAAACCCTTAAATGGTGTGAAGAGATGCTTGAAAAGAGCCCAACTGCACTCCGTTTCATTAAAGCTGCTATGAATGCTGATACGGATGGTTTAGCAGGATTACAACAATTTGCCGGCGATGCGACGTTGCTTTACTATACTACAGATGAAGCGAAGGAAGGCCGCGACGCCTTTAAAGAAAAGCGTAAGCCTGATTTCGGTCAATTCCCGCGTTTTCCTTGATTTATTGTTTCAGCAGCAGCTTGATGGATTTCCATCAGGCTGTTTTTTAATAGAAAAGCGGAAGCGCCTTGACGCTGAAGCTAGCCAGTTTATAAGGTGGTAACGAAAAATGATGTATGAGAGAATGCCTAATTTTTTGAAAAAGCGCGTGTTTTTAACCCCTGATAGAACTGCTGTTTATTTTGAAGATCAGACGGTAACGTTTAAAGAACTTTATGACCGCTCACTTAAAGCTGCAGGACAGCTCCAAGGACTTGGATTAAAACAAGATCAATTTATTGGTGTATTGTTAAAAAACCATCTGGATACAGTGGTTATATTATTTGCTCTGCAGCTATTAGGCGTGAAATCGGTCATATTGAATCATCGTTTGACGTCATCTGAATTAGTTTGGCAGTTAAAGGATTCGAAATCCTCTTTCCTTATCCTTGAAGAAGCCTTATCTGAAAAAATGAATGAACAAAATCTACTGATAGAAATGATAACTAAAGAATCCTTATTTAACAGAAAACCAGAGGTGCCTGATATCAGGGAAGAAATCAATCTTGCCGATATTTGTACGATAATGTATACATCAGGAACGACCGGCCATCCCAAAGGGGTGATACAGTCCTATGGAAACCACTGGTGGAGCGCTGTTGGGTCTGTTTTAAATATAGGGATCAATGAAAGCGATTGTTGGCTTTGCAGCGTACCTCTTTTTCATATAAGCGGTTTTTCGATCCTAATGCGTAGTGTCATTTATGGAATGCCAATTGTCCTGCATGATACCTTTGATGCTGAAAAAACGATCAAAGATATAAATGAAAAAAAAGTTTCCGTTATGTCGATTGTGGGGACTATGCTGAAAAGAGTAGTGGAGACTCTTGGAGAACAAAGGCTTGCCAGCCATTTTCGCTGTATGCTCCTTGGGGGCGGTCCTGCACCGCTGCCTTTGCTTGTGGCATGTACTGAAAAAGAGATTCCGGTTTTTCAAACCTACGGAATGACAGAGTCCTCCTCCCAAATCGTCACGCTTGCACCAGAATATAGCCTAACTAAGCTCGGTTCGGCAGGCAAACCATTATTCCCTTCGGAAATCCGAATCGAAGGCGAAAATGGGGGAGTTGCTCAAGCTGGTGTGGCCGGTGAAATCATCATTAAAGGGCCCAATGTGACAGCAGGTTATTTAAATCGTCCGGATGCTACGGCAGAAAAAATACGGGTCGGCTGGCTATATACCGGTGATATAGGCTACTTAGATGAAGATGGCTTTTTATATGTTCTTGATCGGCGCTCCGATTTAATAATTTCAGGCGGCGAAAATATTTACCCAGCAGAAATTGAAGCGGTTTTATTGTCCCATCCTAGTGTTCAAGATGCGGGTGTCATAGGTATTGATGATGAGCAGTGGGGCCAGGTTCCAGTTGCCTTTTTAGTAACCAACGAGGGAGATTATACTAGTGAAGAAGCACTAAGGCAATTTTGTGGAGAACGGCTTGCAAAATATAAAGTTCCTAAAACTTTTTATTTTATAAAGAAGCTGCCTAGAAATGCGGCAAAAAAATTACTCAGAAGAAATCTCAAGGAATGGCTGCTTGAGGGAAGGGCTGATGGATGAGAATATCGACCATAGAGCTATTTATCATTCAAATGCCTTTAAAATCTCCTTTTCAGACTCATTTAGGATCTGTTCATGATCGGGAAGGTATCATCGTAAAAGTTATGAATCGAGATGGCATATCTGGTTTTGGAGAGGGAGTGGCCTTTTCATCACCATGGTACACCGAGGAGACAGTGGCAACAAGTTTGCATATGTTACAGGACTTTTTGATTCCCTTGCTGCAAAAACACCAGATACAGCATCCGGATGAGGCAGCTGTTCTTTTTAACAAGTCGCTGCGAAGAAATAATATGGCGAAGGCTGCCTTAGAGATGGCATTATGGGATTTATATGCCAAATCTCAATCACAGCCCTTATCAAAAATGATAGGCGGAACACGGATAAGGATTCCATCTGGAGTAGTAGTTGCTACAGATTCGACTGCTAAAGCGCTAAGGCAAATTGAACAATACCTTCAAGATGGTTACCAAAGGATAAAAGTAAAAATTAATCCAAACCAGGATTATGCCTTTTTAGCAGACATCAGGCGGCATTACCCAGATTTGCCGATTATGGCAGATGCTAATTCTGCTTATTCATTAAAGGACATTGACCGACTAAAAGCCCTAGATGAATGGAATTTATTGATGATTGAGCAGCCGCTTGCTCATGATGACCTAATCGAACATGCTATATTGCAAAAAGAACTCAAAACACCTATTTGTTTGGATGAAAGTATAGTGTCCTACGAAGATGCCCGAAAGGCAATTGAGTTTGGCAGTTGTAAGGTTATTAATATTAAGGCGGGTCGTGTAGGCGGTCTCTCGGAGGCGAAACGAATCCATGATTATTGCTTTGATAGAGGCGTTCCCGTATGGTGCGGAGGGATGATTGAATTTGGCATTTCCCGCGCCCATAATATTGCGCTTGCATCGCTGCCTGGCTTCACAATTCCAGGGGACATTTCTGCATCAAGCCGGTTTTGGAAGGAAGACATTATCAGTCCGGAAGTGACCGTACATAATGGCGAAATAACTGTACCTACTGAACCGGGAATCGGGTATCACATAAATGAAAAACGACTCCAGGAGACGTCACTCTCGCAAAGACTATTTACATTTTAATAATAAAAAATAAACCAGGCATGATTGCCTGGTTTATTTTTTATTATTAGAGATCGCCTGATTCAAAGGTTTTACAATCAGTTTCTTGATTATTTTCGGCCGTTTTCCCTTTGTGGCTGACAACATAGATACTCTCTGCGCTGCATTTATTTCCCTTTGCCCAATACGTACAGTTATTTACTTCACATAAAACATCCTGTGCCATTCGTATCACTCCTTATTTATTTCGGTAATACAGTTATAGCATTTGATGATCTAAAGCAGCACATGCCTGTAAGTGTCAGGGAATAAAGGTAATTAATTATTTAAAGCAGTTTTTAATGTATCAAGGTTCTTTTTCATTAAGGAAAAATACGTTTCCTTGTTCTTGATGTTTTCTTTGGTTAATATGGCCAGGTTATGAATAGGTAAGGCTCTGGCCCCAATTTCCTCTTGGACAATTTTCCCTAGCTTCGATTGAACGTTTTGTTCAAAAAGAATGTAATGTAATCCTTCATGGTCTGCCACGGAAATTATTTTTTCTAACTCTTTTTGGGTTGGTTCATTAGTCGTGGAAAGACCAGAAATGCTAATTTGTTCTATGCCATAGTGTTCCCAATAGCCAAATGCAGCATGGGTCACAATGATTTTTTTATGCTTGGCGGATGAGATGGTTTTCTCAAATTGGCCATTTAGTTCGTCTAACTGAGCTGCAAGTGTCTGATAGTTTTTATCAAATAGCTCTTTTTGCTTGGGCATTTTTTTCACTAGGTTATCACGAATAACAGCAGCCATTTCTTTTGAATAAATCGGGTCTAGCCATACATGGGGATTAACATCGCCATGATGGTGTCCGTCTTCATCTTCGTCTTCCTTGGCCCCGTTATCTTTTGGCAGCTGAAGATTATCTGCTGTTGCTACTAAAGATACATTTTCATTTTTCAAGGTGCTTTTTGCTTTTTCCACAAAGCCCTCCAGTCCTAATCCAATGTAGAAAAATAAGTCTGAATCAGCGAGATTCATCATATCCTTTTGCGATGGTTCAAAGGTATGTTCATCTGCTCCAGGAGGGTAGATTGTTTTTACGTCAACATATTTGCCGCCAATTTGTTCAGTAAAATATTGAAGTGGGAATACTGTTGTATAAATGGTTAACTGGTTCTTATTTTTTGGGGCCGGTTTGTCATTTGAACAGGCTGATAAGAACAGGCTTAATGTTAATAGAATAGAAAGGAAAAGAATAAATTTTTTCATAAAAACTCCTTTGAAATGTTATAAATCGGATTAATTACGATTTGTTGTCGAAAAATTTTTAGCATTCAGAATAAATATTTTTGTATAATACGGAACGATTCCGATTTCCAATTGTATCTTACAAAAAAATTAGCCTGTTTGCAAGTAAAAAATTTGTTTCAAACATGTGAGATAGGTATGCTTAAAAGGAGAAAAAGAAAAGGTGGGAATAATATGAATAACACATCATTATTAAATGACATTCTAGTCCATAATCAGAAATTCGTAGAAGATCACGAATATGAAAAGTATGAGACCACGAAATTTCCGAATAAAAAAATGGTCATTTTAACCTGTATGGATACAAGGCTTCTTGAATTATTGCCGAAGGCTTTAAATCTTGGAAATGGCGATGCGAAACTCATCAAGAATGCTGGTGCCCTTGTGTCACACCCATTTGGCAGTATCATGCGTAGTATTCTTATTGCGGTTTATCAGCTGCAGGCTAAAGAAGTTATGGTCATAGCTCATCACGATTGCGGGATGAGCGGCTTAAAAGCGGATCCAGTTATAGACAGTATGATCGAACGCGGAATTCCTGAAAAAACACTCGATACACTAACCTACTCAGGTATTGACATTAAACAGTGGCTTCACGGTTTTGATAATGTAACGGAAAGTGTCAGCCATAGTGTTGATATCATCAAAAACCATCCGCTTATGCCGGAAGGAGTTCCTGTTCATGGCCTTATCATTGATCCAAAGACTGGAAAATTAGATTTAATTGTCAATGGGTATGAGAATTAATGTTTATGTTTTTCAGGCACCGGGTCAATTCCACCAGGGTGAAAGGGATGGCATTTTAATATCCTTTTTATGGTGAGATATCCGCCTTTTAAAGCTCCAAAACGCTGTACGGCTTCAAGTCCATAATGCGAGCAGGTAGGATAAAAGCGGCAAGTCGGGGGCTTTAAAGGTGAGATTACGCTTTGATAAAAACGAATCAGTGCAATAATTACTTTTTTTAACATTTTAGTCGCTCCTCATTAATGGTTACTTACAAAATACCATATATTAAAACGAAGGTCTAAATTTGTTAAATATAACTAAGTAGATGAAAAAACTCGGAATTTAGTGTATGATAGTTTGTAGATAAAAAAAGGAGTGATACTGATGCCTTCAGTTGAAAGCTTTGATTTAGATCATAATGCCGTAAAAGCCCCCTTTGTAAGACACTGTGGTGTTCATAAAGTAGGAAGTGATGGTGTTGTTAATAAATATGATATCCGTTTTTGCCAGCCAAATAAACAGGCGATGAAGCCTGATGCAATTCATACACTTGAACATTTGCTTGCCTTTAATATCCGTAAGCATTCCGAGAAGTACGATCATTTCGATATTATTGATATTTCTCCAATGGGCTGCCAAACAGGATACTATCTTGTTGTAAGCGGTGAACCGACGGTAGAGGAAATCATAGATCTTCTTGAGGATACAATGAAAGATGCCGTTGAAATCACTGATATTCCTGCAGCAAATGAAAGACAATGCGGCCAGGCAAAGCTTCATGATTTAGAAGGAGCCAAGCGTTTAATGAACTTCTGGCTTGAGCAAAGTAAAGAAGACTTAAAAAAAGTATTTGGGTGATATAAAAAAGGCGGTGTGAGCAGAGCAAAGCGTTCACCCATCCAAAATGGCAAATGAATTATTTCACTTTGACATTTAAAAACTATTTCATTATTGCGGCGCTCCGCCCTTTTTCCTTTAAAATTCCTATTCATTTTGAATAGGAATTTTTTATGCTTTCTTATTATCATTTGAATTTGAATGATCTTTTTGCTCTTGATCCCCATTAGGATTATTTTCTAACGGGTCAACTGTATGCTTATATGTATAGGCTTTCGAGGTTGTGATCACAGCTAATAACAGCACAACAATAACAATGATGATGCATACGACAAACACGGTATACAAGAATATTCCCCCTTTTCCTTATTGTAGCATGAAACAAAAAAGGAAGCCTCGACTAGCGCTTCCTTTTCTCGCGGCTTATGTAATATTAGTGTATATTTCGTGGATAATAAGTATTGGTGCGATGTTGTCCATACTCTTCTTGCGCAAATTTACCTTTTAGGCTTTCAATTAAATAAAGCCCCATTAAATCGTACAATTCCTGTTTACTCATATCTTGAATTAAAGCGAGAAGGTCCTCATGTGACATTTCCTCTAAAAAAGCAAATGCGAGCATATCGATATCTTCTTCATCACCCGTAAGCTTGTTCCGGTACATTTCATATAGTTCATCGACTAATTTCATACTTGAACACCTCCTGCCTTAAATAGTAGTTTTTCTTTTGAATACGTAAACCATTCTCATAACCAGTGAAAATTTATTTTTTTACAATTGACTGAAAAATCTGTTTTCTCTGATTGTATGATTATTATATCGTATTCAATTCTAAAAAATGAATCGAAATTTGTAAAAGAATAAATTTTATCTTTTTGTGGATTAATAAATAGTAAAAGGGGATGACAATATGGATGAACAAAAGAAAACCTATTATATAGACGTAGGGACTGGCGAGATTTCTCAGAGTGCTACCAGTTCAACATGGAGCTATAAAATCCAGGCAACAGATGAAGAAATTATTCAATTACGCGAGTTGTTTGACCAAAATTATTCGACAGAGTTGAAAAACTTTGTCAGGGCGCATATTCCATTTGTTGAATATCATAATGACAGTGATAATCATGCCTATGATAGTACAATCCAACAAGTGTATGGGATGATCTATAAGCTAGGGGATGAAGAGGCACGAAATCATATTGAAAGTATGAATATTTTACAAAAAAATGAATAAAAAGAAGCAGGAAAATCCTAGTCTCTAGGGTTTTCTTTTTTTGTTATAATAAAAATATTAAAAAGAATTTGAGGCGGGTTGGGCATGATTGATTTTTTAGATAGTAATGGAAATAAGGTGACATTGTCCTTTTCTCATGATGTATTTTTAGAAGAAGCAAAGCATGTTCTTGTCATTTGCCAATTCGGGGATGAATGGGTCCTGACCAAGCATAAAAAGAGAGGGCTCGAGTTTCCTGGGGGGAAAAGGGAGTTTGGCGAAACACTCGAGGAAGCGGCTAGGAGAGAAACCTATGAAGAAACCGGGGCCATATTAGATGAATTGAAATATCTCGCTGAGTACAAAGTGTCTGACAAGGAAGGCTCGTTTGTAAAAGCAGTTTTTTGGGGAAAGGTAAAAAGGTTGGAGAAAACAAATACATACCACGAAACAAATGGTCCCATTTTGGTCAAGGGCGATCTTCTACAGCTGCGTTTTGGAGAAAATTATAGTTTCATCATGAAGGATCCGGTCGTGGAGGAATGCATGAAGTGGCTGGAAAATGAAAAAGAATAGTGGCAAGCTTAATGCAACCCACTATTCCTTGATAAGTTTTTTTTCTAATAGATCAACCAGCTGATACATAATCGTTGCAAACAGGGCGATAACCAATAAAGATAAGAAGACCAGTGTAAAATTAAATACCTGGAATCCATAAATAATCATGTATCCCAGTCCTTTTGTGGATACAAGGAATTCTCCGACGATGACCCCAACCCATGAAAGCCCGACATTGACCTTTAATGTTGAAATAATTGTTGGAAAACTGGCAGGCATAATGGCTTCTTTAAAACATTGAAAGCGTGTTGCCCCGAAGGTTTGAAGCACTTTTAAATAATTGGGGTCTACTTCTTTGAAGGAAGTATACACGACGATGGCTGTGATGATTACCGAAATAATGACGCCATTGGCAATTATAGAAGTGTATCCAGGACTTAAGGCGACGATGATCACCGGACCCAAGGCTACTTTTGGCATCGCATTAAATATAACTAGATAGGGATCAAGTATTTTGGACACCAAGGGGGACCACCAGAGAATCGCGGCAATCAGGACACCCAATATTGTACTTATAATAAATCCTACAATGGTTTCCATTAATGTGGCCCCTAAATTCGTTAATAAAGAGCCGTCTTGAATCTTATCAAGGCATAGGGCCCAAATTTTTGAAGGTGAACTGAAAATGAGCGGGTCAATCCATTGCATCCGGCTTAAAAATTCCCAGCTGGAGAATAGGAGCAGGAAAATAATTAACTGATAAAATCGTACCCACCGTTTTTCAATTATTAAGGAATGAATGTAGCTTTTATGGAGGAGTCCCACCTTATATTTTTCCTGATTCAAGTGACTCCAACTCCTTCCATATCGTTTGAAAGATGCCTTGAAAGGCTTCATGATTTCTTGAATCAAAAGGAGAAAGATTCCGAAGCTCTTCGGGCATTTCAAACGTTTTATGAATTCTTCCGGGTTTTGCTGAAAATAAAAAGATTCGATCACTCATAGCAATGGCTTCGCCGATATCGTGGGTTACTAGTATGGCCGTTTTCCCGAATTCATCTAACGTCTGGGAAACTAAATCTTCTAGCTTTAACTTTGTTTGATAATCAAGGGCAGAAAATGGTTCATCAAGCATCAGCAATTTTGGTTCTGTCGCCAGCGTACGGACAAGGGCGACACGCTGCCTCATCCCACCCGATAGTTGCTTAGGAAGCTGTTTTTCCACACCAGCTAACCCAATTTGATTTAATAGGCTATGTGCCGCTGACTTTGTTTTTTCATTGAGCTGTTTTGATAATTTAAGGCCTAATAAAATATTTTCTTCAATTGTTTTCCAAGGAAACAAGTAATCCTGTTGAAGCATATAGCCGATTTCATTTTTAGAGGTAGATACCGGTTTATTTTCTAAAAGAACTGTTCCTTGGGTTGGTTTCAAAAGACTGGAAATAATCGAGAGCAGGGTTGTCTTTCCACAGCCACTAGGGCCGAGGAAGGAAACAAATTCTCCCTCCTCAACCATCAGTGAAATATCGGAGAGGGCCGTGGTGGCAGAGGCTTTGGTGAAATAGGTGTGATGAATATCCTGAACCTGCAAGAAGCTCATGTTGACGGCCTCCCTTTCCTATTTATTTTTTCATTACTTTTTTAGCAATATCGGTATTTACAAGTGTTTTATGATCTACTTCTTTCGGAAGTGAACCAGCTTCCTTCATGATATTTTGGAGGTTATTCCACTCTTCCTCGTCTAAAACAGGATCCGTGGCATAAGAGCCTTGACTCTTATAGCGGTCAACAACGGTTTTCATAATCTCAAAATCGGTATCTGGAAAATAAGGCTCTACTGCTTTAGCAATTTCCTCAGCACTATGCGTTTGCACCCATTGCTGCGCTT
Source organism: Neobacillus sp. DZ-9 (assembly GCF_059587065.1). NCBI lineage: Bacteria > Bacillati > Bacillota > Bacilli > Caryophanales > Bacillaceae > Neobacillus > Neobacillus sp. DZ-9. The sequence goes on from NZ_JCAIOL010000001.1 coordinate 25,456, forward strand.
TGTAGATGGCCTTTGTGAATTTTTCGATCGTAGCTTTGTTTTCTTTCATATAGCTATCTTTCGCCATAAAGGTTGTATAAGGAACATGGCCAGATTCTTTACCAAAAGAAGCAACAATATAACCTTTTCCTTCTTTTTCAAAAATGCTGGCGGTTGGTTCAAATAATTGGACATAGTCATAATTGTCAGAGGAGACAAAGGCATTAGCAATGTTGGCAAAATCGACGTTTTGGGTTAAGTTAAGGTCTTTATGAGGGTCAATGCTGTGTTTCTTTAATACGAATTCACCGACCATCTGTGGCATGCCTCCGACACGCTGACCAAGGAAGTTAGATCCTTTTAATTGTTCCCATGAAAAATTATCGTTTTTCTTTTTCGCAACCAGGAAGGTTCCGTCTGTTTGTGTTAATTGTGCAAAATTGATGACCGGGTCATTGGAACCTTGAGCATATACATAAATGGATGTTTCAGAGCCGACTAGGGCAACATCTGCACCCCCTGAGATAAGAGTCGTCATCGTTTTGTCGCCGCCGGGGGTCGTGGTAATGGTGACGTCAAGACCTTCATCATTAAAGAAGCCTTTAGAAGTAGCAACATATTGAGGGGCATAGAAAATAGAGCGGGTAACCTCTGCGATCCTTACTTTTTCTAGTTTTGTTGGTTTAGGTGTGTCATTGTTATTGCAAGCTGCGAGTGAAAACATCAGTATAGCAATGAGGAGAAAGGAAAAACTGAATTTTAGCCATTTTCTCATGTATAAACCTCCTTATTTACCATTCAATCTGGGCGTATTGCCTATGATAATGTATGAAAAGGAAAAAAATGTGTGAATGCCCAGTGATAATTAATTTGGAAGGATAGATGACAGAGTTGAACCTTGATGATGGAAAAATCTTAGACATACAGCGGTTTCCTTCACCTAATCCAAAGGTGGAATTAAAAGTAATTACATATCTATCTGGTGGGTTACGGGTAAAGGGGATGCTTGCGGAACCAATATGTGCAGGCCGGATGGATGGTTTTCTTTATTTACGCGGCGGGATTAAAAATGTCGGTAAGGTAAGACCTTCTAGGATTGCTCAGTTTGCCGCTGAGGGATTTATCGTGTTTGCTCCATATTATCGTGGAAATCAAGGCGGAGAGGGCAATGAAGATTTTGCCGGTGACGACAGGCTGGATGCTTTTTCAGCGTATTTGTTGTTGAAATCTTTACCTAGAGTTCAGGCTATCCACATTTTTGGGTTTTCCCGCGGCGGTGTGATGGCGTTGTTAACAGGGATTCAGTTTCCTGATGCAGCTTCTGTTGTCACTTGGGGGGGTGTCAGTGACATGGCCCTGACGTATTATGAACGGAATGATTTACGAAGAATGATGAAAAGGGTAATTGGCGGGACACCTGAAAAATATCCAGAACGGTATCAAGACAGAACTCCGCTTTATGGGCTTGAAAACCTTGTTTCTCCAGTCCTGATTATTCATGGTGTTAAGGACCACAATGTGTCTGTTGAGCATGCTTACCGCCTGGAAAAAAGGCTAAGGGAATTGGACAAGCATGTGGCTTGCTGGTACTTTGAGCAATTTACGCATTATTTTCCCCCAGCCAATAATCGAAAAGTGGTTGAAGATTTAACGAAGTGGATGAAATCCAATGGCAATAAATGATAAAATATGATTATTAAGAGCAGAGGAGCGGATTTTTGATGGGTATGCCTCTTGAATTAAATACGATGATTGTGACAAAGGGTAGAGAGAAGCGAGTAGATGAAAACCTATTTACTTTAGAAAAGGAAGGATTCAGACTCTATCCAATTGAGATTCCAATTGATGTGAGAAAAACAATCGAAAGCGATTCAAACGGAACCGCAATGATAAAAAAAGTAGAATGGCAAAAGAACAGCACAACCATCACGTATCAACTAATTTCATTGAATTCCACGAACTAAGCGGGCTGATAGATGCCTGCTTTTTTTATGGTTACTGTGAAAAGCTTACAGTGACCGCGAAGGTCTTTTTTTATATTGAACGGTCACTATAATCGGTTTATAAAGCCCGTCACCATCAAAAATTCAAGCGGACGGTCGTTATGAACGGCTTATAAAGCCCGTCACCGTCAAAAATTCAAGCGGTTAGTCGTTATGAACGGCTCATAAAGCCCGTCACCGTCAAAAATTCAAGCTGCTGGTCGTTATGAACGGCTTATAAAGCACGTCATGATCAAAAATTCAAGCTGCTGGTCGTTATGAACCGCTTATAAAGCCCGTCACGATCAAAAATTCAAGCTGCTGGTCGTTATGAACGGCTCATAATCCCTTCACCATCAAAAATTCAAGCTATCGGTCGTTATGGACGGCTTATAAAGCCCGTCACCGTCAAAAATTTAAGCTGCTGGTCGTTATGAACGGCTTATAAAGCCCGTCACGATCAAAAATTCAAGCTGCTGGTCGTTATGAACGGTTTATAAGGCCCGTCACCGTCAAAAATTCAAGCGGTCGGTCGTTATGAACTGCTTATAAAGCCCGTCACCGTCAAAAATTCAAGCTGTCGGTCGTTATGAACGGTTTATAAAGCCCGTCACGATCAAAAATTCAAGCTGTCGGTCGTTATAAACGGCTTATAAAGCCGTCGCCATCAAAAATTCAAGCTGCCGGTCGTTATGAACGGCTCATAAAGCCCGTCACCATCAAAAATTCAAGCTTCCGGAAAGTTTAACACAGCTTTTAAAGAAAGTGTAAGAATTAAAAAGAATGAAACGTCTTATTATTATAAAAAATTTTTAAACATAAGTATTTTGTTAGAGGGGGGAGCAAGGTTGGAGCGAGCTCATCCAATTGAAAAATGGTTCATTCAATATGAAAAAGATGTCACAAATTATTTAGTCTATTATACAGGAGCGATGGATGTTGAGGATTTGGTTCAGGAGACCTTTTTGCGGGCGTTTCAAGCCTATAGCCGATATAAAAATGAATCGAGCCCGAAAACCTGGCTGATTTCAATCGCGAGAAATACAGCCATAGATTTTTACCGGAAAAGATCCGTTTGGCAAAAGCTTAAAAAGCTTTTAGATAATGAATCACCAAAACGCCTTGAGCCTACAGAGGAAATGCTGCTTAGGAAATTCGAATATGCAAAATTATACGAGACGATAAACAAACTAAAAGATAATTATCGCGATGTAATCATACTTAGGGGGATTGCCGAACTTTCTTCACAGGAAGCAGGCCAAGTTCTCGGTTGGTCAGAAAATAAAGTGAATGTAACATTTCATCGGGCAGTGAGAAAATTAAATGAGTGTCTGAAGGAGGGGGAGTACTTTGAGGAAATTATCTGATAAAGATTTATTAGAGATGCTCTCAAATTTTCCAAAGCATGAATTAACAACAAAACAGAGAACGGATATGTTAATGGTAATTGATGAGGCAAGTACTAGAGAACATAGAAAACCATTTAACTTTCAAAGACTGGCAGCGTTGGCTGCCGTATTTGTCCTTGTATTACTAGCTCCACTCCTTTATTTTACTGAAAAAAAAGATTCTTCTTCACAAATTACTGGCTCTGGAAGAACCAAGGCAGTACAACAAGGTGAATATTTTGCACTTATGGATACGGACGGCTCTCCTCTTTATGCAGATAGTAATTTTGGTATTCCTAACAAGGTAAGCCTGCTGGCTCCATTGGAATGGATAGAGAAGGACCAAAGGGGTGTATCGAAGATAGCCGTTTATTTATGGGGCGACTATCAAAAAGATTTTGCAAATAAGCCTCTTAAAATTGATGCCGTACATGTAAAAACTGGGGTAAAAGAACATCTGACAACAACGGTCATTTCAGGTGGAATGTATGGTGCAGACGGTCATGCAATGACTGGCTTTAAATCGCTTGATTTACCCGGAATATGGAATCTTGAATTCACTGCAGGCAATAAAAAAATCGGCGAATTTTCCATCTATGTAAAAGAGCCCTACGTTAAAGTTGGTAATTCTACTTTGATGATTTCACAAGAAGATTTACACGCTGGTTTCTACGAGGATGTTTCCATTGAGGTAGAGGGAGATAACCTTCCTTCTGAATTAAAATTAGAGATATTTGCTTTAGAAAATGGAGAGGTATCCGAATTCACCTTTAAAGATAAAACAGATTACACGACAACGGATGGAAAAAAGATTTCGATGTATCAAGGAGATTTCAACCTTAATAAAAGCGGCAAATACCGTTTTACAATTTTACAAAAATCAGAAGAAGTGGAAGTAAGAAAGCCCTTATCAAATTGATAAGGGCTCGTTGTATTTAAGCGATAGGTCCGCCTTTTTCTTCGATTTCTGCAGCAACATTCGTAAACTTTTTAAAGTTTTCACGGAACTTAGCAGCAAGTTCTTTTGCTTTCACTTCATAGGCTTCTGGGTCTGCCCACGTTTTATTTGGCTGAAGAACTTCATCAGGAACACCGGCAATATGAAGCGGGATGTTCAGGCCGAAGATTTCATCCTTGACTGTTTCTACATGGTTCAATTCACCCTCAAGTGCCGCTTGAACCATTGCGCGTGTATAAGAAAGCTTCATACGGTTTCCGACACCATATTCGCCGCCAGTCCAGCCTGTATTGACTAAAAAGACATTGGCATTATGTTCAAGAATTTTTTCTCCAAGCATTTCAGCATAACGAGTTGCAGGAAGCGGCAAGAAAGGCGCTCCAAAGCAAGTAGAGAAGGTTGCTTGTGGAGATGTGATTCCACGCTCGGTTCCGGCAAGCTTAGATGTATAACCGCTTAAGAAATGGTACATTGCTTGCTCTTTCGTTAATTTTGCAATTGGAGGCAATACTCCAAAGGCATCTGCAGTTAAAAATACAATTGTATTTGGATGTCCTGCAACGCTTGGCAGAACAATATTGTCTATAGCTTGAATTGGATAGGCTGCTCTAGTATTTTCAGTTAATGTTCCATCATCATAATCCGGGATTCTGGATTCTTGGTTAACCGTAACATTCTCAAGCACAGTACCGAAACGAATGGCATCGAAAATTTGCGGTTCTTTCTCACGGGTAAGGTTAATACATTTCGCATAGCAGCCGCCTTCAATATTAAAGACGCCATTGGAAGACCAGCCATGCTCATCATCGCCGATAAGCTTGCGATTAGGATCTGCTGAAAGGGTAGTTTTTCCCGTACCGGACAATCCAAAGAATAACGCCACATCCCCTTCAAGCCCAACATTTGCAGAACAGTGCATTGAAAAAATATTGTTTTCAGGAAGCAAATAATTCATCACAGAGAAAATTGATTTTTTCATTTCACCGGCATATTCTGTTCCGCCGATTAACACAATGCGTTGTTCAAATGAAATAATAATAAAGGTTTCTGAGTTTGTGCCATCTACAGCTGGGTCTGCCTTGAAATTAGGAGCAGAGATTACCGTAAAGCCTGCTTCATGTTCAAGCAATTCGTCTTCTGATGGACGAATAAACAGCTGGTGAGCGAATAGATTATGCCAAGCAAATTCATTTACGACTTGAATTGGCAGTTGCGATTTTTTATCGGCTCCGGCAAAACCTTTGAATACAAAGAGCTCATTTTGTTCCTTTAAGTACTCTAATACCTTGTGATAGAGGTTAGTAAATACTTCTTCGGAAATAGGCTGATTGGATCCCCAAGCGATTTTATCCTTTGTTGAATTTTCAACGACAATAAATTTATCTTGTGGTGAACGTCCTGTATACTTGCCTGTGGAAACACGAACTGCACCAGTTGAAGTTAAGGATCCTTCATTTCGGTTTAGAATTTTTTCAACTAGCTGAGGAACTGATAATTGAACTTGGACATTATTTTCTTTAAGTAATTGCTTTAATTCATTGGGAATATGAACAGAATTCATTTTTAATTAACCATCCTTTTTATTTAATTTCAAATGGCGATTATTATATCAATTAGTATAACACATTTATAAAATTAGTCTATACTATTTAGTAAGTTCAAGTTGTATTTTATACATTATTCAGGGAATGCGCAAAAAGAAAATATTTATATCATGAAATTAAAATATTTTTATGTTTAAAGTCATTTGCATGGTAAAAGTTTCATAAATATCGATTGACACCGTTCGATATTGTAGGGTATGATTTTAATTTGAACGGATACTCTCTTATCCCGAGCTGGTGGAGGGACAGGCCCTATGAAACCCAGCAACCTGCAAACGAAGAATGGTTTTGTTTTATTTTTCGGGCAAAGGTGCTAAACCTGAGGCAAGGCTTGGCCTTGAACGATAAGAGTGAAAGGCACGCAAACATTTGCACTCAACCTTTCCTCATGAGATGGAAAGGTTTTTTGTTTTTGTGCTCCATAATCGCTTTTTCTTTATTCCATCGTGAGAATCTTCAGCCGGGTTTATTAATAACAGCTGTTATTAATAAAATACCCGTGTTTATTTCATACTACTAAGGGAATGAGTTCCGTATCAACCCGAGGTTAAACTAACAAGGTAACATAGCCCCACACATAACCTCACTTTATTTAATAATATAGGAGGAATTCAGATGTCAACAAAACGTCGTTTGTTCACTTCTGAATCAGTAACTGAAGGTCATCCTGACAAGATCTGTGACCAAATTTCTGATTCCATTTTAGATGCTATTTTAGCAAAGGATGCTAATGCCCGTGTTGCGGCTGAAACTTCCGTAACAACAGGCTTAGTACTTGTAGCTGGGGAAATCACCACTTCTACTTATGTGGATATTCCAAAAATTGTCCGCGAAACAGTTAGAGAAATTGGTTACACTCGTGCAAAGTACGGCTTTGATGCGGAAACTTGTGCCGTATTAACATCGATCGATGAACAGTCTCCAGACATTGCAATGGGGGTTGACCAAGCGCTTGAAGCTCGTGAAGGACTAATGTCTGATGAGCAAATCGAAGCAATTGGTGCAGGGGACCAAGGTTTAATGTTTGGCTTTGCATGTAATGAAACAAAAGAGTTAATGCCTCTTCCAATTTCACTTGCTCATAAGCTGGCACGCCGTTTAACAGAAGTTCGTAAAGAGGAGCTTCTACCTTATCTACGTCCGGATGGTAAAACACAAGTTACCGTTGAATATGATGAGAACGACAAACCAGTTCGCATAGATACAATTGTTATTTCAACGCAGCATCACCCAGAAGTTTCGCTTGAGCAGATCCAGCGAAACCTTAAAGAATATGTGATCAATCCAGTTGTTCCAAATGAACTAATTGATGAAAATACAAAATACTTCATTAACCCGACAGGCCGTTTTGTTATCGGCGGACCACAAGGGGATGCAGGCTTGACAGGACGCAAAATCATTGTTGATACTTACGGCGGATATGCTCGTCATGGCGGCGGTGCTTTCTCTGGTAAGGATCCGACAAAAGTTGACCGTTCTGCTGCATATGCAGCACGTTATGTAGCAAAAAATATCGTTGCAGCAGGTCTTGCTGATAAGGTTGAAGTACAGCTTGCTTATGCAATCGGTGTAGCAAGACCAGTTTCCATTTCTGTTGATACTTTTGGCACAGGTAAAGTAAGCGAGGATGTTTTAGTTGATCTTGTAGGTGCAAACTTTGACCTTCGCCCAGCTGGCATTATCAACATGCTCGACCTTCGCCGCCCAATTTATAAGCAAACAGCTGCTTATGGACACTTTGGCCGTACAGATGTTGATCTTCCTTGGGAACGTACCGATAAAGCTCAAACATTACGTGAGCAAGCAAATCTATAATTAGCCTGATAAGGAGTTGCATATAAATATGTAACTCCTTTTATATTATTAGAGTCTATTTTAATGCAAAGCGGGGTTTAAGTAGGTCGAAAGAAGTGAAAAATGATTGTACTTGATTTTCCTCAAGTTCACAGTTCCATTTTTATAAAAAAGTGGTAGTATTAGAGAGTATGTTTTTAGCAAGGATATTTTGAACTGGAGTAGGTGAGGTACATAATGTGTGGTTTTATCGGTTGTGTACACGACAAAACACAAAGCTATAGTGATGTAGAAAAACAACAATTTAAAAATATGAACGATATTATAACCCATCGTGGGCCTGATGATGATGGTTTTTATTATGATGACCATATTCAATTTGGCTTCCGCCGCTTGAGTATTATTGATATTGAATCAGGGCACCAGCCGCTGACCTATGAAAATGAGCGCTATTGGATCATTTTTAACGGCGAGATCTATAACTATGTAGAGCTTCGTGAAGAGCTTCTCAATGAGGGCTTAAAATTTGCTACAAGTTCAGACACAGAGGTTATTATCGCTCTTTACAGCCACTTGAAGGAAAAAGCAGTGGAAAAGCTGCGCGGCATGTTTGCCTTTGTCATTTGGGATAAACAAGAGCAATCGCTTTACGGGGCACGCGACCCGTTTGGAATCAAACCGTTCTTCTATTTTGAAGACGGCGAAAGAACGTTCTTTGCTTCCGAGAAAAAAAGTATTCTCCTTGCATTAGAAAACGATGTGCTAAATTATGATTCCTTACAGCATTATTTAACCTATCAATTTGTCCCTGAGCCAAACACCCTGTCAGACGGAATTAACAAGCTCGAGCCCGGACATTATTTTACAAAGAAAATCGGCTCTAAAATGGAAATGAAGCGTTATTGGAAGGCCCATTTTAAGCCAGTTCAGAAATCAGAAAATGATTTCGTCAAAGAAATTCGTGACATCCTATTTGATTCAGTCGAGAAGCATATGCGAAGCGATGTTCCAGTCGGCTCCTTCCTTTCCGGCGGAATCGATTCTTCAATAATTGCGTCCATCGCCAAGCAATTTCATCCTGCTATCAAAACCTTCTCAGTAGGCTTTGAGCATAATGGGTTTAGTGAAATTGATGTTGCCAAAGAGACAGCCGAAAAGCTGGGCGTGGAAAATATCAGCTATGTGATTACTCCAGAGGAATATATGAATGAAGTTCCAAAAATCATGTGGCATATGGATGATCCACTTGCAGACCCTGCCTGCGTACCGTTATACTTTGTAGCTCGCGAAGCGCGGAAGCATGTTACGGTTGTACTTTCAGGTGAAGGTGCAGATGAGTTGTTCGGCGGATACAATATTTACCGCGAACCGCAATCGTTAGAGGTATTTAATAAAATTCCGAGAGTCGGTAAGGTGCTATTAAAAGGGATCGCTAATATGATGCCCGAAGGCACGAAAGGCAAAAGTTTTATCGAACGCGGCGTGACACCAATGGAAGAACGCTATATCGGAAATGCCAAAATGTTCACGGAAGAGGAAAAACGGGAACTTTTAAATGTGTACCGTCAAGGATTAAACTATACAGACATTACAAAACCTCTTTACGAAGAATCCAGAGGCTATGATCCTGTTGACAGAATGCAATACATCGATATTCATACATGGATGCGTGGAGATATTTTATTAAAGGCTGATAAAATGACGATGGCACATTCGCTGGAGCTGCGTGTTCCATTCCTTGATAAAGCTGTATTTGAAGTGGCTTCAAAAATTCCAACAAGCTTAAAAACAGCTAATGGTACAACGAAGTATATTTTACGTAAAGCAGCTGAGGGCGTTGTTCCAGAACATGTACTGAATCGTAAAAAGCTTGGCTTCCCAGTGCCAATCCGTCACTGGTTAAAGAACGAAATGAATGATTGGGCAAAGAAAATCATTCGCGAAAGCAATACAGAACACTTAATTAATAAACAATATGTGTTAAGACTGCTTGAGGACCATTGCCAAGGCAAAGCTGATAACAGCCGGAAAATCTGGACAGTGCTTATGTTTATGGTATGGCATCAAGTATATGTCGAAGACGTTTATTCTTTTCAGCGTGAATATGCCGCAGCAAAAGCTCTTGAAACACTGAAAAACTAACTATAAAAAATGCACCCGAAATATTTGGGTGCATTTTTTATGTCTAGCTTCAGCGCCTAGGGGCTCGAGGTCATAAGCCAATCCGTCGAAAAGGTTAAAAAGCAACCTTTCCGCCGGCTCGTCTTATGCTTGTCGCCCCTGAGCAAGGCGCTTCCGCTTTTCTTATTATGATTGTAAGGACTTATAATATTGCGCTTTCTCAGCATATTCTCTTGTGATTCTTTCCATATCATCTATATCCTCTGGAGTTAATTCTCTAATAACTTTAGCCGGCCTGCCGAATGCTAATGTATTAGGGGGAATTTTTTTTCCTTGCGGGACAAGGCTTCCGGCCCCTATAAAGGCCCCTTCACCAATTTCAGCTTGGTCCAAAACGATGGACCCCATTCCGATTAAGGCCCGTTTTCTGATGATACAGCTGTGAAGAATCACCTGATGCCCAATCGTTACTTCATCTTCTAAAATTAGCGGGTTATTGGGACTTTGGTGTAAGATAGAATTATCTTGGATATTTACTTTATTGCCAATCTTTGTCGGGGCAACATCGCCTCTAATGACGGAATTAAACCAAACGCTGGATTCTTCGCCAATTTCAACATCGCCTGTAATCGTGACATAATCTGCGATAAAGGCCGATTCGGCAATTAACGGATACTTATCTTTAAAGGGATAAATCATACTAGTAGCTCCTTTTTTGATAATGGCTCTTTTTCGTAAACTTTATTGCTTTTAGAACTTATTTAGGGTCATTTACAAAGTTTCTAGGCAATTCTTCGCAAATATTCATACGAAAAGATGCCACGAAAGAATCATGTTATACGGGTTGATGAACCTATACGAAAAACAACAATCTTTGCGAAAATAGCCTTGATGATAGTTCTATTGTAGCGAAGATTGGGAGCCTTTTTCAAAGCTAAAGTTTTTTATTATTTTCAACTATTTTAGGGGGATATAAAAGTATGTGGAAGTGGGAAGCAGAAGGGGATGCAAAAGCGGTCATTGTGATGGTACACGGGGCAATGGAGCACCATCGCAGGTACGGGTGGCTGATTGAGATGTGGCGTTCTTCAGGCTTTCATGTCATTATGGCTGACCTTCCTGGGCAAGGTATGACAACACGAGCCAACCGCGGTCATATCGATTCCTTCGATGATTACATAATTGAAGTGAAGGATTGGGTACAGGCAGCCTACCGCTATAATTTACCAGTGTTTATACTGGGCCATAGTATGGGGGGACTGATCTCAATCCGTCTTCTGCAGGAAGAAAGATTAAATATTGCAGGGGTTATTCTATCATCACCATGCTTAGGCCTTGTAAATACACCTTCAAAATTTTTAGAGTTTGTTTCACATGGGTTAAATGTCGTATTCCCTTCTTTCAGGGTTAATTCAGGTTTAACCGTTCACATGGCGACGAGAAATGCAGACGTACGGGAAGCTGATTCCAATGATACTCTTTATGTGACAAAGGTTTCGATAAGATGGTATCGTGAACTTGCTGCGGCTATGAAGGAGGCATTCCATAAGCTTGAACAAACTCAAGATATTCCGATGCTTCTTATGCAAGGCGGGGATGACAAAATTGTCAAGAAAGGAACCGTTAAGGAATGGTTCAATCATGTCCCATTATCAGAAAAAAGGTTTAAAGAATGGCCAAAATACTACCATGAAATTTTTAATGAACCTGAGCGTGAAGAGGTATTTGAATACGCTAAGGATTTTGTTATTAGTCAATTAAAAGCAATTGGTTATATTGTATAGAAAGGGTTGTCGTATTCCATGAAGCCAATCACCCTTATGTCCAGGGTTTATCGAAAAATACTTCCAGCCGTACACAAAGAATTGGCTTATTGGAAAAGCCGAGCTGAAAAAATTCCGAACCCTGAATTAAGAACTCAGGCTCTAGCTAGTATTGAGCATAAAACCTTTCATTGTGAGGGAGGAAGTATTCTAGCTATCACTTCAGGTGAGCATTATAAAAAAGCAATCAAGTTTATTGTTGCTTATCAAACGATTAGTGACTATCTTGATAATCTATGTGACCGAAGCACCTCACTAGATCCCGATGATTTTGCGGCCCTTCATGAATCAATGCGCGATGCACTTATATTAGATGCGGAAAAGAAAAATTATTACCGGCTTCGCGAGGATCAGGATGATGATAACTATTTGAATGATTTATCAGAAGCCTGCCGCGATATTTTAAGAGATGTTCCACATTATGAATTGATAAAGGATTATCTGCTTGAACTGTGCCAATATTATTGTGATCTGCAAATTCATAAACATGTTGCGAAAGATGAACGAGTGCCGCGTCTTGAAAATTGGTTTCATCGCCATCAAAATCAATTGCCGCCAATGGAATGGTATGAATTCTCTGCCTGTTCTGGTTCAACATTAGGGATATTTTGTCTGATTTCTTATGCGATGAGGGAAGATTTTCAGGCTAGTGACGCCGAAAACATTCGAAAGGGTTATTTTCCCTATATTCAAGGCTTGCATATCCTTTTGGATTATTTTATCGACCAAGAGGAGGACGTTGCCGGAGGCGATTTGAACTTTTGTTCTTATTATGAAAGCGAAGAAACGCTTTTTAAGCGGTTAAAGCATTTTGTTACGGAGGCTGACAGACATACGGAATTCCTTCCCCATAAAAAATTCCATCAGCTAATTAATCGCGGCCTATTGGGGATATATTTATCTGATTCGAAAGTCCGAAAACAGAAAAATGTACGTAAACTGGCAAAAGGAATTATCAAATCTGGCGGATGGATAAGTTATTTCTTTTATTTCAATGGACTTGCCTACCGTTCACTGCAAAAATCGGTGCCATCCTTTGTAACTAGACTTATGATTAAATAAAAAACCAGGCGTGGCCTGGTTTTTACCTTTTTTCAATTGCAACAATAAACGGCGGGTTATTCAGTTGATTGATGAATTGATACTGAAGGACATGTGCTGTTTTTTGGTCTATTTCTTGGCAATATTGAAGTAGGGAATCCCGTTCAACGGCCCCTTTCTCGTGACCGTGATAGATAACAAGAACAATGATTCCTTCAGGTGCCATAATCTTCATTAATTGCTCAATGGCAGCAATAGTCGTTTCTGGCTGGGTCACAATTGATTTATCACTGCCAGGGAGATAACCTAGGTTAAAAATGGCCCCGGTAATTTTTCCATGATAAACCGTTGGTATTTTTTCAAATAAATGCTCATGACCTCCATGAAAGAGGGTTACACGCTCTGACATTCCGTGTGCGCTTAGGTGTTCATTGCTGACATGGATAGCCGCCTCTTGAACATCAAATCCAAACACTTTACCGGTTTCACCAACCAAATCGGCTAAAAATAACGTATCATGTCCATTTCCTAAAGTAGCATCCACGACAACATCGCCGGTTTGAATAGCTTTTTTAAGTAAGCTTTTTGCATACGGAAGAATTCGTTCCATTTTCATCGATTTAAACCCCTTGATAAAATTTACCTTGCCAACTTTCCCGGCGTTTTAGTTCCGCATCAATCGAGTTTAATACTTCCCATTTGTTTACGCTCCACATCGGACCAACCATTAAGTCAATTGGTCCATCACCTGTAATTCGATGGACAATCATTTCCGGCGGTAAAATTTCTAATTGATCGCAAACTAAATTTACATAGTCTTCTTGCGAAAGAAACTCGAGCATGCCCTTTTCATATTGTTTCACCATTGGAGTGCCTTTTAAAAGATGAAGCAAGTGAATTTTAATTCCCTGTACATCTAATTTGGCAACTTCCCGCGACGTTTCCATCATCATGTCATACGTCTCTAGCGGCAAACCATTAATTAAATGCGAACAAATGCGAATACCATGTTTCCTTAGCTTATTGACACCATCTACATAGCATTGAAAATCATGTGCCCGGTTGATCAGTAAAGCCGTACGTTCATGAACCGTCTGTAAGCCTAACTCAACCCATAAATAGGTTCGTTCGTTTAATTCCGCTAAATATTCGACAACATCATCAGGGAGACAATCGGGACGGGTAGCAATCGAGAGACCTACTACGTTTTCTTGCTTTAACACAGTCTCGAACTTTTCTCGCAGTACCTCAATAGGAGCATGAGTATTAGTATAGGCCTGAAAGTAGGCCACATATTTGCCATCCTTCCATTTTGTATGCATTTTATCTTTAATTTTGTTGAATTGTGTTTCAAGTGGCTCGACACGGTTCCCGGCAAAATCTCCGGAACCTGCAGCACTGCAAAAGGTGCAGCCGCCATGGGCGACCGTGCCATCACGGTTAGGACAGTCAAAGCCACCATCTAACGCGACTTTAAATACCTTATGACCAAATTGATTTCGAAGGTGATAATTCCAAGTATGATAACGTTTATTATCAGATGCATATGGAAAAGGTTTAGTCTGAAGCATCAGAAAACCTCCTTTATTTTGAAATAATGTTGATGGAGTGCAAATCAACATTCAAGTTTAAAAAAGTTTGCATAACTTTGATTTTAACATGAAGTGAAAAGCTTATCCATTGAGTTTATCACAGTAGAATTCCCAACATTTATCAAATCGTTCATTGTCATAGGAAAGCGAATGGAGAACAGAATAAGAAATGAAGCAGTGTGCTTCTAAAGAGAAGAAGGGGGTTCTAAAGATGGCAACTCGTGAATCCATGGAGACATTAATGCAGCAATGTGAGGATGCTATTCGATATGCCCAGGATCAATACAAGGAAAGCAGCCTTCAAGAGCATTATAATAACGACGATTACACTAAAGCCTTACAAACGCTTGAAGAAACCTACCAAGATATTGCAACAATGGCCCACAGTGCAAATTCCCAGCAGCGGGAGCAGCTTCACAGAATGAGGCTGCAAATTCAACAGCTTCAAAACAATTTGATCCTGCAAGGGAATTAAGGGAGGGAAACTTTTTGAAAAAACGTTCAAAACAACAAAACCCCGAACAAAAAACACGAAATGGTATCAATAATCAAGATATTGAATTCGGACAAGATGTTGATGTCGTAAAGCAGGCTAAAAAGCAATATGAAAATTCAGGCGGCCAGCCAGTAAAATCGAAAATGCATCAAGAATAAGACAATCGTCATAATAAAAATGGCAAGATCCCTCATTTTTTTTCTTTGAGGGATCTTTTTTTCTGCATCAAATTACTTTCAAAAGTGCTAAAAATCACATGTGACATCAATTTCTCATTAAAATCACCTTCAAAATAGGATAAAAACCCTGTTCACATTTTAGAAACATCTCCCATTTAATGTGTGATGCAGGTCACAGATTGAGATGTTTTTAAATGGTTTAAATAAGATATTGGATGAAAATACTTAATTCCAAAACTTCCACTTTTTTCTAGATAAACGATTGTTTACTAGCATATTTATTCAAATTTTATGTGAATTTGTTCACAAATTATCCACATCTATTAACCGCTCGCATTTTTAGTTGTCAAATTAGGATTAAGGTATTAAGGTACTTTAACTATAAAAAGAGAAAAAGATCTTAATGGGAGGTGAAGAGATGATTAAAAAACTTCTTAAAATCGACAAAAAGCTCTTAGTTGTTATGGCTCTGTTAGGCGGAGTATTTTTATCGCTGGTAACAGTAAAAACCATGGCCTACACAGATTCACCGGGCTTTTGTCAAAACTGTCACACGATGCAATCGGTTTATACTTCATTCATGGACTCAACCCACGCGAAATTGTCGTGTAATGACTGCCATCTTCCCCACGAGAATATAGCTAAAAAGCTTTTTTTCAAGGGTCGGGCTGGGATGACACATGTGTACTACAACTCCTTAGGCACAGAGGACATTCCTGACGTCATTCATGCGGCAGACAGAACAATGAAAGTCATTAATGAAAACTGTATCTCCTGCCACAAAAGTACGATTACGAACGTATCACATGATGCTAAGGATAGCTGTGTTTCCTGTCACAAAACCGTACCGCATGGAAAAGGCTTTAAGGATGATCATTATAAAGAGCCGCCTAAATCAGGAGAGTTATTAGAGAAAAAGGGAGGATTTTAAAAATGGGAAGGTTAAGATATGGGGCATATCTTTTCCTGGTCGCAATGGTATTGATCATATCCGGGTGTGGTCATGATTCCGGTGAGAAAACAGCCGCTGCAGCAGGTCAAAAGACAACGGGCCTATCTGAAGACGAAATTAGTAATGAGGCGTTTAAAAAACTATTCCCGCTTCAATATAACAGCTATAAGAAAAATGAAAAAATGGAAGACACCACCTACGGAGGCTCTGAAAAACGAAGCAAATATGAAGCAGATAAAGAGCCTCTGCTGCCAATCCTATTTAACGGATATGGATTTGCAACGGAGTACAATGAAGAACGCGGCCATACTTATGCACTAGAAGATATTCGCAGCATTAAACGGATTACCGATAAATCTGTTGGATCTTGTTATACATGTAAATCAACAGCAGTGCCAAAAATGATTGAAGAAATGGGTGACCACTATTGGGGAGCAAATTTTAACAAGGAAATTTGGCCAAAAGGTGAAGCCTTGGGTCACTCACCAATAGGCTGCTCTGACTGTCATGATCCCAAAACAATGGATTTACGTGTAACGCGGCCAAGCTTTTTTAAAGCGCTAAAAGCACAGGGTGTTGATGTTTCTAACCCAACGAAGAATGAAATGCGCAGCTACGTTTGTGGTCAGTGCCATGTTGAGTATTATTTTTCTGCAAAAAACAGCGAAGTTACTTTTCCGTGGACGAAGGGCTTTAAACCAGAGGACATGTATGAATACTATAATACTATTGCCAAACAGAATGGGTTTGAAAAAGACTGGATTAGCAATATCTCCGGAACCCCTATGTTAAAATCGCAGCATCCTGAGTATGAAACCCATATGTCAGGAACACACGGAAAAGCAAATGTATCCTGCGCTGATTGTCATATGCCATATGAGCGGGTAGATGGAAAAAGAAAAATAACCTCACACTGGTGGACATCACCACTTAAAACCATGCAAACTTCTTGCGGACAGTGCCACGGTGATCGTGATTTGGATAAACTAAAAGACCGCGTTCTTGAAATTCAAGAAGCAAACGTAAGTGCCTTACATGAAGCTCAAGAAGTTTCAACCACCTCACACTATTATGTAAACAAAATGATTACGTCTGGTGTAAACAAAGATAAAATAAAACAAGCTCAAGAATATGTACGCCAGGGTCAATGGTACTGGGATATCGTTGCAGCTGAAAACTCTGCCGGCTTCCACAACCCGCAAGGATCGATGGATTCACTAAGGATTTCAATTGAGCAGTCCAACAAAGCAATCCGCTTAACGACGGAAGAACTAGTGAAAAAAGGCGTCAATATGGAAGAGCTTGATAAGGAAATTGAAAAAGTGAAAAAAGCAGTCTTAGAAGAAAAAGAAAATGATAAGAAAAAAGATAAAGCGGTAAATGCCTACTTCCCTGCACAAGCACCGATTGTACCGGCGACGCCAATAAAAAAATAGACTCCTTCCTTTAGAATCCGTATTCGTCCCGCCAAGAAGGAACAAGGATGATATTGGAAAAAGCCTGAGAATAAGATCATTTTTGAAACACTGTTTCTTGTATAGATACAGTGTTTTCTTTTTTATTTTGTCAAGAGATTAGTGAGGTGTCAATTTGAGGAATTTTTATCTCGGAAGACGGATATAATTAAGAGTTTCGCGAAATTAATTCAAAAACACGCGAAATCATTGCCTAACGATTATTGTTTAAAGAAAAAGATTGCACATAAATATAAAAAGGTCTAAAATTACCAAGGATATCGAAATAATTTTATGATAAAGGAGCGTATTTTCATGCCACGTGCCTTATGGCTTTTAATTATCGGGATGGCAGTGAATGTAATCGGCTCTTCTTTTTTATGGCCTTTAAATACCATCTATATTCACGATCATTTAGGAAAATCCTTATCGGTTGCTGGAATTGTTCTGATGTTGAATGCAGGGGCAAATGTCATCGGAAATTTATACGGCGGCCATTTATTTGATAAAATTGGCGGCTATAAATCTATTCTTCTAGGAATTTTTATTTCACTTGCAGCCCTTGTCGGATTAACCTTTTGGCATGCCTGGCCAGAATATGTTGTTTTTCTAACAATTGTTGGCTTTGGAACAGGGATTATTTTTCCCTCCATGTATGCGATGGCAGGCTCAGTATGGAAAGAGGGCGGGAGAAAGTCATTTAATGCCCTTTATGTCGCGCAAAATCTTGGCGTAGCAGTAGGAGCAGCATTAGGAGGACTGGTTGCAGATTACTCATTTCAGCTTATTTTTCTTGCCAATATGGTTATGTATGTGATCTTCCTGCTTATTGCCGTTTTCGGATATAAAGGTATTTTAGCAGATTCGGAGAAACAAGAAAATAAAGCAAAAGCAGAAAAAGGAATAAAATCCAAGGCAAATCTTCAGGCATTAATGATTCTTTGCTTAGGCTATTTACTATGCTGGGTAGCATATGTTCAGTGGACGACCACAATTGCCTCCTACACGCAGGAAATCAATATAACCTTAACGCAATACAGTTTCTTATGGACAATTAACGGAGCGATTATTGTTCTAGGTCAACCGCTTTTGAATGGGGTAATGAAATATCTTTCTTCATCTTTAAAGCTTCAAATACTTATTGGAATTGGCATTTTTATTATCTCATTTATTGTTGCAGGGAATGTCAGCGCCTTTTCAGGATTTCTAGTTGCTATGATAATCTTAACAATTGGTGAAATGTTCATTTGGCCTGCCGTCCCAACGGTTGCCTTCAGTCTGGCACCAAAGGGCAGGGAAGGCTTCTACCAAGGAATCGTCAATAGCACCGCAACTGGAGGAAGAATGATTGGCCCGTTGTTAGGAGGCATGCTTGTAGATTTATATAGCATGTCAGCCTTATTTACCGTTTTAATTGGATTATTCCTCATTGCAATCGTCACGACCCTATTATACGACCGGAACCTAAGGGTGTCAGGCACCGTCCGTGGACAAATTTAATGATTTGTCCACGTGTGGTGGACGTCAGGTT
The DNA here is from genome assembly GCF_059587065.1 of Neobacillus sp. DZ-9. Lineage (NCBI taxonomy): Bacteria > Bacillati > Bacillota > Bacilli > Caryophanales > Bacillaceae > Neobacillus > Neobacillus sp. DZ-9. The sequence goes on from NZ_JCAIOL010000001.1 coordinate 44,350, forward strand.
TAGAGGTTTAAATGGGAAATTTGTTGTCCATTATGAAATTAGGCAGCAGGTTTACTTGCAAATTGATGGGAAATTTAATACAATAACCGTAATACTTTTATATTGGAAAAACAGTGATTAGGAGTAGTAATGGTCCCTATCCGCACTAAGAGAGTTGACGGCTGGTGAAAGTCAACCGGGTAAATCATGAACTCGCCTATGAGTCGCAAGCATGAATCTAAAGTAATGCTTGCCGTTTACCGCGTTAAGGATAATGAAGCGAGTGTTTTAAACACTAATGTGGGTGGTACCGCGGGAAGATACATACACAATCCTCTCGTCCCTTTTTGGGATGAGGGGTTTTTTATTTTTTTATCCAGCTACAGCGCCTAGCACCTCTTTGGTATAAGCCGAATCCGCCCGAGAAGGTTAAAAAGCAAACCTTCCCGGCGGCTCGTCTTATGCTTGTCGGGGCTGGTCAAGGCGCTTCCGCTTTTACTTTAAGGAGGAACAGAAAATGAGTTTCGATCATCAGCATATCGAAAAGAAGTGGCAAAAGAAATGGGAAGAAGAAAAGACTTTTAAAACAAGCGAAGAATATGATAAGCGTAAATTTTACGCTTTAGATATGTTTCCATATCCATCAGGAGCCGGCCTACATGTGGGGCATCCAGAAGGCTATACAGCAACCGACATTCTTTCACGAATGAAGCGGATGCAAGGATACAACGTTCTTCACCCAATGGGCTGGGACGCATTCGGCCTTCCGGCAGAGCAATATGCCCTTGATACCGGGAACGACCCGGCTGAGTTTACCGAGAAAAATATCAACACTTTCCGCAGACAAATTAAAGCATTAGGTTTCTCTTACGATTGGGATCGTGAAGTAAATACAACAGATCCAGAATATTATAAATGGACACAATGGATTTTCTTAAAGCTTTGGGAAAAAGGTCTAGCTTATATCGATGAGGTAGCGGTGAACTGGTGCCCGGCACTTGGAACTGTCCTTGCGAATGAAGAAGTCATCGATGGTAAAAGTGAACGCGGCGGTCATCCGGTTGAACGTCGTCCGATGAAGCAGTGGATGCTTAAAATTACAGCATACGGCGACCGTTTACTTGAAGACCTTGAAGAGCTTGATTGGCCGGAAAGTTTAAAAGAAATGCAGCGCAATTGGATCGGACGATCTGAAGGTGCGGAAGTAACATTTGCCATTGATGGGCACGAGGAAACCTTCACAGTATTCACAACGCGTCCGGATACGCTTTTTGGTGCCACCTATGCGGTGCTTGCTCCTGAACATTCTTTTGTAGATAAAATTACAACTTTTGAGCAGCGTTCAGCCGTTGACGCTTACTTAGATAAGGTAAAGTTAAAAAGCGACCTTGAACGTACAGACCTTGCGAAAGAGAAAACTGGCGTATTTACTGGTGCTTACGCAATCAACCCTGCGAATGGCGAAAAAATGCCAATATGGATTGCCGATTATGTATTGGCTAGCTACGGAACAGGGGCCATTATGGCGGTGCCAGCACACGATGAGCGTGACTATGAATTTGCTAGAGAATTTGCATTACCAATTAAAGCGGTTGTAGCAGGCGGCGATATTGAAAAAGAAGCCTATACAGGCGATGGTGATCACATTAACTCCGAATTCTTAAATGGTTTAAATAAAGAAGACGCGATTTCTAAAATGATTACCTGGTTGGAAGAAAAAGGTATCGGTACGAAAAAGGTTACTTACCGGTTACGTGATTGGTTATTTAGCCGTCAGCGTTACTGGGGCGAGCCGATTCCAATTATTCATTGGGAAGATGGCACAATGACAGCGGTACCGGAAGAACAGCTTCCATTGACATTACCAACAACGAAGGATATCAAACCATCAGGAACAGGTGAATCACCACTTGCTAATATTGCTGAATGGGTAACTGTCGTCGATCCGGAAACAGGCAAAAAAGGCCGCCGCGAAACCAATACAATGCCACAATGGGCTGGCAGCTGCTGGTACTATTTACGTTATATTGATCCAAAAAATAGTGAGGCCCTTGCTTCACCAGAAAAACTAAATCATTGGTTACCAGTTGATATTTACATTGGCGGAGCTGAGCATGCCGTTCTTCACTTGTTATATGCCCGTTTCTGGCATAAATTCCTGTATGATATCGGTGTGGTTCCAACAAAAGAGCCATTCCAAAAGTTATTCAACCAAGGAATGATCCTAGGCGAAGGCAATGAAAAAATGAGTAAATCAAAAGGAAATGTTGTCAATCCGGATGATATCATCGACAGTCACGGTGCAGATACACTTCGCTTGTATGAAATGTTTATGGGACCTCTTGATGCATCGATTGCATGGTCGACAAATGGGTTAGATGGTTCCCGCCGCTTCCTAGATCGAATCTGGCGATTATTCGTAGAGGAAAATGGGGAGTTAAGTCCAAAAATTCAGCCGGATGTAGAAGTATCGAATTTGGAAAAGGTCTACCATCAAACAGTGAAAAAGGTTACCGAGGATTATGAAGGATTAAGATTTAATACTGCAATTTCACAAATGATGGTATTTATTAATGAAGCTTATAAATCATCAGTTCTACCTGAAAATTATGTTGAAGGATTCGTCAAAATGCTTGCACCGGTTAGTCCGCATGTTGCTGAAGAGCTATGGGAAAAACTTGGCCACAGCGGAACGATTTCCTATGAAGCATGGCCAGCATATGATGAAGCTAAGCTAGTTGACGAGGAAGTTGAAATTGTCATTCAAGTTAACGGTAAGGTGAAAACGAAACTTATGGTGCCAACTGATGCAAGTAAAGAGGCATTAGAAGGAATCGCCATGGATGATGACCGAGTGAAGGAACAAATCGAAGGAAAAACAGTTCGAAAAGTTATTACTGTTCCGGGCAAACTAGTTAATATTGTAGCAAACTAATACTATTAAGCATCCTCCTTCTTTAGGGGGGATGTTTTACTGAAAGGATGAGTGGGATGGAAGAAATTCAAACAATTACACCTGAGGAGTTACAGAAGAAGCTAAAAGCTGGGGAAATACTGGAGCTTGTCGATGTAAGAGAAGATGATGAGGTAGCTTTTGGAATGATTCCAGGTGCAAAGCATATTCGCATGGGAGACATACCTGCGAACCTCGACTATTTTGACAAGGACAAAGAATATATTTTTATCTGCCGTTCTAGCGGTCGTAGTGGGAATGTTTGCCATTATTTGCAAGACCAGGGCTACAAAGTCCGCAATATGGTTGGCGGAATGCTGAACTGGACAGGTGAAACAAAATAACCGATTCCTTTAGGGAATCGGTTTTTTATTGCCTTTATGGAGAAACCTCAAGTTTTGGTTTACTCTTTTGCACCATTAAAGCTATAAGTATAGCAGGAATAATGTTAACAGCTGCAATTACCACTGCCTGAAAATCCGTTCCAATAAATAGGCCATGAATCGTAACGAATAAATATAGAATCGGATTAAGCGCATGTAATTTCCGCCATTTTTGATAGCCAATCTTTTTCCTCATTTTTGAGGTGACTATCGTCATGATCAAGAAATATAAGGAGAAGATCCCCAACGCCATTGGCAGAGGCTTATAGTCAGTATTAAAAGGAATCAATACTTCAACCCAATTAAAAGATATATAAGTATCAATCAACAGGAAACCAACATGGCCGAGGGTAAGAAACAGCGCCCAATTTGCCAGGGATTCATGCAAAACCAACGGAATGGTTACATTACGTTTGCGCTTTTTTTGAACCTGAGAGTAAAGTCCAATGAGCACCGACAAGTATAATAATAAGTAGGCTACAGTACCCGTAGCTCTAATTATATACCATTCAAACATTTCCATCCTGTATGCCTTCTTTCCAAATCTCTCCGTCTTTATTAATCAATACGGATAAGCACCCTTTTCTCTCTAACCAATCTTGTCCTTTATCTGCACCTAATAACAGGGCAGTTTTGGCCCAAACATCAGCTTCCAGGGCAGTTGGAGCCGTAACAGTTGCCGATACAATTCCGCTTTCAGAAGGCTTTCCGGTACGGGAATCTATTAAGTGATGTGCCTGTCTACCATTTAGCATCCACTTTCTTTTCATGGAAGTTGACGTTGCCAGCGCTCCATCTTTTACCTGGATCGAAGAAATGATTTTTGTATTTTCAAATGGATTCTCAATCCCAATGTTCAACTCCCTTGGCAAGGAACCAAAAATGCGAATATCGCCGCCAACATTGATAAACCCAAAGCCCATTTTTGCTAAAAGATTTGCAGCCTTGTCAATTACCCAGCCCTTGGCAATCCCTCCAAGGTCGATTTTGGTATGAAGCATGACCGACTGCAAACTCTCATATAAAGTAAATGGATTTATAGCAGCAATCGCTAAGGGGGAAGCTATTTCTAGCTTTTGCCCTCTAATGATTTCAATAGATTTTGAATAACCGCTGCTTTCGAGGGTCGTTAAAACACCTGGATTAAAAATTCCATCCGTTTCTTTATAAAAGCTCTCAGCCAAGGTTAAAATTGAAAACATGTCTGCCGAAATGGCAACCTCTTTTCCGATTTGTTGGTTAAGGAGTGAAAGCTCACTATCCCCTTTGAAACGGCTGCAGGTATCCTCTACACCTTCAAACAATTTGTAAACCGGCATCATATCATTTGCAAACAGCTCACAGCTTATCGAAATCTTTACGACCGTACTCATGGAGTTAAATTGATAGTTATACATTAGGTTCCACCTGTTGTTGTATCAAAGCCGCCATGATGTCCAAATCCAGGACCGCCGCCATTTGAAAATTGATCTTGCCCGTTGCTATTGCCAAATTGATTATCGCTGCCAAAATTATCAGTAGTTCCTTGATCGTTTTGATTAACTTGACTATCTCCTCCCCACGAACTGCCTTGTTCTGGTTGCTGCCCGAAATTAGAATTGTCCTGAGTTTGTTGATTAGAATTATTGTTAGAGGGTTGCCCTTGATTTATTGCCACTTGATTATTAGCTTTATCTCCATTGGATAATCCAAGATAAGAAACCATCCCAGCGACTAAGGCCAGGCTGCCAAAGCTAACTCCCCAAGAGATTTTTTGTTTTTTATCCATTTCTAATGCTCCTTTCAAACTTGAAAATGTCTTTCTAGAAAATAATTTACAAGCCCAAACTTAAAATAAACTTAATTTTTCTAAAAGATTAATTTTTAAAATTCAGAAAAATGGTGATAATAATAGAAAAAAAGAAAGGGAGAGGACCATGATACAGGTCAAATTGTTTGATCGCGAGCATGAAAAGGATTTAGAAAAGGAAATGAATCATTTTTTACGAGGGTTGGATGAAAAGAGTCTATTAGATATTAAATATAATGTGGCAGCGATGACTGAGGAAGAAGAGGAAGAACAAATTTATTGTTTTTCAGCAATGATCATATATAAGGCCTGATTTTTGACATCAGGCCTTTTTGGCATCTATAGCAGAGTTGATTCCAGCCAATCTTCCAGTAACAAGAGCAGAGGTGATATTATATCCGCCAGTGTAACCATGAATATCAAGTATTTCACCGCAAAAATAAAGGCCACTCATGAATTTTGAGCCCATAGTCTGGGGTTCGATTTCTTTCACGGAAACGCCGCCTCCCGTTACGAAAGCTTTTTCTAGAGGAAGTGTTCCATTAACTTTAATCATAAATTGCTTGCAGCTTTTAGAAAAACTGCGGAATTTTTCATTGGAAATCGTGCCTCCTTGCTCCGTAGCTTCAATTCCGTTTTGCTCTAATAGAAAAAGGAGATATCGCTCCGGAAGCAGTCCTTTTAAAGTGTTCTTGATACTTTTCTTAGGTTCCGTTTTTACAAGCTTCAAAATTTCTTGGAAAAGCTCCTCTTCCTTTTTATCCGGAAGGGCATCAAGGCTCATCGTTACTTCTTTCAGGTTCCATTTTTTCAAAGCTTTTACGACAAACTGACTGCAGCGGAGTACAGCGGGACCGCTGATTCCAAAATGGGTAAAAATCATATCCATCCGGTGAGAAATAAGCGGCTTCCCTTTTGGATTTAACACACTAAGGTCAATGTCTCTTAAAGAAAGACCTTGCAGCGATTTATCCCGAATAAATGGTTCACTCGACGTGACCGGGACTTCCGTTGGAAACAGTTCGGTAATCGTATGTCCTGCTTTTTCCGCCCAGGCATAGCCATCTCCAGTTGATCCTGTATGGGGAACAGACTTGCCGCCAACAGCAATGACGATGGATTTTGTCCCAATTTTTTGTCCGTCCTTTAACAATACTCCAGAAACATGACCATTTTCATACAAAACATCTGCTACAGGGCTATTTTTAAAAACCTTCACCCGCAGCTTTTCCAATTGAGTTAACAAAGCGTCAACGACAGATTGTGCTTTATCAGATACTGGGAACATCCGTCCGTGATCTTCTTCCTTTAATGCGATTCCTAATCCTTCAAAGAACTTAATAATATCTTCATTATTGAAAATAGAGAAAGCACTATACAAAAACTTCCCGTTTCCAGGCAAGTGCTTAATGATTTCTTCTACGGGCAGGCGATTGGTTACATTACAGCGTCCGCCGCCGGAAATCGCCAGCTTTCTTCCAAGCTTGTCCCCTTTATCAATTAACAGCACCTTAGCTCCTTTTTCACCGGCAGCAATGGCTGCCATTAAACCAGAAGGGCCGCCGCCAATGACAATGACATCAAATTCCATAATTGCACCAACTTTAAATAGATTCACCTCATTATAAACATTTCATGGTGAAAATAAACGATTTTTCACAAATTTAACTTGGTTGTTAGTAGCATCAGAGGGAAAAGAGTTGTAAACTACTAATAGTGTGCAAAAAAAGTCGAATTTTTTATGTGAAAAAGCGCACGTATTTCTTCGGGTAGGAAGGGATTCTATGCAATCTAAGCTTTTAAGAGGAACATTTATTTTAACCTTTGGAACAATACTATCGAAAATTCTTGGATTAATTTACGTTATTCCATTCTTTCAAATAGTCGGTAGGTCAGGGACGACCCTTTATCAATTTTCCTATGTTCCATACACCATTTTTATAAGTGTCGCAACAGCAGGCGTCCCGCTGGCTGTTTCAAAGTTTATTTCAAAATATAATGCCCTGGAGGAATATGCGGTCGGCCGGAAATTATTCAAATCAGGGCTAATGATTATGTTATTAACCGGTTTATTTGCATTCTTAGTCATGTATTTTGCATCACCGACATTAGCGGAAATGAGCATTAGCGGCGATAAAAAGGCGAATTTATCAGAGGTTACAACCGTCATGCGTGCAGTGAGTTTTGCCTTGATAGTTGTCCCGTTTATGAGTTTAATCCGCGGCTATTTTCAAGGTCATCAATCGATGGGGCCATCTGCTCTTTCACAAGTGGTGGAGCAAATTGTCCGAATTACATTTACTCTGCTGGGCGCATATGTTGTATTGCATATGTTTAATGGAAAAATGGTTACGGCTGTTAGTGTAGCTACGTTTGCTGCGTTTATCGGGGCAATCGGAGGACTGCTGGTTTTATTTTGGTATTGGTACAAAAGAAAGCCGTATTTAGATGAGTTGCTTACACATGACAAAGGCACGATGGATATTTCTATTAAAGAAATATATAAAGAAATCTTTATCTCGGCCTTTCCATTTGTATTGGTAGGAATTGCCAATCCGTTATTTCAAGCCATTGACCAATTCACCTTTAGTAAAGCAATGGCAGAAATAGGGAAGGATCCAAAATTAGCGGAATCCTTTTTCTCCATTTTGAATTTTGAATCACATAAAATCGTTATCATACCGGTATCACTTGCGACTGCCTTTTCTTTAACACTTGTACCAAGTATAACAAAGTCTTTCATTGAAGGAGATAAAAATAGCCTAAACCACCAGCTTAACCAAACCTTTCAGGTCCTATTATTTTTAACTTTGCCGGCAGCTATTGGGTTATCTTTATTAGCAGAACCGGTTTACACGGCATTCTATCAGCATGATTTGCTTGGGGCAGGAGTTTTAAGGGCCTATGCACCAGTGGCCATTCTCTTTTCTCTATATTCTGTAACAGCCGCAATTCTACAGGGAATTAATGAGCAGCGCTATACCATTTTAAGTCTGCTGGTTGGCTTATTAATAAAATTAACCTTAAATATCCCTTTGATAAAAATGATGGAAACAAAAGGAGCGGTTTTAGCGACAACCTTAGGCTATACCGCTGCAATTATCATTAATTTAATCGTTATTAAATTGTTCGCCCGCTATCCATTCCGCCTTGTTTGGAGAAGAAGCTTGTTAATTATTCTCTTCGCGGGAATGATGTGGGTAGGTACGGAAATCGTGTATAAATTATTATTGTTATTCCTTTCACCTGCTTCAAAGGTACAATCCGTCTTAATCATCCTAATTAGTGCTGGTGTAGGGGCTGGAATCTATTTTTACCTGGGGCTAAAATCAGGACTTGCAAGGCGCCTATTTGGTGACCGGATAGATCGATTAATGACAAAATTAAAATTACCAGGAAGGAGGAAAACCCTTGAGAATTGACAAAATGCTGGCTAATCTCGGTTTTGGGAGCCGGAAAGAAGTCAAACAGCTTTTAAAAAGCGGTGCCGTTAAGGTGGACGATGCGATTGTGAAGGATGCTAAACAGCATGTTGACCCCAACACACAAACGGTAACCTTAAACGGTGAAGCCATTGAATATAAAGAGTTTATTTATTTAATGATGAACAAGCCTCCAGGAGTTTTATCGGCAACAGAGGATAATCAGGGTGAAACAGTTATCGACTTATTGGAGCTTGAAGACCAAGTTTATGAGCCATTTCCTGTTGGCAGGCTGGATAAGGATACAGAGGGATTACTGTTAATTACAAATGACGGGCAATTGGCGCATCGATTGCTTTCTCCTAAAAAGCATGTCCCCAAAACCTATTTTGCTGTCATCGATAGGGAAGTAACGGAGGAAGATGTGGAGGCATTTGCCGAAGGAGTCACATTGGATGACGGTTATGAAACAAAACCAGGCGAATTGAAAATCTTAAAATCGGGAATTCGTTCGGATATTGAGTTGACCATCACCGAAGGAAAATTCCATCAAGTAAAAAGAATGTTCCAAGCGGTCGGAAAAAAAGTCGTCTATCTTCAGCGGATTTCAATGGGGCCGCTTGCATTGGACGAATCACTTGAGCTTGGCGAATACAGGGAATTGACGGATGAGGAAGTAGAATTATTAAAAGACTATCAAGTAAAGTGAAAAAGCAGCCAATTGGCTGCTTTTTTGTTAATTCTTTTCTGCAAAAAAATCATACGCCTGAATATTTTTAATCCACAATTTTTCATTTTGACCATTATAATCGGAAATCCATAAATCCTGCTTATGAAAGTCAGCAATATCCCTTTTTCGCAGCCAGGTTAATTTGTTTGCGGCGGGAATATATTGTGGTTGATAGTCACCAAAGTCCTTTGGAGGGTGTGTTATTTGAGTTTGAGTTTGTTCTTTTATTTTTATTAAAAATAAAGAAGGATCCGGCCGATTTTTTTCATCATTGGACCAATCCGTTTCTTTAACCCTAGAAACATAAAGTGAATTGTCATCCTTCCAGGCAAAGCCCATCTCTGCAAAATGAGCTGGTGTAAGGGTCGTCGATTTAAAAACAGGCATTTCGGTAATTTTCATATCTTTATTCTTAAAGCCTAAGACAATTCTCCCGCCGCCGGCAATATATCCTAATAAGTTTTGGGAGTATGCCCATTCTGGAGAATAGCCCTCATTTATGGTTTCATCTAAAACCGCAAAATTATGTCCGTCAGTACCAATAACACAAACCATATTGCTGTCCATTGCCCATGATGCAGTCGGGGGACTAACAATAAAGGAAACCCAGTTACCATCAGGGGAAAAATGAAAATTCCAGGCATCAGTAGCTACCATGTTAACATTTCCTTTTTTTAGTTCATTGGGAATGGTAAATAACTGCTTCACGTTTTTAGTAAAGCTTGTCATTTTAGCTAAATCCTTTTCGAGTCCAATTTTAAAAAGAATCGGATTTGTCCATCCATCCGGTCTTAAGGAAGCACTTGAGGCTGTAATGAAGGATTTTCCATCAGGGTACCAATTATAATCCCCAACACCTAAAGCAATGTTATAAAAATGTTCAAGGTTCGAGACGTTTAAAACCCACCCGCTTTTGAAGGCAACAATATTTTCGACTGGAGACCACTTTGGATTAGTCCCGTCACGCGTAATTTGGATATGCTTTTTCGTGTCGACATTATAAACCCATATTTCAGAATGCGAATCCGCGTTAGCGTTTGGCTTTTTCCTAGGCTCAATTTGATACAAAATCCATTTCCCATCATAGGACCATTGAGGCTGATAGGAATGCACGGATGGTTCTTTAGTAATTTTTGTTTCCTTACCATTCATTTTCACCCAAACAAATCCATCTCTAAAGAAAGCAACATTGATGTTGTTTTCAATTGGTGCAGCTTGTACCATATTCGGAATGAGCAAAATGAATACAATTAAAATCCAAAAATATTTTTTCATTCTTTCACCTCATCTTCAATTATTTTCCACTAGAATCTGAGAATTATGAGGAAAATTAGTATCTTTTACCATGCAATATTAGTTTTCCATAAAAAAAGGAACTATGGGTAAATTAATAATATTTACTTGCGATAATTACCTTTTTATCTTAGGGGGACAGGGTTCATGAAATTGACGCATGAGCAGGCACTTGAATTACACGGCTTTAATAACCTTACTAAATCGCTAAGTTTTAATATGTATGATATTTGTTATACGAGAACCCGGGAAGAGCGTGAGGCGTATCTAAAGTATATTGATGAGCAATATAGTGCGGATAGATTGCAAAATATATTGAAGCATGTTTCCGATATTATTGGAGCACATGTTTTAAATGTTGCCAGCCAGGATTTTGAGCCAGCAGGCGCAAGTGTAACCCTTCTTGTATCGGAAGGGCCGGTATCAAATGCACCAGAAGAATCGTTTGAGGAATCTCCTGGGCCGCTTCCTGAATCTGTGGTGATGCAATTAGATAAGAGCCATATTACTGTTCATACATACCCTGAATTTCATCCCGATGAAGGAATAAGTACATTTAGGGCCGATATTGATGTTTCAACCTGCGGCGAAATATCCCCGCTTAAGGCACTGCATTATCTTATTCGCGCGTTTGAGACAGACGTTATGACGATCGATTACCGTGTTCGCGGCTTTACAAGAGATAAAACGGGACACAAGCTATTTATCGACCATGAAATCAGCTCGATCCAAAATTACATTCCTGATGATGTAGGAGAATTGTTCGATATGATTGATGTAAATGTCTATCAGGAAAATATTTTTCATACGAAATGCAAACTGCGTGAATTTGATTTAAATAACTATTTATTTGGTTACACAAAAGATAAGCTATCCCCAGATGAACACATTGAAATAACGCAAAGATTAAAGCTAGAAATGGACGAAATCTTTTACGGGAAGAATATTGTTCAGTAGAAAGATAGAAGGAAACCTGTCTTGTGAGAAATGGCCAACGTAACCCAAAACGTGGGTCGGAAAGATATGAGGCTCCATAGAAGCGGTCTACATGACCCAAAATTCGTCTTAGAAAGGAAATGGGTCACGTAGAATCGGTCTACGTGACCCAAAGCTCGTCTCGGAAGGGAAACCAGTCACGTAAAAGCGGTTTACGTGACCCAAAACTCGGCTCAGAAATGAAACGGGTCACGTAAAAGCGGTTTACGTAACTCAAAGCTCGTCTCAATAAGGAAATCGGTCACATAAAAGCTGTCAAATCTCAATAAACATCAAAATATATAGTAATCAAGGTAGTTAAACCTATGATCCCTTTATTTGAATGAAAAGAAGCCAAAAAGGTGACTTTACAATGTAGAGTCCCTTTTTTTTCTAAAATATTGCTTGACGTGAAACCAAATGGTGTTATATTATCTTGATGTGAAACCAAATGGTTTCATATTGAAAAAGAGAGAGTAGAGGAGGATTACCAAATGGGAAATGAGACACAACAAACATTAGAGGATATAAAGTATACGTTGGTTTATAATGCTCCAATTAAAAAGGTATGGGATGCAATAGCAACATCAGAAGGTCTTGCAGCATGGTTCATGCCCAATGATATGGAACCTGTCGAAGGCCATGAATTTCATATAAATGCGGGCCAGTTCGGAATGTCACCTTGTAAAGTCACAGAAGTCGATCCACCTAACCGACTTTCCTTTAATTGGGGGAAAGATTGGACTTTAACATTTGAATTAAAAGAACTTGACGGAAAAACAGAGTTTACCTTAATCCATGGCGGCTGGGATGCAAACAAAGCGACTGAATTCGGTGCACCACATGCACCAGTTCGCGAAAACATGAACCAAGGCTGGTCAGGACTTGTTAAAAAGCTGCAAGGATATGTTGAGGCGTAAATGGCTGCTTCTTCAGCAAAGCATGATGTCTTTCAGGCCATTGCTGATCCAACCCGCCGGAGCTTATTAAAACTTTTAAGCAATCAAGAATTGCCTGTTACAGCTATCAGTGAACATTATCCCATTAGCCGGACAGCAGTCTCCAAGCATCTAAAAGTATTAGCGGATGCCGGGCTGGTTAAGGAGAGGAAGGTCGGCAGAGAAACAAGGTATAAGTTAGAACCTGAACCACTATTTGAACTAAAAGATTGGCTCCAATATTTTGAACTATTTTGGCAAAATAAGCTTAGCGCACTTAGACTATTTGTTGAATCGGATTCCGATCTCGAGAATCAAAAGAAAAAGTGACATCATTTGAATTATTTAGGAGGCAAAAGATATGGACAAGCAAGGACAGGAAATGTTTTTAAATTTTATTTTACAAAGAGTGCAAGAGGGAAAAGAGGATGAAGCAAAAGAAATACTTACAGAAAACTTCAGGAAACAAAATGAAGGCACTTTTTCACAAGATGATATTCAACAGTTTATCCCCAAGATGATTAGCCTATTAAAACCAGAAAAATTAGAGGAAGTACACGCAGTGGTAAAACAATTTTCTGGAGATTTCGGCAACAAGTAAGGATGCAGATTTTCAAAGCAGTGCGATTTCTGTTGTGAAATCGCACTGCTTTTCTACTTGTTTTGATATTTTTAATGTGCGGTATCGACTGTAGATTTTGAATGCTGCACCAGGCTTGTTACCCAAGTAACACCTCCAGCAATTACTAAATAAAAGATTAAGATCATAATTTGGTGCCCGAGCTGTGACCAATCCCCTAATGTAATGACATCCTGGAAGCCCCTTAAAGAGTGTGCCATAGGCAGAACAGTTCCTATCTTACTAAGAACAGGGTTACCCAATTCACCAGGGAAAGTACCGCCGCATGTGGCCAGCTGAAGCACTAAAAATGTGACAGCCAGGAACTTTCCTGCTACTCCAAATAACGTCACCAGCATTAAAATAAAGGTCATGAAAGTAAAGGAAACAATGATACTTGATAAGATAAACATCGGGATGCTCGCCACATGTACTTTAAATCCAAATAAAATGACCAAATCAACAATGATGGCTTGGACTAGCCCAATTGAGTACTTAAGGGCAAGTTTATTGATAAAGTGTACAGTTCCATTAACCTTTAGATCTTGCCTGCGCCCTAATGGCAGAATATTTGCGGCCATGATTCCTCCCACATAAAAAGCAAGCGAAAGAAAATAAGGAGTAATCCCTATACCGTAATTTGGAACATTGGATAATTCTGATTCTACCAATGTAACAGGCTCTGAGAACATTGATGTTAATTGGTCATTATTGTGCACAGTCGAAGTCTTCTTCGCTGCATCGGTTAATTTAGAGGATAACTCATTCGAACCAGCTGTTAATTTGCCGAGGCCGTTAAGCAATTGATTGGAACCATCACCTAACCGAGAACCGCCTTCTTCTAAATCGTTTATCCCTTGTTTTAAGGTTGAGAAGCCTTTCCCCCATTGAGTAAATCCACTCGCAAATTGAACCGTTCCATCGGAAATTTGTTTAGCACCATCAGCAGCTTCCTGCATTTTTGGACCAAATTGCTTCATTCCATCATTAAGCTTGGATGCTCCTTGGGCAATTTCTTCAGCACCTGCCGCTAGTTGAGTTTGCCCAGTGTTAAGTGTGTCTGATGCTTGGGCTAAACCGTTGGCTGATCCGATGATTTGCTGGAAATCTGGGTCATCTGCTGCTTCAGGGTGATTTTGCATGTACTTTTCCAGCATTGTTTTAAGGTTATCGGCTGTGCTTTTCGTTTGTACAAGTCCTTGAGCCTGCTTCTTATTTCCATCAGACCAGGTATTTGTACCATCAAGTAAATGAGCCGCACCAGCTTCTAATGAGGCATGTCCATCTGTTAGCTTCGTCAATCCGATGGCCAATTGTTGAGTACTGTCCTGAATTCTTTCTATCCCTTGCCCCAATTTTTGCTGACCGCTGGAAAGTTTACTGCTTCCTTCTTTGAGTTGTTTAGAGCCATCATTGAAACGCTCAATTCCATCCGAAAGTGTAACCATTCCATTTTTGGCATCGCTAGTACCTTGATATAATTCGTTTGCCCCTTCACCGGCAGCACTTAATCCATGTGCTAGCTCTTGGAATTTTGTAAACACACCATCTGCATAGGATTTTGTGATGCTGCCCGCAATTTTTGTTTTCATTTTTTCTGTTGCGGTTGTGCTAATTTGTGAGGCAACAAAGTTTTTACCAGGATTCGTTTTATACATTAGTTTGGCAGGTTTAGGATGTTCATCCATTAATGTACTAACTTTTTGTGAAAAATCCTTCGGAATCGTCAGGACCATATAGTAATCTCCATCTTTAAGTCCGTGATTTGCCTTCTTTTCAGATACAAACTGGAAGTTCAAATCCCTGTTTTCTCTTAGATTGTTAACAAATTCTTTTCCAGCATCAATGGGTTTGCTATCCATCATTCCACCTTTATCTAAATTCACTACAGCTACTGGAAGCTGGTCTAAACGACCATATGGATTCCAATATCCAGCGATAAAGAAGCCGGAATAAATTAATGGCACGATGAGAAGAAAAATTAACGCAATTCTGCCATGCTTGTGATGCCACATCGATTTTAAGTCTTTTAATACTAAATTTATCCCCTTCATATTTCCCCCTAATATCTTTAATTTTTTAACATAACCAATATGATAAATACTTTTTGATATAATGTATAATATATAATTATCTATAAATTGATAGCTTTAAATATATAAATAGTAGGTGGACATAGGATGGAGCTTTTGCAATTAAAGTATTTCCAAACTGTTGCCCGGCTTGAACATATGACTCGGGCATCAGAAGAACTTAAGATTGCCCAGCCCTCTTTAAGTAAAACTATATCCCGTTTAGAAGAAGATCTCGGTGTACCGTTATTCGATCGGGCTAATAGGCAAATAAGTTTAAATGCTTTTGGTAAACTATTTCTAGAACGAGTGAACCGGGCATTTTTGGAGTTGAATGAGGGAAAAAGAGAAATTGTAGAATTAGCTGAAAGGAGCCAAAATCAAATAACATTGGCCGTCAGCATTCCAAGAGTTTTACCTGATTTACTGAGTTCGTTTTTAAAGCAATCACCTGATGTGAAATTTCAGCAGGTATTAGAATCCACTAACTCTATGAAGCGCCAGCTTGAAAAGGCAGAAATTGATTTTTGTATTTCTTCCGTTCCAATGGAAGGGGATGAGCTTGTTTGGGAACCGCTAATCACCGAAGAAATTTATTTAATCGTTCCACCGCATCATCGGCTGGCCAATAGGGATACAATTTATCTTTATGAAGTAAAGGAAGAGCCGTTTATAAGTATGAATACAGGTTATGGATTCCGGAATTTAACCGATGAATTTTGCCTTCAAGCCGGGTTTGTTCCGAATATCGCCTTCGAAGGGGATGAACCAGGGGTAATTGGTGATCTTGTTAGACAAGGCCTTGGAATTGCCTTTGTATCAGAATTGTCTTGGGTGCATAACTTAAATCCTTTTTCACACAAGCTCCAAATCATTGAACCAAATTGTCATAGAACAATCGGCTTGGGCTGGTCAAAAAGGCGATATCATTCTGATGCTGCCAAGCAATTTCGCCAATTTGTTATCGATTACTTTTCAAAAATATCTCTTTCTTAAAATAGAAAAAAAGTCAGCGATATTTGCTGACTTTTTTATACTTGTCTAATAGAATTCATGTTTACTGAGGTCCATCTTTTTTTAACAGCGAAGGAAAGAATAATTAGAACCCCTACCGTTACAAGGGAAACAATTGATCCAATTACATTGTTCGGGTTTAAAAGAAACCCAATAAAGATGATGCATAAGGATACAATTGCAAATATAGTTGTATATGGATACCATTTTACTCGAAAAGCAGATTGCTTTTTATAAAGAGGACGGAGTTTTAATTGGGCCGCACAAATACTAATCCAAATTAACATTACCGTAAAACCTGGGATGGTCATAAGATAGCTGATGACCTGACTAGGCGTTAAATAAGCTAAATAAACACCGCCTAAAATAAAGGCACTTGTAATCAAAATCCCAACTATAGGAATGCCGGACTTCGAGGTTTTTAACAAGCTTTTTGGTGCTACACCGCTTTGTGCCATCGAGAATAACGTTCTCGATGTCGCATATATGCCTGAATTTGCCGCAGATAAAACGGCTGTTAATAAGACGAAATTCATAATATGTGCTGCACCAGGGAGACCTGTGCTGCTAAATACTTGAACAAACGGACTTTCTGCGCCGGAAACTTTATTCCATGGCATAATTCCACAAATAATCAGGATCGGTAGAATGTAAAAAATAATGACGCGCCAAACAGCGCCCTTAATAATTTTCGGCAAAACTCGTTCGGCATCTTTAGTTTCAGTAACGGCAACGCCGATTAATTCAGCACCGCCATAAGAAAACATAACCACTAAAAACGCACTAAACATGCCGCCTGCACCGTGCGGAAAAAATCCCCCATGTGCTGTATAGTTGGCGAAAGAATCGTGCGATGACCCTGGAATGATTCCTAATAGAAGGAAAAATCCCAGCACAATAAAAGCGATTAACGCCAAAATCTTAATTCCTGCAAACCAAAACTCCAGCTCACCATAATATTTCACTTGGGTTAAATTGATTCCTACAATAACGACTGCACAAAGAAAGCTTAATAGCCATAATGGGGCAGAAGGGAACCAATATTGCAGAAAACTTCCTGCCGCTAATAATTCAACCACAGTAACAAGAATCCAGTTAATCCAGTACAGCCAGCCGACAATGAATGAAACCTGAAAGCCGAATGCTTTATTTACTAGATGCTGCACATTGAAGTTCGGAAAGGCCAGAGCCATTTCCCCTAATGCGGCCATGATTATAAAGAGGATGAGCCCGCCAATTAAATAAGTAACGACGACGCTGGGCCCGGCAATATTCAAAGTATCCGAGCTTCCCTTAAATATCCCCGTACCAATCATGCCTGCCAGTGCAATAAACTGTACATGCCTCGGCAATAACCCCTTTTTTAAGTTCTGATGATTGTTTTCCATGTTGTTTCAACCCACTTTTCTCTTTTGCTTAGACGCTTTTAAGCGTTAAAGTATTTTATACTAATATAGCATATTATGAAAAACTGTCAAACCCATATATTTTTCACTTAAAGAATATTTTTTGCCTGAAGGAAACTTTATTAGATGCGGTGAATATTATATATACAAATAGGAGGCGAATGAGATGTTTATTAACCCTCGATTGCAGCGGAGAATTTACCTGTATTCATTTTTATTTAAAAAGCTCGGAATTTTAAGTGAACAAGAATTCAACAACATTATCAAATTTGATCAGATGCATGAACATCGGTAATTACTCAGGAACGAAAAAGTACACGATTAGATCGTGTACTTTTTTTATGCTTATTTTCATGTTTTTTGTTTTAAGATGACATCTTCACTTTCTTTTCTGTAGTAGTCCATTTTCCGCGGCTTGGGCTTATGACCAAGTCATTATAGGCTAAGACATTTAAATCTCGTTGTATGGTGCGAGGAGTGATACCAAATTCCTCTACAAGTTCCTGCGTTGTGACAGTGCCGTTATTGCGGATAAACATGTAGATACATTTGATGCGGTTTAACATCCGGTTAGTTGAAGGTTTCAAAGAACCACTCCCTATCCTAATTTCAAACCTATGGCTTAATCCCTCTACCGACAGCCTCTTTGACAATATGTAGTTTTCTTTTCCGCGCAGACAACTCCTTTTCATGGATGCTAGAAGCGTGTACTTAGATGTCATACATCTAACCATATTGTACCCATAATTTCTGAAAATTTCTACCACTATAGTAAAATTAACAAAATAATCATTATAAATTTACAAATTGTGTTCGGCTTTTTTCCCTCCCTTTCATGGCTGATACTATATCGTATGGGGAATAATGTTTGGTTTATGATAATTTTTTGAATTTTTAGTAAAAAAACAATTTGTTATCTGGATAGTTTTTTTAAAATTGATAAGATAATTGCCATAATGATATTGTTAAAAAAGAAATATATATCTTAATATGGGGGTACAAACGGTGACACAGATTAATTGGATGAGTGAGGTTGAAAAAAGAAAAGATGCACTCATTAAGGACACCCAGGGATTATTACATATTAAAAGTCTTTTAGACGAAGAAAATACTTCTTCGGACGCGCCTCTTGGGCAGGGTGTAAAAGAAGCGCTCGATTATATGCTTCAGCTCGGTGAAAAAGATGGATTTACTCCGAAAAATGTTGGGAATTTAGCGGGCCACCTGGAGTTTGGTGAAGGAAAAGAGCTGCTTGGGATTCTCTGCCATGTGGATGTAGTTCCAGAAGGGGACGGTTGGTCAAGCGATCCTTATGGGGCAGAAATTCGTGATGGAAAAATTTATGCCCGCGGTGCTTTGGATGATAAAGGGCCAACAATGGCGGCTTACTATGCGATGAAAATTGTGAAGGAACTGGGATTGCCCCTTAAAAAGCGAGTTCGAATGATTATTGGAACGGACGAGGAGAGCAATTGGCGCTGTGTGGAGCATTATTTTCAGCATGAAGAAATGCCGACACTAGGATTTGCTCCAGATGCTGATTTCCCCATCATAAATGCGGAAAAAGGGATTGCTGATTTCGATATGGTTCAGAAAGAATCTTTCAATGACAGCGCTGAGGGGGAGGTTGAGGTCGTCAGCTTTGTTTCCGGAAAGAGGTACAATATGGTGCCAGATTACGCTAAAGCCGTATTAAAACTAAAAGAAAATCAAGCTGGGTTACTTGAAGACTATTCATCCTTCATGAGGGAGTATGAGCTCGAACATAGTCATCAAGCCGAGAACGGAACATTAATTTTAGAAGTAAAAGGTATTTCTGCACATGGAATGGAACCAAAAAACGGGAAAAATGCCGGGTTATTTTTAGCAGAATTTCTTTCAAAGCAAAATTTGGAGGTGAAAGCCTCCCATTATTTCCAATTCGTATCCCGCTATTTCTTTAATGATTCAAGGGGTGTAAACCTTGAAGTAGCTTATTCTGATGATATCTCGGGAGATCTTACCATCAATCCCGGCAAACTGTCATTTTCGCCACAATCCGGTGGCAGTATAGGCATGACATGCAGGTACCCTGTTACAAACAAAATGGAGGACACTAAAGCCAAGCTGGATGCTCTTCTTATAGACGAAGGCTTCGAGATTAACCACTTCTCAGACTCTAAGCCGCATCATGTGGATGAAAAGGAATTCCTCATACAAACCTTGAAAAAGGTGTATGAAGAACAAACGGGTGAAAAGGCTGAATTGATTGCTATTGGAGGCGGAACCTACGCCCGTTCTCTCAAATCAGGTGTAGCCTTTGGACCGCTATTTCCTGGAAGACCAGATATTGCCCATCAAAAAGATGAATATATGTATATTGAAGACTTGTTAAAGGCAACAGCGATTTATGCACAAGCAATCTTTGAATTGGCAAAAAATGAATAAGTAAACAAAAGGGGAAATCGGAGATGAAATTTGCAATTTTAAACGGTACAATTATCGATCGATCTGAAGCAAAAGTGGATGTAGAAGACCGTGGCTATCAATTTGGTGATGGGGTATATGAGGTCATCCGGGTCTATAACGGTAAAATGTTTACTGTAAAAGAACATCTGGAGAGATTTGTGAAAAGCTCTAACAGTATCGGTATTTCACTGCCAATTACCATTGAACAAATAACACAATTGTTAGAAGAACTTATTGACAAAAATAATCTTCAGCTTGGGACGATTTATATGCAAATCACAAGGGGAGTCGCACCGCGGAATCATGCTTTTCCTACGGAAGAGACCGTCCCATCGATTGTGGCTTATACGAAAGAGGCAGGACGACCTGAAGAAAGTTTGAAAACGGGCGTAAAGACGATTCTCACTGAAGATATCCGCTGGCTTCGCTGTGATATTAAAAGTCTAAATTTACTAGGCAACCTATTAGCAAAACAAAAAGCAGCTGAAGGAGGGGCGTTTGAAGCAATTCAGCATCGTGGTCAGGATGTTACCGAAGGAAGCTCATCGAACATCTTTATTGTAAAAAATGGTGTTGTCATTACGCACCCATCTAATAATCTAATTTTAAAAGGAATCACAAAGGATGTTATTTTGAACCTTTGTTTAAAAAATAATATTCCTGTTGAAGAACGAACTTTTACACTTGATGAATTGGCCCAGGCTGATGAATTGTTCATGTCCAGTACAACATCAGAGGTCATGCCGATTATCGAAATAGAGGGCAAAAAAGTAAGGGACGGCTTACCAGGCCCTGTTACAATGAATATACAAGAGCTATTTGTTCAAGAAATAGAAGAACAATGTGGAAATCTATAGAATTAGAAAAAGACGTGCAATTTTTAGCACGTCTTTATTTCTATTCAAACTGAAATAAATCACCAGATAAGTATCTTTCTCCTGTATCACAAGCAATACATACTACGACCTCATCTGGTGATAATTTCTTTGCAACTTGTAATGCAGCAAAGCAGGCGGCACCTGATGATGGCCCAACAAGAATACCTTCTTCACTAGCTAATCTGCGCGAGATTTCATAAGCATCTTCATCCGAGATCTTTTGAATTTCGTCATATACATCTTGGTTAAGGATATCAGGAATAAATCCAGGGCTGGTCCCGACGAGCTTATGTTTGCCGGGTTTCCCGCCAGATAAAACAGGTGACCCTTTTGGTTCCACGACATGGATTAATAGATTTTCATAATGCTTTCTTAAGGCTTCTCCTGTTCCTGTAATGGTCCCTCCCGTTCCGGCTGTGGCAACAAAAGCCGATAACGGCTTGCCAATTTCCTCCATTGCTTTGATGATCTCAACAGCGGTGGTGAAACGGTGGGCATCAGGGTTTGCCTCATTCTCAAACTGCATCGGAATAAAACTATTTGGAATAGCCGTTGCTAATTCTTTTGCTTTTTTTATCGCACCCGGCATTTTTTCCTCCCCTGGAGTAAGAACAACCTCCGCACCATAGGCTTTTAAAATATTAATTCGTTCCTGTGTCATCGTATCAGGCATCACGATAACTGAGCGATAGCCGCGAGCCGCAGCATTCATTGCTAATCCAATACCTGTATTACCGCTAGTCGGTTCAATGATGGTGGAGCCTTTGGTTAATTGTCCTGCTTTTTCTGCTTCGACTATCATATTAAAAGCAGCTCGATCTTTTACACTTTTACTGGGGTTAAAAAACTCAAGCTTTAAATATACAGAGGCCCCATCTTTAGGAGCAAGGCGATTTAGTTTGACAAGCGGTGTGTCTCCGATTAGTTCGGCAATATTATTTACGACTTTCATTTGGGTCCTTCCTTCCTGTACCTGCTATCCTTATGATAAATAATTTCTTCGGCAATGTAAAAAATATCGGATAATGTACTTCTTTAAGTAGATACAATTATGTCAAAATAGACTAAAATTTAATAAAGGATGAACAATCATGGAACATCGAGACCATTTTTTCTTTGCAGTTAAAATCCCTGATGAAACGAAAATAGTCCTAAAAGACCGGATGGACAAATTAAAAGAAAGCCTCCCTTTTAACCGCTGGGTTCATTATCAAGATTTGCATATTACCTTGGCTTTTCTAGGGGGTGCAGCTTCTGAAAAACTAGCAGAAGCAGAAAAAAAGGTGAGAGAAAACATAAAGAATGAAAAAGCATTCAAATTGAAAATAAACAAACTTGGAATATTCGGTAATCAAGATTCACCCAGGATATTTTGGGCGGATACGGTCGAGAGCCGGGAGCTGAATGAACTGAGAGGTAAAGTCTTTTCTGCTTGTGAAAAGGCTGGCTTCCAACTAGAAACTCGGCCATTTCGTCCCCATATAACACTAGCTAGAAAGTGGAATGGGGAACAAGCTTTTCAAAGAGAGCAGCTTGAAATGTGGCAGGAGCTTCAGGCAGAACCACTGACCTTTCAAGCTCAAGAAGTGGTGCTTTACCAAACACATCTTCAGAAAACCCCTAAATATGAGGCCAAAACGATCTATCCTTTAAAATAAGGCAGTGTTGATTTTGAACTTTGTTGATTGGAGCGGAAGGCACGAGTCTCCTGCGGGAGAACGGGGCAGGGGAGACCCCGCAGGCGCTTAAAGCGCCGAGGAGGCTCCCCGGACCGCCCTAAGGTGCGCGAAGTGCCTGGAGCTCCAATCAACAGCGAAGTTTAACCCATTCAAAATAAAGAGTGTAAGGGTTGGCGAAATGAAGCAAATATATTTTATTATCAATCCAAAAGCAGGTAACGGCCGCTGCTTTAATATTTGGAGAAATATCGAACCTTTATTAAAGGCAGAACAAATCTCCTACCTGGCATTTTTTACAGAGTTCCCAGGTCATGCCAAAATTCTCGCCAGCCAAATTGCTGCCAGCAACAATGACCAAAAGTTAATGATAGCTGTTGGCGGAGACGGAACTATGCATGAAGTTATGAATGGAATGATTGTGAATAACCATAAAATTACTTTAGGATTTATCCCTGGGGGGTCAGGAAACGACTTTTCTCGAGGGTTTCAAATACCTTCAGATCCATTAGAAGCCCTTAAGGTGATAATCCGGCTGATGAAGCAGGAAGTACACTCAATTGATACTGGAAAAATAATGCTGGGAGACCATTCCGAGCACTATTTTATAAACAATATGGGTGCAGGATTTGATGCCCTTATTTCCTATGAAGTGAATCAATCCCCAATAAAGGCTTTGTTTAATAAGCTTTCAATGGGCCGCTTGGTTTATGTGTATTTTCTCCTAAAAAAAGTTTTTACTTTTAAAACATCCACAATTGATTTATCAATTGAAGGGAAAAAGCATATATTTGAACAAACATGGTTTGTTACCGTTTCCAATCAACCTTATTATGGAGGCGGTATGAAAATTGCTCCTGAAGCTGAACCAGATGATGGACTTTTCGATATAACGGTTGTTCATGAGTTATCTAGATTTAAGTTGTTACTAGTTTTTATAAGTGTTTTTTGGGGAAAACATATCTATTTTAAAGAAGTGAAAACCTTTAAAGGGAAGGTTGTCTCCATTCATTCAAATGACTCTCTCTATGTTCATGGGGATGGAGAGCATCTTGGATTTACACCCCTGACCATTAACCTGCAACCGAAAGCCCTGTCAGTGTTAACAAGAAGGGCACGTCAAGAAATAGTTGATTTGAAAGAGAGGGATTCTAATGATTGCCACTGAACGAAATTTTCTTGCCTACTTAGATGAGATGAAGATCATTACGATTCTTCTGCCACTTTCATATCATCATGGTAAATCCTCTTCATTCATTGTTTCCGATGACTTTCAACAATTTCCTTTGACAATCTTGGAAAAGCGGCAAATAGAAAACAAGATGAAGTATATTTGCCAGCATTCAGAGGAAATTTTGTTTGGAAGACAGTATTGGATATTGGATGAACATGGAGGAAAAACAGATCTTCAGATAGGCGCAGTTATCCGAACGGATTCATTTGATGATAAATTTTATTATGACGGTAATGATCTAGGCGTGACCTATAGTGAAAATCAAAGTCAGTTAAAACTTTGGGCTCCTACAGCAACAGGCGTCAAATTAAAATTACGCCCTTCTGACAGTCAATTTTCAGAAATTATAAAAATGAAGCGGGAAGAACGTGGGATTTGGTCCGTTACCGTAAATGGTGATTTAGAA
This sequence comes from Neobacillus sp. DZ-9, assembly GCF_059587065.1. Lineage (NCBI taxonomy): Bacteria > Bacillati > Bacillota > Bacilli > Caryophanales > Bacillaceae > Neobacillus > Neobacillus sp. DZ-9. Next base: position 68,565 of record NZ_JCAIOL010000001.1, read on the forward strand.
TACTATCATTATAGCTTTCTTGTTCACGTTAACTTGGAATGGCGTGAGGTAATTGATCCTTATGTGAAGGCCTTGACGGCAAATGGTGAACATGGTGTTATTGTAAACCTGGCAAAAACAAATCGTCCCAAAGTCAATCTCCCATGTATCTCAAACCCTGTTGATGCGATTATTTATGAAACACATATCAGAGATTTTACCATTCATCCGGGGAGCGGAGTAAGTCATAAAGGTCTTTATCTTGGTGCTGGTGAGTTAGACACGAAAGGTAGAGATTGTGGACCCACAGGATTGTCCTATTTAAAAGATTTGGGAATTACCCATATTGAATTTCTTCCTGTACATGATTTTGCAGGTGTTAATGAACTGGAACCAACCAAGGATTATAACTGGGGATATAACCCGCTTCATTTTAATGCTCCAGAAGGCAGTTATTCTACAGATCCCTCTAATCCCTATTCCAGAATTTTGGAATTAAAGCATTTAATTGATCAAATACATCGTGCTGGGATCAGGGTCATTATGGATGTCGTTTATAATCATATTTATATCCGCGAAAATTCCTCTTTTGAAAAAGTGGTTCCAGGTTATTATTTCCGTCATAATGAAATTGGACTGCCTTCAAACGGGACTGGTGTTGGCAATGATATTGCCTCTGAGCGAAGGATGGTTAGAAAATTTATTTTAGACTCGATTCAATTCTGGATGGAAGAATACCATATTGATGGCTTTCGATTTGACTTAATGGGTATTTTGGATGTTGAGACAATGAATTTAGTAAGAAATGTCTGTGACATCACTGCAAATGACACGATTATTTTGGGTGAGGGCTGGAATCTAAACACGCCCCTTCCTCAAGAGCGAAAGGCGATTATAGCGAATCAAGCGAAGATGCCGGGAATTGCCCAGTTTAATGATAAGTTTCGCGACAGCATTAAAGGCAGTACTTTTAATTTATTTGATAAAGGCTACGCTTTAGGAAATGAGCATTATCTTGAGGCAGCAATTGAGTTAATGACGGGAAGCATCGGTTTCAATAAAAAAGGAAATGGATTGTTTAATGAACCATCCCAATCAGTAAATTATGTTGAATGTCATGATAATCATACCATGTGGGATAAGCTTTTGGCCTGTCACAAAAATACGGATGAATCTTCCCGAATGAAATATCACCGTCTCGCGACGGGGTTGGTCTTATTGGCACAAGGGATTCCTTTCCTGCATAGCGGGCAGGAGTTTTTTCGAACGAAACAAGGGGATGGAAACAGTTATCATTCGCCAGATCCCATTAACCAACTCGATTGGGATCGGAAAAGCACATATAAAGAAAATGTGGAGTATATTAAAGGCCTTATTCAAATCCGAAAAACATATTCCTGCTTTCGCATGAGAGCCCAAGCTGAAATTCGCTCGAATATTCGAATTTTACCGTTTAACTCCCATGTTTTAGGTATTTATTATGAAAAGGCAAAAGTAATCTTAATCATTAATTCGTCTTCCCGTGAGCAGCAGATCACACTGCCTGAAGGGGAATGGACTGTTATAGCCAATCATGAATTTGCAGGGATTTCTACATCTAAAGCCTTTAAGGTTGGGGAAATAATTGTTGAACCAATCTCGTTAAATGTTTTAGTGAAAAAATAGTTTCCCAAGATTACTTGACGAAAAAAGGCAATTGGAGATAAAATTTATTAAGATGGCTATTGTGTGCTATGGTTTCAATAGCCTTTTTTTATTTATTAAATGAAGGTAAAAAGGCGCATGCTTTTTTATCTAAGGTATTTTCGCATAAATTGTTGTTTTTCGTATAAGTTTATAAACCCGTATAACTAGAAGCGTCATGGCATCTTTTTGTAAGCACTTTTGCGAGTTTTGCCTATAAACTTAGTTAATGAACCTTACTAGGTTCCAAAAGCAACAAGGTTACGAAAAGAGCCTTATCTAAATGCTCCCATTAGAACGGCATAATTGAAGGTGAACAATTTTGGAACATATATTAGGACAAGAGTGGGAAATTATCCCTGCTGGAGGCGCGACAGGAGAAGCCTTTTATGCAAGATATGAAGATCAAAGGCTTTTTTTAAAGCGGAATTCTTCTCCTTTCCTTGCGGTACTATCGGCAGAAGGTATCGTCCCAAAGCTTGTTTGGACGAAACGGTTGGAAAACGGAGATGTCATAACAGCACAGCAATGGCTTGAAGGCCGGGAACTGAAACCATCAGAGATGAATCAGGAGCTTGTTGCCAGGCTGTTGAAAAAAATTCACCAATCAGAGCCGATGCTGGGTATGCTTAGCCGGTTAGAAAAATCACCATTGGATCCCGAAACCCTTTTTCAAACAGTGATAGATGACTTGGATGAACAAATCCTTGAATTTCCTGAAGTACAAAAAACATTGAACTTCTTAAAGAAGGAAGCGAAAAATGTTTATAGTGAAGAAAAAGTGGTATGTCATGGTGATGTGAATCATAACAACTGGCTGCTTGCGGAAGACAACCAGTTGTATTTAATTGATTGGGACGGGGCAATGATAGCCGACCCTGCGATCGACCTTGGTCTGCTTTTATATTGGTATATTCCAGAAGAAAATTGGCAGGATTGGCTAAGCATGTACGGGAACACGCTGCTGACTGATCAATTAAGGCTTAGAATGAAATGGTATACGACTTTACAGACCTTATCTTCAATCCAGTGGTATAAAAATAAAAACCGCATCGAAGAAAGGGATAAGTGGATAAAGTTTTTAGCGGAAATCCTCTAATTAAGAAAACTGACCAATATCGTTTACCCATTGTGATAGGTTTTCTTGGTTAGATTGGATATGTTCATCCAAATTGGCTGTCCCAGCACCATACTGGCTGTATTGATAAACCTCCTGCAAAATGTTTTTAACATTTTGATCGACCTGTGTGTTAACCATGAGGGATTTCACTAATCGTTCTAGTTGTTCACATTCTGCTACAGACCCGCAGCAATCTGTTTGATGATTGCTTAATATATCCTTAAGTAAGGCAACCTGGTCACTATGACTTAATGGCATGACACAACACCCTTTCAAGTGGGATTTTTATAAAAAGAATTCACAGTTAGGTTGTGAATTCTTTTTTTGTTTATGCATTTTGCTTTTTTCCAACAGGATTGGCTTGCAAGTGAAAGGGTCGCGTGTTATGGTTTGAACGAAATTATTTTTTAGGAGTGCAAATATGAGACTTAGACATAAACCTTGGGCAAAGGATAAAATAGAGCAGCATCCTCAATATATCGTAGCGAATCCAGAGTTGTGTAAAGGTAAATGGCATGAGGTATTTGGAAATGAGCAACCGCTTCATATCGAGGTTGGAACTGGAAAAGGCCGATTCATTACCGAAATGGCAAAGGCAAATCCAGAAATTAATTATATGGGCATTGAATTGTTTGACAGTGTCATCGTTGCGGCTTTAGATCGTTTAATTGAAGCGGATTTGCCAAACCTTAGGCTGCTAAATGTGAATGCGGCTGATTTAGAGAAATATTTTGCGAAAAATGATGTTGACCGTGTTTATTTGAATTTCTCAGATCCATGGCCAAAAGTACGTCATGAAAAAAGAAGATTGACCTATAAAGATTTCTTAAAGCTTTATGAGGATATTTTAGTTGATGGTGGGGAAATTCATTTTAAAACAGACAATCAAGGACTGTTTGAATATTCGCTAATGAGCTTTTCAGAGTACGGCTTATTATTAAAATATCTTAGCTTAGATTTCCATAAGAGTGGTTACGAAGGTAACATCATGACGGAATATGAAGAGAAATTCTCCGAAATGGGGAATCGTATATACCGCTGTGAAGTAAAATATCAAAACTAATAATGAAGACAGTTCCTTTTAGGGACTGTTCTTTTTATTTTTCCTAAATATGGGACAATGCTAAAATAGAAAAAAGGGGGTTGAAATAATGCAAACATTAAAGATTGGAAACGTAACACTGACCTGGTTATCTGGAGGAGTGACTAATTTAGATGGTGGTGCCATGTTTGGCGTGGTTCCCAAAGGATTATGGTCGAAGAAATATCCACCCAATGAGAAAAACCAAATTGAATTGCCAACCGACCCAATTCTGATTCAAATGAATGATAAAAATTTATTAGTTGAATCCGGGATTGGTAATGGAAAGTTAACGGAGAAACAACAAAGAAATTATGGGGTTACAAAGGAATCTGAGGTTGACTCTTCATTGGCCAAACTAGGATTAAATGCTGGGGACATAGATTATGTGTTAATGACACATTTACATTTTGACCATGCATGTGGATTAACGAAGCTTGAAGATGGCGGTTATACTTCTTCCTTCCCAAATGCGAAAATCATCACTTCAAATGTAGAATGGGAAGAGATGCGAAACCCGAATATCCGGTCCAAGAATACATATTGGAAAGAAAACTGGGAAGCCATTGAAACACAGGTTGAAACGTTCGACGAAACGTGGAGTTTCGGAGCGATTCGAATGATCCATACAGGCGGGCATAGCGACGGACATTCGATCCTTATTATTGACGATGAAGGGGAAATGGCCATCCATATGGCTGACCTCATGGCGACACATGCCCATCAAAATGTTTTATGGGTTATGGCCTATGATGATTATCCAATGGATTCTATTGCTGCAAAAGAAAAATGGGTATCCTGCGCAATCGAGAGAAAGGCATGGTTTACATTTTACCATGATGCCTTTTACCGTGCAGTCAAATGGGACTTAAATGGAAAAATAATCGAAGGCATAAAACGCTCTTAATAAAAGATTGTGTTAAAAAACATTTTTGATATATAACATTGTTGATTGGAGCGGAAGGCGCCTGCGGGAGACCCCGCAGGCGCCAAAGCGCCGAGGAGGCTACCCGGCACGCCCGCGAACCGCTCGCGCCTGGAGTGCAAATCAACAACCCATTGCTAAGACCAAAAATAGCCGCATCGATTTTGGATGCGGCCGTTTTTTAATTACTGGATAAAGGTTGAATATTTAAGATGGTACCTGTTTGGGCATCAGCGATAAATTCAAATTGTTCATTTAATCCGTTGTTATTTTTGGAGATGCCGCCTTTGTAAACCTGATATTTTATTTGCTGCTTTTCGTACGGCTCAACAGCCATGTGTATCCATGAACCACTAATAGGCCCATTTTGTTTAAATTGTTTCTTGACGTGCTCCAAAACTTTTTCAGGTGTGACAGTTGTTTTTTGGCTTAGGATTTCCTTTGCCGCATACCCGCTAATGGCACCTAAAGCAGCACCAAGCAGAAATGATTTCCAGTTCAAAAAAAGCACCCCCATCTATTCAGAAAATATTCTGATCAAACTATCCCAACCTCAGTATATCTTATTTGGATTGTAGAAGATAATATAACAGTCGAATTAGAAATAGTGGTAAGGGGTTCGAAATTTCTGTAAAATAAAAGGATACATACTATACTAATCTCGAGAAAAACTAAAGGAGTCTGACTATGAACGAACAAACCTTAAAGCTTTTTCAAACGCTAACAGAGCTCCCTGGAGCCCCAGGGAATGAACATTTAGTTAGAAATTTCATGAGGGAACAATTATCACAGTACGCGGATGAAATCGTTCAAGATAAATTAGGCAGCATTTTTGGTGTGAAAAAAGGGGTCGGGCCTACCGTAATGGTGGCAGGACATATGGATGAAGTAGGTTTCATGGTTACCGCCATTACAGATAATGGAATGCTTCGTTTTCAGCCGCTTGGCGGATGGTGGAGTCAGGTGATACTAGCTCAGCGTGTACAAATCATGACAAAGAATGGTCCTATTATTGGAGTGGTCGGTTCTATCCCTCCCCATCTTTTAGACGAAGCGAAACGAAACAAGCCAATGGAAATTCAAAATATGCTGATCGACATCGGTGCCGATGATCGTGAAGATGCCGAAAGGATTGGTATAAAGCCAGGTCAGGTGATCCTTCCGATTTGTCCATTTACGCCAATGGCAAACGAAAAAAAGATATTAGCAAAAGCATGGGACAATCGCTATGGCTGCGGCCTCGCGATCGAATTGCTTCAAGAACTAAAAGATGAGACCTTGCCAAACATCCTTTATTCTGGTGCAACTGTCCAGGAAGAAGTAGGCTTGCGTGGAGCACAAACGGCTGCCAATATGATTAATCCTGACATATTTTTTGCGCTTGATGCGAGTCCTGCTAATGATATGACTGGAAGCAAATTAGAATTTGGCCATTTAGGAAAAGGAGCCTTGCTTCGCATCCTGGATAAATCGATGGTGACACATCGTGGAATGAGGGAATTTGTCCTCGATATGGCTGAAACGCACAATATTCCGTATCAATATTTTGTTTCACAAGGCGGAACAGATGCCGGCCGTGTACATCAATCCAATCAAGGTGTTCCAAGTGCGGTTATTGGTATTTGTTCTCGTTATATTCATACCCATGCCTCCATCGTTCATGTAGATGATTACGCCGCCGCAAAAGAATTGTTAATTAAATTAGTGAAGTCTTGTGATCAAACCACAGTGGATACGATTAAAGCAAACAGTTAATTTTAGGGGGGCATTCTACATGCCTCCTTTTCATATGCAAAAGGAGATGCTTACATGAAAGTCATAATTGGATCAAAAAACCTGGCAAAAATTACTGCAGTAAAAAATTGCTTTCTAAATCAAGACGCAGAGTTTATTACTATGGATATACCGTCCGGAGTAAATGCTCAGCCCTTTTCAGATGAAGAAACAATTCGCGGAGCGGTTAACCGGGCAGTTGAAGCGTTAAATCAAGGTAATGGCGATATTGGCATTGGCCTTGAAGGAGGCGTACAGGAAACAAGCCAGGGCTTGCTGATTTGTAACTGGGGGGCACTGGCATCAAAAGGTAAGGCACCGATTATTGCCGGTGGTGCCCGGGTTTTACTGCCTGAAGAAATAGCAGTAAGACTTCATGCGGGAGAAGAGCTCGGACCAGTCATGGATGATTACGCTAATAAGAAAAATGTCAGAAAACACGAAGGGGCAATTGGAATCTTCACAAATGGTCTCGTTAACCGAGTGGAAATGTTTACCCATGTCATGAATCTCCTGATTGGACAATATACCTATCAAAAAACGCATTCAGAAGATTAATCTCTCTTTTTCGACGGCGATTTTCGACAAAAAGTCTTGTCTTTTGAATATTCTGGAAGGTATGATGTAGATAGGACTATTGTCGTGAATTGGGGGAGTGCATCCTGAAACTTTTTAAAACTATTACCATATTGAGCTTATTATTTTTTGTATTAGGAGCCTGCAGCCATGCTTCATTGAAGGATGAAAGTAAAAACACAATAAAAACTGTGAAATCAGCCTTACAGGAAAAAGCGGAACAGTCAAATGAAAAGAGTGGAAAAATTCATTTTTATTTACCCAATGGTTATAAAATAAAAGATGAAAAACCCAATAACATCATTTTAAAAAATGGTTCCAAGATCTATATACTTTTCGTAAATCCTCAGGAAGACAGCTTAAGTGAAGTGGTTTATAAAGGAACAGTTAATCAGTATAAGAGGCTTAATACAAATGAAAAGTTTACCTCTGACAGTAAATTTGGCTTTTTAACGATAAAGGAATTAGATGATGATCAAAACGAACTGACAGTCGGAATTGGCGGCACAAAAATAACGACACAGACGGAGACCAGTGACTTGGTTGAAGATGGTAAAGCGATGATGCAAATTGTTAATTCAGTTAAGTTTAGTAAATAATAGGCAAGTCAGTGTACATGTTCAAAAATGCATATCGATGGACTAATCGGCAGAATGGCTGATATGATTTGAGAAGATCGAGATAATTCAAACGGAGGCGTTGAATTTGAAACATTTAGAATCAATCGAGGAATTTGAACAGCTAAAAGATAATGGGAAAACGATTTTTATGTTTTCAGCAAAGTGGTGTGGTGATTGCCGTTTTATTGAACCAGCGCTGCCTGAAATTGAAGCGAAATTTACGGAATATACCTTTATCCATATTGACCGCGATCAATTTATTGATCTATGCCAGCAAGTAGATGTATTTGGGATTCCAAGCTTTATTGCATATGAAAACGGGAAAGAGCTTGGCCGTTTTGTAAGTAAGGATCGCAAAACGCAAGAAGAAATTGAAGGATTTATCACGGGGTTGAAATCATAATACCAACTAGCTCCCTCTCCTTTTGAGATGGGAGTTTTTTATTGTACAATAAGGGAAATACCCTTTTAGGGAGGGATGCATGTTGAAAATGGATAGTAACAAAATGCGTAAAGAATTAGAAGCACGGTTGGCTGCAAAAGATCGACTTATAACTTATGACCGTGAAAAAGATCAGCTTCGAATCGAAAGTGAAGTAGTCAAGAAAGGGATTACCATTTCCTTGCCTGGGATAGTGGCCAAATGGAATGTGGAAAATGAAAAGGCTATCGATGAAGTTGTTTATTATGTTGAAGAAGGCCTGCGTGCTATGGAGGACACCGTCCAATTAACGGATCACGAAAAAAGGATTTTCCCTGTCATTCGCTCCTCATCTTTTCCAAAGGAAGCAGAGGAGGGGGTCCCGTTTTTAATCGATGAACATACAGCTGAAACAAAAATATATTATGCCTATGATATGGGTAAAACCTACCGATTAATTGACGCACGCGTTATGAAAAAAGAGGGGTGGGTCCATTCTCGAATAAAGGAGATTGCCCTATTTAATGTAAGATCGCTGACAACGCCACTAAAAGAGGATCAGGTTGCCGGTAATACCTTTTATTTTCTTAACACCAATGATGGGTATGATGCCAGCAGGATATTAAATAAAGGCTTCCTAAATGATATTGAGAAACAAATTACCGGGACGATGGTGGTTGCCGTGCCGCATCAAGATGTATTAATAATCGGTGATATCCGTAATGACCGGGGATACGATGTATTAGCGCAAATGGCTATGAGCTTTTTTGCTAATGGCCGTGTCCCGATTACAGCGTTATCCTTTTTATACGAAAATGGGGAATTAGAGCCTATTTTTATTTTAGGGAAAAATAAATAAAATAGAATTCAAAGAGATCACATTCTAGGTGGTCTTTTTTCATTCATTCGAATAAATTTCGGCTAATTCAGTGGAATTATGTCGAAAAAATATCAATTACTGATAAAATAGAATGATAGATGAAAGAGAAAGAGTGATAGTTTTGAGTTGGATCCAAGACTTTTTTCAAAGGTTTAAAAAAGATGAGGAAGAGGAATTTGCCCATTTAACAATAAATAATAAAAAAACCGATGGCCATCCATTTCTGAATAATGATGATAACATTAAGGATTTAGAGCTTAGAATTTCTTATCAATATCCCAAATGTGAAATTAAATCTTCTCACAGTCCAATCAGCAAAAGACGGACAATTGAAGACACCCCTGCAATAAAAAGAAGATCGGCAGTAATTCCGGAAAAAAGGGTAAGGAAAGAGAAAACTGATAGACCAACGCTAAAAAAGGAAACGCCAAAAGAAAATATTAAAGCACCAATTCCAAAGAAAGAACAGCCAGCGAATATGCGCGGTCCCTTTCATCCAACAGAAATCCCCTCACCTGTTTTTGGATTTAATAGGCCTAAAAAAATGGATTCTATCATCGAGCATGAATTAAGTCATTTTTTAGAAGAAGAATCTGAAAGCAAGCTAGATTTAATCGCTGCAACTGTAGAGACAGTCTATGAAACAGAAGAGATTGTTTCGGTTATGGACGATAATAATGTGCAGATAGCTGTTAAGGAAGAAGAGATGGCCGAAGTTATTCCTATACCAGTTGAACCTGAACAGAACGAAAAACTATATGAAAATAATGATGTTGAAGAAGAGATTATCGTTGAGGAACCAATTGAGCAGCCAGAAACATCAAGACCTATGCGCTCAAAATTACCTTTTAATGTAATGATGCTCAAACAAGATAAAGAAAAATGGGAAGCAAGAAAAAGAACTAGAAGAGAAGATCGGGAGCAAAGGCCGATAAAAGAGTCAAGAAATATTGAAATCGTTCAAGCAAGCGCTCAAGAACCTGAAAAGAAGGATGAAAGCTATCAACCCCCAGCCCCTCGAGACGGTTATAGGTTTCCGGATTCCGGCTTATTAAGCCCACCAATATCGGAAGAAAAGGATAATGACTGGATTTACTATCAACAGGACCTATTAAATCAAACCCTACAAAATTTTAATGTAGGGGCAAGTGTCGTCAATGTTACACAGGGGCCGTCTGTCACTCGTTTTGAGGTCCAGCCGGAGCCAGGAGTAAAGGTAAATAAAATAACTAATTTAAGCGATGATATAAAGCTTAGTCTTGCAGCAAGGGATATTCGAATCGAAGCGCCTATCCCAGGAAAACACACGATTGGTATTGAAGTGCCTAATCAAAAATCAAGACCCGTGATGATCAACGAAATTATCGGGAACCGTGTTTTTCAAGAAGCAGCTTCACCACTAACGGCTGTGCTGGGGCTTGATATTGCCGGCAACCCTATTGTAACCGACCTTAAGAAAATGCCCCATGGCTTAATTGCGGGAGCAACTGGCTCTGGTAAAAGTGTTTGTATTAACACAATTTTGGTAAGTCTGTTATTTAAAGCGAGTCCTGATGATTTAAAGCTTTTGCTCATTGACCCGAAAATGGTCGAGCTTGCACCATACAATCGGATTCCACACCTAGTCAGCCCTGTCATTACGGATGTGAAAGCAGCAACCGCAGCATTAAAATGGGCTGTAGATGAAATGGAAAGACGCTATGAACTGTTTGCCCACACGGGTGTTCGTGACATAGGCCGATTTAATGAATTAGCGATTCAGCATAAAAGATATTCAGATAAGCTTCCGTTTATCGTGATTATCATTGATGAGCTGGCTGATTTAATGATGATGTCTCCTGCGGATGTCGAAGAAGCCATTTGCCGGATTGCCCAAAAAGCAAGGGCTTGCGGAATTCACCTTATCGTTGCAACGCAAAGGCCTTCAGTGGACGTTATTACCGGATTAATAAAGGCAAATATCCCTACAAGAATTGCCTTTTCTGTTTCCTCACAGGTCGATTCTCGTACCATTATCGACATTAGCGGGGCGGAAAAACTGCTCGGCCGCGGTGATATGTTATTTTTAGAAAATGGCTCTTCAAAGCCAGTCCGCCTGCAGGGCACATTTGTATCTGATGAAGAAATTGATATTGTTGTGGCACATGTCAGGGAGCAGCGGGAGCCTGACTATTTGTTCGAGCAGGATGAGCTTCTAAAAAAAGCACAAGTCGCAGAAGGGGAAGATGAACTGTTTTTTGAAGCCTGTGAATTCATTGTCGATCAAGGCGGTGCGTCTACTTCGAGCCTGCAGCGGCGCTTTAAGATTGGCTATAACCGCGCGGCAAGATTGATGGATATGCTCGAGCAGAATGGATATATTACAAGTGCCAATGGCAGCAAAGCGCGGGATGTATTGATTACGGAGGCTGACTTAGAGTCAATTCAAGATTCTAGTATTATTAGTTAATCTATAGTATTCTTTATTAACGCGAACAAATAATATATAAAGCAAAGTTAAACAGAATAAAGCTTCTATGACGTAAATAGTTTTTATGAATAAACAATGTTATAATAATGAAATGAATTTATTTAGAAAGTAATTTGGACGATTGATGTGCATAAGCACATCCACTTTTCTTGTTAGCAAATACAGACAGATGTCATATACTGTTTTACAGATAGACGTTGGTTGGAGGTTCTTCTATGACTATTTACCATTTTGTAGGTATAAAGGGGTCTGGAATGAGTGCACTGGCACAAGTTCTTCATGATATGAAATTTCAAGTGCAGGGCTCCGATGTCGAAAAGCACTTTTTTACTCAGGTCTCCCTTGAAAAATCAGGGATCAAGATCCTTCCCTTTCAAAAGGAAAATATCAAGCCAGGAATGACGATTATTGCTGGGAATGCTTTTCCCGATACCCATGAGGAAATTCAAAGGGCTATGGAGCTCGGACTTCCTATAGTACGTTACCATCGCTTTTTAGGCGATTTTATGCAAAATTTTACGAGTGTCGCCATTACTGGCGCACACGGGAAAACTTCAACAACAGGGCTGATGTCCCATGTTATCGCTGGTGCCAAGCCAACATCCTTTTTAATTGGTGATGGGACAGGTAAGGGGGAGGAAGGCGCAGAATACTTTGTTTTTGAAGCTTGTGAATATAGAAGGCATTTCTTATCCTATTTCCCTGACTATGCAATCATGACCAATATTGACTTTGATCATCCTGATTATTTCGCCAATATTGATGACGTATTTTCTGCTTTTCAGGAGATGGCAGTCCAAGTAAAAAAAGGGATATTTGCTTTTGGAGATGACGAACAACTGCAAAAAATCCAGGCAAAAGTTCCAGTCTTGTTCTACGGATTTGCGGACGAAAATGACTATCAGGCTAAAAATCTCGTGAAGACGACGAATGGGACTACCTTTGATGTCTTTATACGAAATACTTTTTATGATACCTTTTCCATTCCAACCTTCGGTGACCACAGTGTATTAAATGCATTAGCGGTCATTGGTTTATGCCATTATGAAGAAATCAATGCAGAAACGGTCAAGGAAAGATTAATGACTTTCCAAGGTGTAAAAAGAAGATTTTCCGAAAAAAATATGGGTTCCCAAACCTTAATTGATGATTATGCCCACCATCCGACTGAAATTAAAGCAACCATTGAGGCTGCAAAGCAAAAATATCCTGACCGCGAAATTATAGCAGTATTCCAGCCTCATACGTTCACACGGACGCAGGCATTCTTAGATGATTTTGCGGAAAGCTTGCGAGGGGCCGACAAAGCCTATTTGTGTGAAATTTTCGGTTCTGCCCGTGAAAAGCACGGCAAGCTGTCCATAAAGGATTTACAGGATAAAATTCCTGGGGCTGAATTGCTTTCTGAAGAAAACACTTCAGTGTTAAAAGATTTTAACAACAGCGTCATTATTTTTATGGGTGCCGGAGACATTCAAAAATTTCAAGAATCCTATGAAAAAGAAGTTGTACAATAAAGAAAAAAGGATGCCGTCACATGCGGCATCCTTTTTTCTTACTTCAATTTAGCAGGATTTAATAACTCTAACTCCGGAAGGACAAATAGACCATCTTTTCGGATTAGCACATCATCAAAATACATTTCGCCGCCTCCATATTCAGGGCGCTGGATATTGACCATATCCCAATGAATGTTAGAATGATTGTCATTAAAGGCATCATCATAGCATTGGCCAGGGGTAAAATGGAAGCTGCCGGCTATTTTTTCATCGAACAAAATATCCTGCATTGGATTGAGGATATATGGATTGACCCCAATTGCAAACTCCCCGATATAGCGCGCTCCTTCATCGGTGTCAAAGATTTTATTTATCCTAGAACTATCATTTGCTTCTGCTTCAACTATTTTTCCATCCTTAAAGGTTAGCTTCACATTTTCAAAGGTAAAGCCTTGGTATGGTGATGGCGTATTATAAGTAATGAACCCGTTTACTGAATTCCGGACAGGAGCGGTATATACTTCCCCATCTGGGATATTTAATCTTCCAGCACATTTAATGGCTGGAATATCTTTAATAGAGAAAGTCAGGTCTGTACCAGGACCGGTAATGCGGACTTTATCTGTACGGTTCATTAAGTCTACCAGACTATCCATGGCTTTATCCATTTTTCCGTAATCAAGGTTACAAACATCAAAATAAAAGTCTTCAAATGCTTCGGTACTCATTTTTGCTAGTTGTGCCATGTTTGAAGTCGGGTAGCGGAGAACAACCCATTTTGTTTTAGGGACACGGATATCGCGGTGTACCTTTTTGCCAATGGTATTACCATGGATTTTCATTTTGTCATCTGAAACATCAGCATGTTCATTGATGTTGCTGCCTGAACGCAGCCCTATGTATGCATCCATTTTACTCATAACATTCGCTTCAAACTCAGCCATCATATTAAACTGTTCTTCCTGTGCACCTAATAATAAAGAACGATCAACCTGATGATCTTTGATTAAAACAAATGGGTAACCGCCAGCTTCATAGGCTTCTTTCACAAGGGCTGTGACAAGCTCCCGCTGCAGCCCAAAGTTTTCAATCAGCACTTTTTCTCCTTTTTGAAGCTGCACGGAATAATTAATTAAATTTTTAGCTAGTTTCTCAATACGAGGATCCTTCATCATAACGCCTCCAACAGAAAAAATGACATACAAGTATTATTGTAACCGAAACAAGAAGGAAAGTTCATAGATAAAGTTCCAACTACTGATTTACGGATGAACTTTTTAAAACAAATGGCAGGAATTGAAGACAAAAATATTGAAGTAGTATAAGATTATTAGCGAGGTTTATATCCATCACTGATGGGTAATACATAATGATAGAGTTAAGGCGGAGGTATCACAATGCAAATTATTTTATACTTAAGCGTAGCCTTGATCGCGATTGCGTTTCTTGTGCTTGTCATCTATTTATCGAAAACGCTTAAATCGCTTCAAGAGACATTGACAGGAGTTTCCGGCACGTTAAAGGGATTAGAAAAACAACTTGATGCCGTTATGGGTGAAACTCACCTGCTGTTACAAAGAACGAATGCATTGGCGGAGGATATTCATCAAAAATCCAAGGACCTAAATAGTGTGGTAACAGCGGTAAAGGATGTTGGTACAACTATTGCCGGATTTAATGGAACGCTTAAAAGCATCACAACCTCGGTAGACCAGACAGTAGAGGATAGCAAGGAAAAGGTTGCGCAAATCATTCAATGGAGCAATATTCTCCTCGAATTAAAGGACAAGTGGCAGGCAAGAAAGCAAGTAAATAATGAAGTTAATTCTGAAGTTAAACCGAGAATCAGAGCACATTAAATAAATTAAGGGAGGTAATATAAATGTCAAATAGAGATTATGAATCTCGAGAAACAAACCAAACCCGAAATGAAGGATCATCATCAGGCTTCTTATTAGGAGCTTTAATCGGAGGAGCTGTCGGTGCTGCTGCGGCACTGCTTTTGGCTCCAAAGACTGGGAAAGAACTGCGCATTACTTTAAGTAATCAAGCAGATTCCATCATGGAAAAAACTGCCGATTTACGGGAAAATGTAGTGAGTAAAAGCAATGATTTGGCATCAAAAACCACTTCACTTTCACAAGGTTTAATCCAGCAATCATCAGGGCTGTTAAATAAGGCGAAGAACAAAACAGTAATTAAAGCTGAAGCTGGAGAAGAATCAGCTCCCGCTTATATTTCGATAGGGAAACCAAAACCAACTTTTTCGAAAAAAATAGATATTGAGTCAACAGTAGACAATGATGAAATACGGAAAAGAATAGAGGAAGCAGAAAGGGCTTTGGAAGAAGAAGAAAGTAAGGTCAAGCTTTAAATCGGTTTATTTGTTATAGGTACGGTGAAGTGATAAAATTACTTCACCGTTTTATTTATTTTAGGGAGGTTTTTTTATGTTAGAAAAAATTGATACAGTCGAACAATTTGAGGATTTGCTCCAAAAAGAAAGTAAATTTTATTTGTTAAAGCATAGTTTAACTTGTCCAATTAGTCATGCGGCGTATAAGGAATATGAAAAATATTCAGATGAAAACCAGGATATCCCAACGTATTTCTTAGCTGTTCAGGATTCACGCCAACTTTCTAATGATGTTGCCGATAAATTTCAAATTAAACATGAATCCCCACAAGCTATTCTGTTTTCAAACGGAGAAGCTAAGTGGAATGCTTCCCATTGGAAAATAACCAACCGCTCTTTGGCAAATGCTATAAATGAAAATATATAAAAATAGCTTGTAATTTGTTCACATTTTCATATTGAAAAACATAAATTACTTAAATATATACAAATATACAATGAGTACTTTAGTGCTTAAAAGCGTCTAACTATTAAAGAAAAAAGAAGTGACAAAAAAATTAATTTCCGCTATAATAAAGCCTAATTAAAAAATGTTTTAAAATTTCAAATTTTTAACCTTGTGAACCAGTAAACATTTGCCGAAAGAATAATAATACTGATTTGCAAAAGAAAGGATGGGGATGCGTAATGGGTACAAATCAATTGGATCAATTGAGAGCGCGTGTAGATGAAGTAAACTTGGAGTTGTTGAGGCTAATTAATGAAAGAGCTCACCTCGTCCAAGAGATTGGACAAGTAAAAGGTAATCAAGGAGTATACCGTTACGATCCAGTCCGAGAAAGAAAAATGCTTGAGGTTATCAAGGAGCACAACGATGGGCCGTTTGAAGATGCAACCATCGATCATATCTTCAAAGAAATCTTTAAAGCTGGCTTAAATCTACAAAAAGATGATCATGAAAAAGCATTACTTGTCTCAAGAAAGAAAAAGCCTGAGGACACCATTGTAACCTTAAAGGGTGAAAAGGTCGGCGATGGTAAGCCGCATTTTGTCTTTGGACCATGTGCTGTTGAATCCTATGAACAAGTAGCGACTGTGGCAAAGGCCATGAAAGATAAAGGTCTAAAGCTTCTTCGTGGTGGTGCGTATAAGCCTAGAACTTCTCCATATGATTTCCAAGGCTTAGGAGTAGAAGGATTAAAAATTTTAAAACGTGTTGCCGATGAATTTGATATGGCTGTTATTAGTGAAATCGTAAACCCTGCTGATATTGAAATGGCGATTGATTACATTGATGTCATTCAAATCGGCGCCAGAAATATGCAAAACTTTGAACTATTAAAAGCGGCTGGTGCTGTTAAGAAGCCAGTATTATTAAAAAGAGGTATTGCAGCAACAATAGAAGAGTTTATTAATGCGGCAGAATACATTATGTCACAAGGAAATGGCCAAATCATCCTTTGTGAACGCGGGATTAGAACTTATGAAAGAGCAACAAGAAACACGCTTGATATTTCAGCAGTTCCTATTTTGAAACAAGAAACCCATTTGCCGGTAATGGTCGATGTAACACATTCCACAGGAAGAAGAGACTTGCTTCTTCCAGCTGCTAAGGCTGCACTTGCAATTGGTGCAGACGGCGTGATGGCTGAAGTTCATCCAGACCCTGCTGTTGCCCTATCAGACGCACAGCAGCAAATGAATCTTGACCAGTTTGATCAATTCTATAACGAATTACTTAAATCAAACTTTGTCCGGATTTAATATTGCTATCATTTAGAAAAACCTTCTGCATTTGCCTGCAGAAGGTTTTTTGTTGAAAAAAATAGAAAATGTGACCAATGCAATTGCAGGTTTAATCTTCTTATCGTATAGTTAAAGACATATATCAATTTGTATATTTTCTCACAAAGCGGATAGGTTTTTACTAGCTGCTGTAAAATAAGAGAAATAAGGATCGTTTTAGGAGAGTGTTTAAACGTGAATATTACCATTTATGATGTTGCCCGCGAAGCTAATGTTTCCATGGCAACAGTCTCACGCGTAGTGAATGGAAATCCAAATGTAAAGCCAGTAACCCGCAAAAAAGTATTAGAAGTTATTGAACGACTGGGCTACCGTCCAAATGCGGTTGCTAGAGGATTGGCAAGTAAAAAGACAACAACAGTCGGAGTCATTATCCCTGATATCTCCAATATCTTTTTTGCTGAATTAGCACGAGGTATTGAAGATATTGCAACTATGTATAAATACAATATCATTTTAAGTAATTCCGACCAAAACAAAGAGAAAGAATTACATTTATTAGGCACAATGCTAGGGAAACAGGTGGATGGCATCGTTTTCATGGGAGGGAATATTACCGCTGATCATGTTGAGGAATTTGAAAAATCACCTGTTCCAATTGTCCTTGCCGGCTCAATTGAAGAATCAGACAAGATTCCTTCTGTCAACATTGATTACGAAGAAGCGGTTTATGATTCAGTAAAGGAATTCATTGAAAAAGGGCATAAAAACATCGCTTTCGTAATTGGTCCGCTTCATGAACCTAAAAATGCCCAAAAGAAATTAAAAGGCTATGAGCGTGCTCTTCAAGAAGCAGGAATTCCTTATAATGAGGATCTTGTCGTTGAAGGTGACTATACGTATGATTCTGGTATTGAAGCGTTTGAAAAATTGCTTGAAGCCGAGACGCTTCCTACAGCTATCCTTGTCGGTTCTGATGAAATGGCATTAGGTGTGGTTCATGGTGCAGAGGATAAAGGCTATAAAATTCCTGAGGATTTTGAGGTTATTACCTCGGATAACACAAGACTTTCACTCATGGTTCGTCCTCAGCTGACAACCATTGTCCAGCCGTTATATGATATCGGAGCCGTTGCCATGCGTCTTTTAACTAAGCTGATGAATAAAGAGAAAACGACAGAGAACATTGTCATTCTTCCACATCGGATTGAACACCGCCAATCCACAAAATAAACATCAAAAAACACAAGAGAAAATAAATTCTCTTGTGTTTTTTGATATTTTAGTCCTCTAGTGTTGAAAGGTCGCCTGCTGGTAAATTCAGTTCCCAAGCTTTTAAGACACGGCGCATAATTTTTCCGCTTCGTGTTTTTGGCAGCTTGTCACGGAAATCAATTTCTCTTGGGGCAGCATGGGCGGCGAGGCCTTTTTTTACAAATTGTCTGATTTCTTCTTTCAGCTCATCTGAAGCCGTATAGCCATCCCTTAAAGCGATGAATGCTTTAATAATTTCTCCGCGGACAGGGTCTGGTTTACCAATGACGCCTGCTTCTGCAACCGCTGGATGCTCGACAAGCTTGCTTTCTACTTCAAATGGTCCTACCCGTTCACCAGATGTCATAATTACATCATCAATTCGACCTTGGAACCAGAAATAACCATCCTCATCCATATATGCAGAGTCACCAGAGAAATACCAGCCGCTCGGCATAAAATAGGATTCATATTTCTCAGGATTATTCCAGATTGCATGCATCATGGAAGGCCATCCTTTTTTAATCGCAAGATTCCCCATTCGATATGGCGGAAGTTCATTCCCTTGGTCGTCCACAATAGCGGCCTTAACACCTGGAATTGGTTTGCCCATTGAACCCGGCTTAATCATCATGCAAGGGTAATTGCTAATCAGCTGGGCTCCAGTTTCTGTCATCCACCAGTTATCATGGATTCGGTGATTAAATACTTTCACACCCCATTTAACGACTTCAGGATTTAACGGTTCACCCACACTTAAAACATGGCGAAGACTGCTTAGGTTGAATTTTTTTACTAATTCATCACCAGCACCCATTAGCATGCGGAAGGCAGTTGGGGCGCTATACCAAACGGTAACCCCAAAATCTTCAATCATTTGATACCAGGATTCAGGACTAAAGCGGCCGCCGATAATGACATTCGATGTTCCAGTTAACCATGGTCCAAAAATGCCGTAGGAGGTTCCGGTAACCCAGCCAGGGTCGGCAGTACACCAGTATACATCGTCCTCTTTTAAATCTAGCACCCATTTTGCTGTTTGATAGTGCTGGATCATTGCATTATGTACATGCAATACCCCTTTAGGTTTTCCCGTAGATCCGGATGTATAATGCAGGATTAGACCGTCTGTTCTTTCAACCCATTCAATATTAAGTTCTTTGCTTGCAGATTCAAATTTTTCTATAAAATTAATATATGGGCCCTGTTCCTCTACATTTTTGCCGACAAGGAAAATATGCTTCAATGCAGGCAATTCGTTGACAGGAACTCTTTCTAATAACTCAGGTGTTGTAACCAATACCTTAGCTTCACTATCCTGCAGGCGATCCTTGACTGCACCTTCCATAAATGCTTCAAATAATGGGCCGACAATGGCACCAAGTTTAATCGCACCTAAAACAGTAAAGTAAAGCTCAGGTGATCGAGGCATAAAAATGAATACACGGTCGCCTTTTTCAACATCGCCGTAATTTTTTAGAACATTCCCAGCCTTATTGGAAAGCTCCTTCATCTCTTTAAAGGTATACTTTTCGTTCCTTGACCCGTCACGATAATAAAGGGCAACCTTATTTTTACGGAAGGTTTCTGCATGGCGGTCAATCGCTTCATAGGCCAAATTCACAAGACCTGTTTCACTCCAAGAGAATTGCTTTTCAGTTTCTTTCCAGTCAAAATTCTTATACATTTCCTCATAATTTTGTAAATTATAATCTCCTTGAACAACTGGTAACGCTTCCACTTTCATTTGATCTCCCCCTTGTAGCGTATATTAAGATAATTATAGTACAAATAGTTACTATTCACAATTTTTTAAATATTATCTGCTATTATTTTATTATAATACTAATAGTATTTGTCAACCCGTTTTATAAATCTGAAAATTTTGTTAAGTCGACTTTAATTACAAGTTTTTATGTATAATAGAATTGAAATTGAAAACGAATGATTTTTTAGGTAGGTGACCGTATGGAACATAAAAAAACATATAATGCCAAACAACTTAAAACACCACATGGGACCCTGATTATTGAAGGGCCTATTTCGTCAGATAAACTAGCAGGGCTCGATTTTCATGAAGACCTGATTGCCTTTCGCCCTCCCGAGCAGCAGCATAGGGCTTTAATTGGGATTGCTGATCTTTCAGAAGGCAGAATAATTATTGCCAGGTACCGGAATACCATTGTTGGTTATGTCACTTTCCTTTACCCAGACCCGCTTGAAAGATGGTCGGAAGGAAAAATGGATAATTTAATTGAGCTGGGTGCCATTGAGGTCATTCCCCAATTTAGAGGCAGTCAGGTCGGTAAAAATCTTCTAATTGTTTCGATGATGGATGATGCAATGGAAGACTATTTAACCATAACAACCGAGTATTATTGGCACTGGGATTTAAAAGGAACAAAATTAAATGTGTGGGAATATCGAAAAATAATGGAAAAGATGATGAATGCCGGCGGCCTTGAGTGGTATGCAACAGATGACCCTGAAATCTGTTCCCATCCCGCCAATTGCCTTATGGCGAGAATTGGTAAACGTGTCGACAGGGAAACGGTCCAAAAGTTTGACCGCCTGCGCTTTATGAATAGATTTATGTATTAGAGTTTTTCTGATATTGCCTGCACTCGAGGGGGAATTGTTAATGATCGTTGAAGAAATCATGAAAACAGAAGTCGCAACACTATATCCAAACAATACAATTGCCGATGCAATGGATTTAATGGAATCTAGAAAAATTCGCCATATTCCGATTATCACATCAGAAAAACAATTGGTAGGTCTTGTTACCATTGCCGAAATTAGGGAGGCAACACCCTCCATTTTTCATGCGAATGAGCATCCGGAGGATTTAAAAAAGCCGCTTGAGACAATCATGGAAAAAAACGTTATTACTGGTCATCCTCTCGATTTTGTAGAAGAGGTGGCAGGCCTCTTTTATGAGCATAAAATTAGTTGTATTCCCATCATAAATGATCAAAAGTTGGTTGGGATTGTTACCGAAACTGATTTACTGCGAACCATGGTTGAGTTGACTGGTGCCCATCAGCCTGGGTCACAAATTGAAATAAGGGTCCCTAATCTAGCAGGGAAACTTAGTGATATTACTACTGTTATTAAAAAACGGAAAGCAAATATTCTTAGTGTACTAGTATATCCTGACAAATCGGATGATCAATTTAAAATTCTCGTCATCAGGGTGCAAACGATGAACCCAACGGCGCTTATTCAAGATCTTAAAGAAGCTGGCCACCAAGTTTTATGGCCAAACCTACCGGGGATTTCCCTATGAAAGATCAATGCTCCTTTGTTTTCTCAGAAGAACAGCTAAATTATAAATTTAGCAGTCATCATCCGTTTAACCAATTCCGGCTTAAATTAACAGTAGACCTATTAAATAAAATGAATGCATTAAATCCCGAACACATCATTCCTCCAAGAATGGCAACCGACGGAGAATTAGCACTTATCCATGATCAAAGCTACATAGAGGCAGTAAAAAAAGCTGGACATGGGCAGCTTCCGAACGAAATCGCTGAAAATTATGGACTTGGTACAGAAGATACACCTATTTTTCCTAATATGCATGAAGCAAGTGCCTTATTAGTTGGTGGCACTTTAACAGCTGTAGACGAAGTAATGTCTGGTCGTGCCCGCCATGCAGTTAATCTTGGAGGAGGCTTGCACCATGGCTTCCGAGGCAAAGCCTCGGGATTTTGTATTTACAATGATAGTTCAGTAGCCATCAAATATCTTCAGGAAAAGTATAATGCCAGAGTATTATACATTGATACAGATGCCCATCATGGGGATGGAGTCCAGTGGTCCTTTTATGATGATCCAAAAGTGTGCACCCTTTCGATTCATGAAACAGGAAGATATTTATTTCCTGGTACAGGGAATATCAATGAAAGAGGACAAGGGTTAGGTTATGGTTATTCCTTTAATATACCAGTCGATGCCTTTACTGAAGATGAATCATGGCTACATGCCTATTCCCAGGCGATTAAAGAAGTGGCTGAGTTTTTTAAACCCGATGTAATTCTGACGCAAAATGGGGCTGATTCCCATTATTATGATCCTTTAACACATTTATCAGCAACGATGAAAATCTATCGGGAAATTCCAAAGCTTGCCCATGAAATCGCTCATCAATATTGCAATGGAAGATGGATTGCGGTAGGGGGAGGGGGCTATGATATTTGGCGCGTAGTACCAAGAGCCTGGGCACTTATATGGCTCGAAATGACTGAAAACTCAAAGTGTTATGGCAGCTTGCCTGAGGAGTGGGTGAAGCGCTGGCAAAAAGACGCGCCTGTTCAATTGCCAAGGGGATGGGATGACCCGGAAAATTTATATACACCTATCCCAAGAAAAGCAGAGATTACCGAAAAAAATTTACTTACACTTGAAAAGGCACTTTATCCAATTCGGAATCATCAAAAAAGTGAATCTGTATAATTTAGCGTATGGCTGTTTAAAAGGTCACTGTTGATTTTTTAATCCTGTTGATTGGAGCGGAAATCAACAGGCTAGTTTAACACTGCCTAACGTAAAAAACACAAGAGATTTTAGCCTCTTGTGTTTTTTTTTATGGTGCAGGAGTCGTTACAGCACCAACAGTAACTTGATTAGACGGGGCAGATTCCTGGCCTGCAATATCAACAGCCGTTACATAGTAATTCCCGTCGCCTGCTGTATAAGAAAGCTTAGAGCCACTAATGATGCTGGCTACTTTACTGCCATTTTGATAAACTCGGTACCCGACAACATCATTATCACCAGGTGATGACCATGTTATAGTACTGCCTGAAACCGATAATCCTACGCTATTAGGAGTCTTTCCGTTATCAACCATTTTTGCACTTGATACAAGAACTTTTCCCCAACGGTCCTTATTTGGAATGAGCTGGCTATAATTTTTAAAGTTCTTTCCTACCATCCGAGTAATGAAGTCCGGATTTAGGATTAAACCAAACTGAGCAAACTCTTTTGGGGTAGAATCTAGGGCTAAATATCTTTTGTCGCCAATCGTTACAAATTTACCTTCAATTAAGCTATCATCAACTTTAGAAGGAACATTATTAACATTAAAGTAATCACTCTCAATTAATCCTGCTTTTGAACAAGCACTAGATGGCAGCATTCCGGAAACAGCACAATAAGAGCGTTTTACGATTCCTTCTGGCATTTGAAACGATTCTTTAGGATCGATTAAATCCGGCTTAAGGTTATACGCAGAATTGATTAATTCTGCCCAAAGATTATTCGTCCGCTGGCTGTAAGACATGCCTCTAGACTGCAATGATTTTGGTGTATCATACCCTGTCCAAATACCAAAAGTGACATTTGGGTTGGTTGCAACGAACCAGGAATCAACATATTCATTACCAGTACCTGTTTTCCCCGCCCAATCGGCACGGAATTTTAATTTACTATTAATCCCTGCTGCGGTCCCCATTTTAATAACATCCCGCATCATATCGAGAGTTAAATAGGCTGTCTGTGGTTTGAAAACGTCAACAGGCTTCACCTCGTGTTGATAAATAACTTTACCGCTTTTAT
The DNA here is from genome assembly GCF_059587065.1 of Neobacillus sp. DZ-9. Lineage (NCBI taxonomy): Bacteria > Bacillati > Bacillota > Bacilli > Caryophanales > Bacillaceae > Neobacillus > Neobacillus sp. DZ-9. The sequence goes on from NZ_JCAIOL010000001.1 coordinate 92,510, forward strand.
CAACAATTTTATCAATCATATAGGCATCGATAAATTTCCCGCCGTTGGCAAAAGTACTGAACGCATTTGTGTTTTCTTCAACAGTGACCCCCGTAATAGAACCGATGGCAGCTGAAAGGTTTGTATGATCATCTTTACTCAGCGAGGTAAATCCCATCTTTTCCAAATACTTAGCAGGATGCTGGTTGACGATTTCTGAGTAAAGTTTCACTGCCGGAACGTTATAAGACTTTGCAAGTGCATACCTCGCTGAAACTAAGCCGCTATAGCGATAGTCGTAGTTTTGCGGCCATGGCTTGCTTCTGCCAGGAATAAAATTTAAGGCAACATTAGGAAGCGGTGTGCCAGGAGATGCTTTTCCTAACTCTATTGCAGGGCCGTAGACAAGAAGCGGCTTCATTGTGGAAGCGTTTGGCCTAAGGGCACTAGTGGCATGGTTCATCTGTTGTTTGCCATAGTCTCTTCCGCCAACAAAGCTGATAATTTTCCCTGTCTTGTTTTCAATAAGCTCTGCCCCGACTTCCACGGGTTCCATTACTGTTAGCTTTTCACCTGTTTCAGGATCCTTTTTTTCCTGGGATTTATCTGGGCCGTAATATTTGTAATTATCCTTTACCTTTTGCATCGCTTCGTAAATATCTTTGTCGATGGTGGTATGGATTTGGTAACCATTTTGATGTAAAGCATGGTCGGCCATTGTTTGATATTTGTAGTTAAGATTATCATCATTTTTTAAATCTTTGTCTGTATAGCCATCTTTTTTGGCTAAAACGGTTGTTAGCACACCCACAGCACGCTTTTCAATTTCTGTAGGCAGACCTGGGTATTTTTCACTTGGAGTACTAATAGGCTGAATAAAATCTTTAGTAATATCGTAGGAAGATGCTTCTGCATATTGCTTTTGATCGATATAACCGCCATCGAACATCCTTTTTAAAACTGTTTTCATCCGCGTAAGTCCTGGTTGAAGATTGTTCTTGACCGTACCTTCTCTGGTAAAAGGTGTATACCCAAATGGGCTCTGAGGCAATCCAGCGATAAATGCTGCCTGCGGAAGGGTTAATTCACTTGCTTTTTTTCCAAAAATCCCTTTTGCAGCTGCCTCAACTCCAGCAATGTTTCGGCCTGATGAGTTTCTGCCAAAGGTGGATACGTTTAAATAAGCTTCAAGGATTTCTTTTTTATCGAAGAATTTCTCTAAACGAAGGGCAAGTAAAATTTCATTGGCTTTCCTTTGAAAGGAAACCTCATTGGTTAAGAGCTGGTTCTTAATTAATTGTTGTGTTAATGTGCTGCCGCCAGATTGGACGGAAGAATTGGTCACTTCTTGAAAGAGGGCGCGGAAAACTGCCTTTGGCACTACGCCATTATGCTTATAAAAATATTCGTCCTCAGTAGCAACGACTGCATTGACTAGATACTCTGATACTTGATCCAGCTTTACTTCTTCACGTTCAAGATCGGAGCGCATTTTTCCTAAATAAACATTATTAGCAAAATATAATTCCGATGGTTCTGTATAATTATAAATATCTTTTTTCATACTTGCATATGAACGGACAGGTTCGTCCTTTACTAGTGAGGCAAAATAACCAGCTCCAACCCCTGTAGCAAATGAACCTCCAAGGATGACAACTGTTAAAACCAACAGGAATAGGTTCCAAAAAACAGAATATGTAATTCGGGCCCCTTTTACCGCCTTTTTATGGGTTATTAAGTTAAGCATGGATTTTGTTTTTTCCAGCCATGCTTGAATTTTTTCATTCATTAATAGCATCACCTCATCTAAAATCACATACATTATAGCATATTGAAAGTATAAAAACTGACAACGTTCTACATTTTTCTGAAATTTCCATATCGTATTTGACATGGGAAGTAAGATATGGTAAAAATGCAATAAGCTAATTTTATAAAAAGCGTTGAAGGGAACCAATGGTAGTTCTTCTATCCCTGTAAATTAGAGAGTCAGCGGCCGGTGTAAGCTGTCACAAATAGAAGAATGAATTACATCCTCGAGCTTTCTCTGTGAAAAGATCAGTAGCAGAGAACGGTTAAACCGTTATATTTTTTGAGTTGGAGGAATTTTCCTCAAGCTGGGTGGTACCGCGATTATCTCGTCCCTGCAATTTTGCAGGGGCGTTTTTATTTTTGATTGGAGGGATTTAGAATGGATTTATTACAAGATTTAGCGTGGAGAGGGATTATTTATCAGCAAACGGATGAAGAAGGCTTAAAAGATACAGTCAGCAAGGAAAAAATTTCTTTATACTGCGGCGTGGATCCTACTGCAGATAGTATGCATATTGGACACTTACTTCCATTTTTAACGCTCAGAAGATTCCAGCAGCATGGCCACCGTCCCATCGTATTAGTCGGTGGTGCAACAGGGCTAATCGGAGACCCAAGTGGAAAAAGTGAAGAGCGAAAGCTTCTGACTCTCGAAACAGTACAGAGCAATGTCAACGGTATCAAAAAACAATTACAATCCATTTTTGAATTTGAAGGAGAAAATGGCGCCATAATGGTTAACAACTATGACTGGGCCGGATCGATGGATGTCGTAACGTTCTTGCGTGATATTGGTAAGCATATTGGTGTGAATTACATGCTGGCTAAAGACACAATTGCCTCTCGCCTTGAAACAGGAATTTCGTTTACAGAATTTACGTACACAATCTTACAGGCAATGGATTTCCTTCATTTGTACCAGAATCATAATTGTAAATTACAAATAGGCGGCAGCGACCAATGGGGGAACATTACATCTGGTCTCGAACTAATCCGCAAAATCGAGTCGGAAGGCTCTAAGGCATATGGTTTAACCATTCCGCTCGTAACCAAAGCAGATGGAACAAAATTCGGAAAAACAGAAAGCGGTGCAGTCTGGCTTGATCCAGAAAAAACAACTCCATACGAGTTCTACCAATTCTGGATTAACACTGCTGATGCTGATGTAGTGAAGTACTTAAAGATTTTTACGTTCCTTTCTCATGAGGATATTGAACAATTAGAAAAAGCTGTCCAGGAAGAGCCGCATCTTCGTAAAGCTCAAAAGGTTTTGGCGGAAGAAATGACACGCCTCATTCACGGTGATTCTGCATTAGAGCAGGCAATAAAAATTTCTCAGGCTCTGTTTAGCGGCGATGTAAAAAGCTTAACGGCTGCCGAGATTGCACAAGGCTTTAAGGATGTTCCTGCCTATGAGTCAGCAAATGAAGAAAATTTAGTTGATCTTTTGGTTGCTGCGAAGATTTCACCTTCTAAGCGACAGGCTCGCGAAGATATTTCAAATGGAGCAGTTACCGTTAATGGTGAAAAAATAACAGATACTGCTTACGTCCTACAAGATACAGATCGGATTGAAGGGCAGTTTACAATTATCAGAAGAGGCAAAAAGAAATACACACTAATCAATTATTAAGAAAAGTAAAGAAGGACCTTGGTGAATCCAAGGCCCTTTTTTTTCGTCTAAATATATAAGAAGAGAAAATGGGGGTGAAGTAAATGAAATATGTCTTGCATGCATTCTTTATCATTCTCATTGCACTTGTCACATTTTTCGGGCTTGGACCCGTTCTATTTGCGGATGGAGGAGTACGTGAAAGGGTATTAACCTCAATTGTTCTTGTATTAATCTATGCACTACTTGGAATTGGATATTGGATATCCATTAAATTAATCAATAGAAAATAGAAAAAAACCCCGAGCCATAAAAAATGGCCTGGGGTTATTGTTATTAACGAGAGTAGAACTCAACGATAAGAGCTTCGTTAATTTCAGCTGGAAGTTCAGAACGCTCAGGTAAGCGAGTGAAAGTACCTTCTAGCTTGTCAGCATCAAAAGTTAAGAAGTCAGGTACGAAGTTGTTTACTTCAACTGCTTCTTTAACTACATCAAGATTACGTGATTTTTCACGAAGGCTGATAGTTTGACCAGCTGTAACGCGGAATGATGGGATATCAACGCGTGAACCGTTAACTAGGATGTGACCGTGGTTAACTAATTGGCGAGCTGCACGACGTGTACGAGCTAAACCTAAACGGTATACAACGTTGTCAAGACGTGATTCTAAAAGAACCATGAAGTTTTCACCGTGTTTACCAGCTTGTTTGCCAGCTTTGTCAAATAGATTGCGGAATTGACGCTCATTGATTCCGTACATGTGACGAAGCTTTTGCTTTTCTTGTAATTGCAATCCGTATTCAGAAAGCTTTTTGCGTTGGTTTGGACCATGTTGTCCAGGAGCGTAAGGACGCTTTTCTAATTCTTTACCTGTGCCGCTTAGAGAGATTCCAAGACGACGGGATAATTTCCAGCTTGGGCCGGTATAACGAGCCATGAATGACTCCTCCTCTGTGTTTTTATTTTGGTAAAATAAAAACCGTTATGAAACAGCATTAAAGCCATTTTGTTTTCATGCACCTTCGCCCTAGCAGCTAAGGGTTACAAGATGCACCTTCGTAAGGTAGGTACCTTATGAGGAACAAAATGAATCAAATAAAGTTGTTCACATAGGCTGCAATATTTTACACAAAGAGTATTATATATTTTTTATTCATCATAAGTCAAGTTTATTTTTTATCTGTCAGCAAAAGGAACAATAATGAGGTGAAAAAAATTTATAAATTATTCAAATTAATATTCCAAAAATATACGAACATTATCTATAATTAGGTTATGATGTATATTTTTGGAATTGAAAATGTATGGAAAATTAGGTGGAGATGGAATGGACATTCTCGAAAGAGATTTAATCTTGCAAGCAGAAAGATATAAGAAGTTATTTCATATTTCCGAAAAAATGCATTCCACGTTTGATATGGGTACTCTTTTGGGAGAAATATTTGTAATTCTTCAAGAGGTATATCCGGATTACTCGTATAACCTGCTGATGTCCCAGGATACATATATCCATAATGAACTTCCAATCTTGGAATTGGAATATGACAACGAAAATATTACAGCGATAGATGCTTATTTCACTGGTGAAAAACAAGTTGAGCAATCAGACCACCATACCATTCTTTACGAGCCAATAAAGGGGATTCAAGGTATTTATGGAGTCTTACAGGTTATTGTGCCAAATGAATATGAAATCCTAAAAACAGAGGTGGAATTCATATCATTATTAGCAGGAAGTGTAGGGCAGTCATTAGAAAATGCCCTTCTTTATCAGCAGTCAAGACGCCGGATTTCCAATTTGAAATTAATAAACGAAACTTCACATCGCTTAAATTCTAATCTACGTTTGGCAGAAACGATTGGTTATATAACTGAGCAAATTAAGTCTTCCTTTAATGCACAAGAAGTTGGTTTTTTTATACTCTCCGAAGAACACGAAAAAGTGAAATTACTCCCAGGTTCAACTCCCTACTTTTTTACAAAACAAGCACGGATCTATGTCAACTATATAAAAGAAAGAATTCAAATGGAAAAAGAGTCTCTCTTTTTGGGTGATATTAGTCTCCCTAAAATTCAAAGCATCACAAATTTTCATTCAGTTATGGCAGTACCGATGATTCAAGATGAGAATCTAAAAGGTTTCACTATTGTTATGCATCCCAAACCCTACTTTTTTTCATTTGAGACCTTTAAGTTGCTGCAATCATTAATCCATCATTCTTCGTTAGCGCTTACGAATTCTTTGCTTCGAGAAGAATTAGAAAAATTGGTCATTACTGACCACCTTACAAAGCTTCATTCCAGAAAATATTTGGATGAACAAATTCAATGGTCGATGAAGGAAGATGAGGAAGGAACTTTTATTCTCATAGATATTGATAACTTTAAAGAAATTAATGATTCCCATGGTCATCACCACACATTACTGTGTCATGCGGTGTTTCTTATTGGCATAAGGAGAAGCTTGATTCCTATAATCATTTATTTAAACGAGCCGATGAAGCACTTTATCATGCGAAAGAAACGGGTAAGAATAAAGTTGTATCGCAAAATGATAATATGAAGGTTAGTTAGGCACGGATTTTATTTCCGTGCCCTTTTTTTATATATACTCTAACAGAACTCCAGCAAATTCTTCTAGCTTTTGCTGATCAAGTTCATCGAAGCGATTTTTTTCAGGTGAATCGATGTCCAATACCCCAATAAGCTGTTCCCCTTTTACAAGTGGAATGACAATCTCTGATTGGGATGCAGCATCGCAGGCGATATGACCAGGAAATTGGTGCACATCCTCGATGCGTAATGTTTCTCTTTTCAAAGCAGCAGTCCCGCAAACTCCTTTGCCAAGCGGAATACGGACACAGGCCGGCAAACCTTGGAAGGGTCCTAATACAAGCTCCCCGTTTGTATCTAAGAGATAAAAACCGACCCAGTTGATCCGGTCAAGAAATTGGTTTAATAAAGCAGAAGCGTTACTGAGATTTGCAATATGATTTTTTTCATCGTGCAGAAGTGCCTGTAATTGTTTTTTCAAGAGATCATAATTTTCTTCGCGACTTCCACTATACATTTCGACGTTAAACATGAAATTTCTCCTTTTTCTTATAATTTTTATAGTTTATTTTATCAAAACAAGAAGAAAATGAGCAGACTTTGTCGATATTTTCTTAAAGGAATCTAGCGTGATACAAAGAATCTTTATGTAAGGAGATATTCGGTGTTTTAATTGGGGGGGATAGCTAATGAAGAAAAATTCAAAAGATGCGATCGTTAAAGCCGCCGTATTATTGTTTAATTCAAAAGGTTACAATGGGACGTCAATCAGGGATATTGCTCATTCAGCAAAAGTAAATTCGGCAACGATTGCTTATCATTTTGAAAACAAAGCTGGATTGTTAGAATATTGCTTTACGCATTTTTTTGAACAATATATCAGCAAAATGGAAGAAGCTTACCTCTCAATTGAACGGGGCGCTGAAGTCTGTTTAAAGCGAATGGTCGCCGATTTAATTCACTTTCAATGTGAAAATCTTCAACTGGCATGCTTCGTATATCGTGAAATGTCAATCGATTCTCAGGTTGTCAGAGAAATTATGTCGACCTATTCATTAAAAGAAAAATATTACTTTCAAAAAATCTTTGAAAGAGGGTTTGAATGGGGGGAGTTCCGCCCCCATTCCATTCCATATTTAATCATACAACTTAAGGGTTTAATCATGATGCCCTTTATGAACAATCATTATATGAGAGAAGTATTATATGTTTTTCCAAATGAGCAATTTTTTGAGCAGAAATATTTAAAAGATATCAATCATTGGATTGATAAAACTTTATGCTCGGATGTGCCAATTAAAAAAGGGGCAATGCTAAAATAGCGGCAATCGCTATTTTTTTTTATTTTACAAAAAAATTGAATTTAATAGTCAAAAAATGTCGTTTACATGGTATCATAATAGCATTGAATAAAACATTAAGTGATCTTTTTATATAGACGAAAAAATTCTTTAATAGAATCATTGTGTTTGAGCTAGGAGGCTGTCAAGTGAAGTATTTCATTGGTTTATTCTTCCTATTACTAGCCCTATTTGTAGTGGGATATTTAATAAAGAAAAAATATTTTAAAGAAATGGATCAATTGGAAGCTTGGAAAATTGATCTAATGAATCGTCCGATACTGGATGAAATGTCGAAAGTGAAACAGCTTAATATGACTGGACAAACCGAAGAGCTTTTTGAACATTGGCGGAATCAATGGGATGATGTCGTAACTGTGAAACTTCCAGACTTAGAAGAGATGCTGTTTGATGCAGAAGAGTACATAGACAAATACCGGTTCAAAAAGTCAAGAGAAGTTCAACAAAAGATTGCAGAAAAACTGCAGGAAACTGAGGACCAAATTAAAAGTATTTTGGAAGAGCTCCATGAACTTGTTGGCAGCGAGGAGAAAAACAGAGTAGAGATCGAGGAATTAAAAGAGCTTTATCGGGAATCGAAAAAAATGCTTTTAGCTCACCGCCATAGCTTTGGTAATGCTGAAAAATGCTTAGAAGTGCAGCTTGGTGAAGTGACGCAAAAATTTCATGAATATGATGAAAAAACGGAAAACGGCAATTACCTTGAAGCACGTGAAGTCGTATTGATGATGCATAGTACACTTGCCGCAATCAAAAACAATATGAATGTAATCCCTCAGTACTTAATTGAGTGTCAGTCATTGCTTCCAAATCAGCTTGCCGATGTTTTCGATGGATACCGGGAAATGACTGATCAAGGATATTATTTAGAGCACATAAATGTGGAAATAGAAAAAATTCGCTTGGAAGAAAAGCTCACTGAGATTATAATGCTAATTGAAAAAACGGATATTGAGCAAGCTGAAGAAGGAATAAAAGAAGTGAAGGAAAGAGTCGATATTCTCTTTGACCTTTTGGAAAAGGAAGTACATGCCAAGCATTTCGTGTTGAAGAATGAAAAGGTAACGACCGGCCTTCTTGTTTCGGTCGAGGAAGAAATTAACAATCTTTCAAATGAAGTATTTCATATTCAAGAAAGATATCAGTTATCAGATGATGATTTTGAAACACAGCGGAACTTGGAAAAAGAACTTACTGCTGTTTTTAAACATTATGATATTTTATTGGAAAAATTTAAACTCAACGAAACGGCTCAATCTGTTCTAGGCGAGGAATTAAGTGAACTAAAAGAACAATTAGAAATCATCCTCGAAGGACAACAAGCATTTGCTTATAAGCTGCAAGCACTGAGAAAAGATGAAATTGAGGCAAGAGATAAACTAAAAGAACTAACGAAAAAGGTTGGGGAGACTGTACGCCTTGTTGCTAAGAGCAATGCTCCAGGATTACCTGATGACTACAAGTACCTTTACGAAGATACTAACGAAAGTATTCAAAATGTCAGGTATCAGTTGGAGGAAAAGCCGCTTAACATTTCCGCCCTTAATCAATATTTAGAAATTGCTGTATTAACCGTTGATAAACTTGTTTCTTCGACCATTGAATTGATTGAGAATGCAACACTTGCGGAAAAGGCCATTCAATATGGAAACCGATACCGACGCCAGTATCCTTCTGTTGCAAAAAGCTTAACCGATGCAGAAAACGCCTTTAGACACTATGATTATCAAGAGGCTTTAGAGCAAGTTGCCGCTTCATTGGAAGGTATTGACCCAGAAGCATTAAAGAAAATAAAAGCTTCAGCTGTCATGGAATAAAAAACCGATTCTCTCTGAATCGGTTTTTTCTTTTCTTTTTCAAAAGATAGGTTTATGATAAGATTTATTTTTGACGGAGGAAAAACGATGATTTATTTTGATAATAGTGCAACCACAAAACCATATAAAGAGGTTTTAGATTCTTTTGTAACAGTATCCAGCGAATATTTTGGCAACCCCTCTTCTCTGCATAGTATGGGAGGGCAGGCGGAAAAGCTTTTAACACAGGCTAGAGAACAGGTTGCCGGTCTTTTAAAGGTAAAGGCAAATGAGATTTATTTTACCTCTGGCGGGACCGAAAGCAACAACATTGCCATTAAAGGTACTGCCTTATTAAATCGACATAAAGGGCGGCATTTAATTACTTCGAGTGTAGAGCACGCATCAGTTCGAGCAGCAATGGAGCAGCTTGAGCAGGAAGGCTTTGAAATCACCCGATTGCCAGTTGATGAGAACGGCCGAATCTCAGTTGAAGATTTAGAAAAGGCCATTCGAAAAGAAACGATATTAATCTCGATCATGCAGGTAAATAATGAGGTTGGAACCATTCAGCCTATTGAAGAAATAGGCAATATTCTTAAAAAATATCCATCCATCCTCTTTCATGTGGATGCTGTACAAAGTGTAGGAAAAGTACCACTTTCTTTATATAAAAATAATGTAGACCTTTTTTCGCTATCAGGCCACAAATTTCATGGCTTAAAAGGTACTGGTGTCCTATTTATACGAGAGGGCGCAAGACTGACCCCGTTATTTTCAGGAGGCAACCAAGAGCGGAGAATGCGAAGCGGTACAGAAAATGTGGCAGGATTTGTTGCGATGGCAAAGGCGCTCAGGATGACAATGATGAAAAGTGATGCGGGTATTGCAGGAATGGGTGAGATCCAAAATTTGCTCCGAAAAGGCTTAAGCAAAATCGAAGACATTCAGATTCACACACCCGTCCAACATGCTGCACCACATATTTTAAATTTTTCTTTAAAAGGGATTAAATCAGAAGTGTTCATCCATGCTCTTGAGCAAAATGGGATTTTTGTTTCTACAACTAGTGCTTGTTCATCAAAGAAGAAATCACCCAGCAATACACTTCTCGCTATGGGAGTTCCAGAAAGCCTGGCAGAAAGTGCTATAAGAATTAGCTTATCATTTGATAATACAGAGGCTGAAGCCTTAGAAGTCCTTACATTAATTGAAAAAACAGTAAACCAACTACGAAAGGTAATGAAATAGATGAATTATGATCGTATTTTAATACGCTATGGAGAAATATCCACCAAAGGAAGAAATCGCAATAAATTTATTGATAAATTGAAAAAGAGTGTTCGAGTAGCCCTTGCGCCATTTCCAAAAGTAAAAATAGAAGCAAGCCGTGACCGAATGTATGTATTGCTAAATGGTGAAAATGGGATAGAAATCATTGGAAAATTAAAGCATATATTTGGGATTCAGTCCTATAGTCCAGCAATCAGAGTAGAAAAAAATGTGGAGGCATTGAAACAGGCATCGTTTGAGTTAGTAAAATCCCAATTCAAGGATGGCCAAACCTTCAAAATTACAGCTAAAAGGTCGGATAAAACGTTCGAATTGAATACTGATGGAATCAATCAAACAATTGGAGCACATTTGTTAAAAAATATTCCGGGATTAAAAGTGGATGTAAAGAAGCCGGATATTAATTTACGAGTCGAAGTGAGACCAGATGCCATCTATTTATCTTCAGAAACAATTCAAGGGGCCGGCGGACTGCCAATCGGATCAAGCGGGAAAGCGATGCTCATGCTTTCAGGCGGCATAGATAGCCCGGTAGCGGGATACCTATCTATGAAACGCGGCTTGGAAATTGAAGCTGTTCACTTTTTCAGCCCGCCTTTTACAAGTGAAAGATCCAAGGAAAAGGTCATCGACTTATCGAAAAAGCTTGCCGGAATTTTTGGCTCCTTAACACTTCATATCGTACACTTTACAGATATTCAACAGGCCATCCGTGAGCAGGTACCGGAAAATTATTCGATGACATCGACGCGGAGAATGATGTTAAGGATTACAAATGAAATTAGAAAAAAACAAGAGGGCCTTGCGATTATTACTGGTGAGAGTCTTGGACAGGTAGCAAGCCAGACGCTTGAGAGTATGTATGCGATTAACGAGGTGACGAACACCCCAATTCTACGTCCCTTGATTTCGATGGACAAAACGGATATTATTAAAATCGCTGAGGAAATTGACACCCTCGATATTTCGATTCGTCCCTTTGAAGATTGCTGCACAATTTTTGTGCCCTCATCTCCAAAAACGAAACCAAAACGAGAAAAAGTTAACCAGTATGAAAGTTATTTTGATTTTGAACCATTAATTCAAGAGGCTGTTCAAGAGGTTGAAACGCTTGTAATAAAACCAGACAGCGAACATCGCTCGGAATTCAATGAGTTATTTTAAGTATTTGTAAAGTATTTGTGAATTTTTTGTGAATAATTACCAATTGATATTTAGAATGAACCTTGTGAGTTCTACACATTCTATACTCACAAGGAGGTGATTATCACATGGCTAGAGGTAATTCTAATTCATTAGTTGTTCCTGGTGTACAACAAGCGCTTGACCAAATGAAATATGAAATTGCAACTGAATTTGGTGTACAACTTGGTGGAGATACAACTTCACGCGCTAACGGTTCTGTTGGTGGTGAAATCACTAAGCGTTTAGTTCAAATGGCTGAGTCACAATTAGGCGGCGGATTTGCTCGTTAATCAAATTTAATACGATGGCTACAGAGAGTGAGGCTCATGCCTCACTCTCTTATTATGTTGAGAAATATTTTAAATGAATAATAATTTAAAATTTTAGAATAATTTTGTATAATATATTTGAGGGAATTTTATTATCTGAAATTGAGGGGGAGAAGAATGAAACGCGAAGATTTAATTGCACCAGAAAAGTATAATCTTGTGTCAGAGGTTGAGCGATTTGCAAAAGATCCGAGCCATATGGCATTAAAATGGGAAAATGAATCTGGTGAAACAAAGCAGGTTACATATGAGCAATTATTAAAACAAGTTAACCAAGCTGCAAATGTTTTTGCTCAAAATGGTTTGGAGAAAGGCGATGTCGTACTCGTAATCGTTCCACGCCTAATTGAAGCATATGTTGTTTACTTAGCCGCCTTAAAATCAGGGATGGTAGTCATTCCAAGCTCGGAAATGTTAAGGGAAAAGGACCTGCAGTACCGGATTACACATGGTGATGTGAAAGCTGTTGTCAGCTATTATCCGTACGCAGACCAATTTGAAAATATAAAAGCAACACAGCCACTCGTTAAGTTTACAATTGGGGATGAGGAGAATGGCTGGATTCATTTAGATGAAGAAATGAAAGCGGCTTCAGTAGAGTTCCCACTAGCTGACACACTTCGGGATGATATGGCCTTTTTATCCTATACTTCAGGAACAACAGGAAATCCAAAAGGGGTAGTCCATACACATGGATGGGCGTTTGCTCATTTAAAGACCGCTGCAGCCAAATGGCTATGCATCGAAGAAGGTGATACTGTTTGGGCAACAGCAGGCCCAGGCTGGCAAAAGTGGATATGGAGTCCTTTCCTTTCCGTTCTTGGATCAGGTGGAACTGGATTAGTCTATAATGGGAAATTTGAGCCGAAAAAGTATTTAACTCTACTACAAAAATATGATGTGAATGTTCTATGCTGTACTCCAACAGAATACCGCTTAATGGCAAAGGTAGATAATTTAGCTGATTACACGCTGTCTAATCTCCATAGCGCTGTTTCAGCTGGAGAGCCGCTAAATCGTGAGGTAATTGACACGTTTAGAAAATATTTCAATGTGGATGTCCGTGATGGCTATGGCCAAACGGAGAATACATTACTGGTTGGTGTGACCAAAGGGATGGAATTAAAGCCGGGTTCAATGGGCAAGCCGACTCCAGGGAACAGAGTTGAAATTATCAATGAAGAGGGCCAGGTCTGCACAGTTGGTGAAGTTGGCGATATTGCTGTACACGTGGAAACGCCGGCATTATTCAAAAATTATTATAAGGACCCTGAAAGAACAGCCATGCAGTTCCGCGGCGATTATTATGTCACAGGGGATAAAGCCAAAATGGACGAGGAAGGTTATTTCTGGTTCGAAGGCCGCGGCGATGATATTATCATCAGTTCCGGATACACAATTGGGCCTTTTGAAGTTGAGGATGCACTTGTTAAACATCCATTTGTAAAAGAATGTGCGGTTGTCGCAAGCCCTGATGAAATTCGTGGATTTATTGTTAAGGCATTTGTTGTCTTACAAGAAAATGTTGATCTGAATGAGCCTGAATTAACCAAATCTCTTCAGGAGCATGTAAAAACACTGACAGCTCCATATAAGTATCCAAGAAAAATTGAGTATTTGACAGAGCTTCCGAAAACAACTTCTGGTAAAATTCGCCGGATTGAACTGCGCCAAAAAGAAATGGAAACTGTAAAGAAAAATTAATCTTCATAATCAAAAAGCAGGCAGGATCGTATCTGCCTGCCTTTTTTAATGGAATGAATTAGTAAGCAAAAAAATCCCCAATTAAGGTTGTTTCACGTTATAATATAAAAATATTTCGAAACTAGAAAGAATAGGGGATCGATAGATAGATGAAAAAGAGTGAAACACAGCTAGGGGTTATCCATGCCGGATTTTCCTATCTGCTTTGGGGATTATTGCCGATTTACTGGAAGCTTTTAGATAATGTAAATGCAAAGGAAATTCTTGCAAACCGCGTTTTTTGGTCATTTATTTTTATGGCAGTTGTTCTTATCTTCTCAAAAAAATGGGGATTATTCATTCGCACTTTTAAAGGCTTTGCCCAAAATAAAAAACAGATGTATGCCTTAATCATTGCTTCACTTCTAATCAGTATTAATTGGTTTATTTATATTTGGGCAGTAAATAGTGGTCATATGATCGAAGCAAGTTTCGGCTATTATATTAATCCTCTAGTGAGCATTTTATTGGGAATGGTTGTCTTGAAGGAAAAGTTATCGGTATCCCAATATGTATCCTTTGTTTTGGCTGGGATTGGGGTTGCGATTATCACAATATCTCATGGGAATTTCCCGTGGATCGCCATCAGTCTTGCTGTTTCTTTCGGACTATACGGACTGGCTAAAAAGTTGATTAATGTCGATTCTGTCGTAGGGTTAACATTAGAGACTTTAGTAGTGGCGCCATTCGCTGCGATATATATTGTTATTTTATTTGTAAATGATTCAAATGCATTTTTATCAGAAGGTATTGGCACTGATTTCCTCTTAATTGGTGCTGGGGCCGCAACAGCAATTCCTTTGCTTTATTTTGCAAAAGGGGCACAAAAAATTCCCCTTTCCTTACTCGGCATCCTGCAATATATCGCACCAACAATCACACTGCTGCTAGGTGTATTTGTTTATCAAGAACATTTTTCAAAAATACAGTTGCTTTCGTTCTTATTCATTTGGTCAGCTTTAACCATTTATTCTCTTTCAAAAACCAAACTATTTCCACAAAGTGGATTAAAGGCTCGGGGAGAAAAAAGAACATAAAAATAAAACCTTATCCTGTTTTTTAGGATAAGGTTTTTTTAGGCTCTGTTAAACTTGGTTGTTGATTTGCGCTCCAGGCGCGAGCGGTTCGCGGGCGTGCCGGGGAGCCTCCTCGGCGCTTTGGCGCCTGCGGGGTCTCCCCTGTCCCGTACTCCCGCAGGAGTCTTCTCGCCTTCCGCTCCAATCAACAGTGTAAAAATTAGCAATGGTCTTTAACTGAGCGATTTTTTAAAGGAATGTCCGCTTTACTTTTTGCCAGAAGGAGTTGTCCTTTAATTTAAGGGTTTTTATTTTTTTGTCACTTAAGCTAATTTTGATTTTGTCCACATGACGAATGCTTAATGCCTCGTTGTCCATGCCCATTGTCGGGTGGTCGTTGCCGTCCTGAATAACCCTTAGCGTTAGTGTTCGGTCACTGCTTAAAATAAACGAAGAACCGAGGGTACGGTATCGATTATTATTAACGGATGCAACCTCACTAACTTGCATACAGGAAAGTAAAGGGTCAACAATGGAACCGTTAACGGATTTATTATAGGCGGTGCTTCCGGTTGGTGTGGCAACAATCAGGCCATCACCGCGGAATGTTTCTAAATGAAGGTCATCGACAATCACATCCACCACGAGCGTTTTAATTATCGACGAGCGGATGGAGAATTCATTTAAGCAAGGAAAAGTTCCTTGTCCATCAACAGAAACCTCAATCAGCGGATAACGCCGAACCTCTAACTTTTCATTGAGCATAGCTAAAATCATGGATGGAATGTCTTCAATTTTAAAATCACAATACATATTTAAACTGTTTTTTATCGAAATCCCCATATAAAGACAATCATCTCGAAAACCAGTTTTTCTAACTGCTTGGAGAAAGGCACCGTCATCGCCAATACTGGCAATGATATTTGCTTTCCGATAATCATTCACGATGGTAAATCCATAACGTTCACTTGCTTCAAAAAGAGGAGCGGCTTTTGCAAGCAATCCGGGATCTCGCTTGTAATCATAGTAAATATTGCGTCTTTCTGTCATGGCAGGGCCCCCTTGTCTAAGAACTGAAATATAGAATGTTTCCCCTATTTTCAATTTAATCATTGGTAAATTAATGTTTGAATGCATTTAGTTTAGCATGTTTAAGAAACAATATGAATGAATGAACGTAAAAGTTCAGAGTTTTGACAAAAGGGGGAAACACATTGAATGGAAAACGCTGGGCCGCACTTGGAATTGCAGCCGTGTTATTTATCGGATCAGTCATCATTAATCTATTATCATCCTTTGCTTTTAAAGGAATTGAAACGGATTTAAATGACTTTATGGATTCAGATAAGCCATATTCGGAGGAAGTGGTTCAAAACGGAAGCGAGTTAAAAAAAATCGTCATCCTTGATATAAATGGAGTAATCCAGGACACAGGGGACTCAGAATCGATTTTACAAAGCCCAGGTTATAACCACCAGGAGTTTTTGAAGAAGCTAAATTATATTAAAAAGGATGATACGGTTAAAGGAATCATCATTAAGGTTAATTCTCCTGGAGGCGGGGTGGTTGAAAGCGCAGAAATTCATGATAGGTTAAAGGAAGTCCAAAGGGATACGAAAAAACCAGTATATATATCTATGGGCTCCATGGCTGCATCAGGAGGATATTATATTTCAACGGCAGCGAAAAAAATTTATGCCAGCCCTGAAACACTTACGGGCAGCCTTGGGGTAATCATGGAAGGAATTAATTATCAAGGACTGGCAGATAAATACGGTGTGGATTTTGTTACGATTAAAAGCGGTAAATATAAGGATATCATGAGTCCGACAAGAAAAATGACGGACGAAGAACGCCAAATTATACAAAGAATGATTGATAATTCATATGAGGGCTTTGTCAAAGTGATCTCTGAAGGGCGTCATATGACAGTGGAACAAGTTAAAAAGATTGCAGATGGTCGAGTCTATGATGGCCGGCAGGCGAAGGATTTAAATCTTATCGATGGATTCGGCTATTTAGATGATGTCATTTCGGAGATGAAAAGTAATGAAAAGCTTAAAGGTGTCAAGGTGGTGCGTTATTCTGATGATCTTGGGATAGGTTCCTTATTTAATTTAACAGCGAAAAAATGGATGAGTGATCGCATTGAAATGACAGGTCTTATAAAAGTACTTTCCAAGCCGAATTCACCGCGTCTTATGTATCTTTATGCTGAATAGGAGGGCTATAAATGGAAACGAATGATTACTCTGACGACGAGCATAGTGTTTTAGAGACAATGAATGTGCCAGTTCGCTATGCTGGCTTTTGGATGCGGTTTTGGGCCTATCTCCTTGATTTAATCGTTATCAGCAGTATCGGGCGCATTCTAATCAAGCCTGTTTTTCGCGTGCTTGATCTATCATTATCCGAATTTAATATGTTTGCCCCTATATCAATTGTTTCTGCTGTCATTTTTTACGCGTACTTCGTCCTGATGACAAAATATTTCAATCAAACACTTGGAAAAATGGTTTTTGGGCTAAAAGTAAAGGATTTACATCAGGAAAAATTATCATGGGGAACGGTTCTTTTTCGCGAATGGATTGGCCGGTTTATTTCAGTAACGATTATATTAGGATATCTCATTGTTGCGTTTTTACCTAAAAAACAAGGAATACATGATCTTTTCACTGACACTACAGTCATTCATGCCGAACGCTAAAAATAGAACTATCAACTACAATGTTGATAGTTTTTTTGTGAATAGGAAATACTAACAGTCGGAAAGGTTGTGAATATTTTGTTTTGGCTGTTGCTTTCCCTGTCTATCCTGTTGCTCTTATTTATCCTTATCATATTTTCTAAATTAACGATTCTTGTAAATTATTATCACCATAACGACAATGATGATTTAAAGGTAGAGTTTAGGATTTGGTTTGGATTAATTAGATTTAAAAAACATATTCCATTAATCAAAGTGGATGATAATTCCCCAAGCATTGTGGTAAAAGATGGTTCATCCGATAAAAATGTCACACAAATTACTTCAGACGATATGCTTACGAATCTGAAAAATACAAAAGAAATGCTGAAACACGTTTTTGGAATGCATATCATCGTGAGGAAGTTCTTCCAGAAAGTTACGATAAAAAAATTTGAGTGGCACTCGATGATTGGGGTCGGCGATGCTGCACATACTGGAATGGCAACAGGTGCGTTATGGGCGGTGAAAGGGGGCATTCTTGGACTGCTGAGCCATTTTTTAAAACTAAAAGAAATGCCACAATTGACGGTAACCCCGCATTTTCAAGCAGCTGTTATTCACACACAGTTAACATGTATTTTTCAGTTTCGAATCGGGCAAGCTATTCTAGCAGGATTAAAACTGATTAAATTCTGGAAGGGCGGGAAACCGCACTTTAAAAGCAAAGCAAATATTTCAAATGAAAAAATGAAATCCATTTGAATGAGGAGGATACGATCATGTCTGATCACCCAATTCAAGGTTTAATGACAACGGCGATGGAAAGCTTGAAAGAAATGATTGATGTAAATACGATCATTGGGGATCCAGTTGAAACCCCAGACGGAAGTGTCATTTTAACAGTTTCAAAGGTTGGTTTTGGATTTGCTGCAGGAGGCAGTGAGTTTAAGATGGATAGTTCCCAGTCTGGCGGCCAAAAACAAGAGCAAGGCCAAGGGCAAGGTCAGGGCCAAGTCAAACTGCCATTTGGCGGCGGTAGCGGGGGCGGAGTTTCAATTACACCCATTGCCTTTTTAATTGTTAATTCACACGGAGTCAAAATGCTTCACCTAGATGAAAGTACTCATTTATATGAGAAAATATTAGAGGTTGCACCGCAGGCAGTTGATAAAATTCAGCAAATGTTCTCTAAAAAAGATGATGGTAGAATTCATACTAACCATCAGACTAAACATGATTTAGATTTATAAAGATTAAGGTTAATCTTCCAACGAACAAGGAAGATTAACTTTTTTCATGATATAAGCTATGCGAAAGCCTTAATAATTGCAAAAATAATTCTGAAAAGATATATTTACACTGTACATAATTAAAAGGAGGATGATAGTATGGCAAATGTTACTTTTAAGGGGAACCCAGTTACATTACTTGGAAATGAAGTAAAAGTAGGAGAAAAAGCTCCAAATTTCTCCGTACTTGCAAATGACCTTTCTGCTGTTACTTTAGACAATACTAAGGGGCAGGTTCGTTTAATCAGTTCAGTACCTTCACTGGATACTGGTGTATGTGATGCAGAAACACGCCGTTTTAACGAAGAAGCTAATTCTTTAGGAGACGTTAAAATCTTAACAATCAGCTGTGATCTTCCATTTGCACAAAAACGCTGGTGTGCAGCAGCTGGAATCGAAAATGTACAAACATTATCGGATCACCGCGACCTTTCATTTGGTGAAGCATTTGGCGTAGCAATCCAAGAATTAAGATTATTAACTCGTGCCATTTTTGTTGTGGATTCAAGCGACACAGTTACCTATGTGGAATATGTAAGTGAAGCTACCAATCACCCTAACTATGAAGCAGCACTTGAAGCAGCAAGAGCGGCAAAATAAATCTAAATAAATAAGGGTCTCGTCAATTGGCGGGGCCTTTTTAGTTGTTTAAATTTTTATTTTTCGTTTAAAATGAGTAAGGAAATTAATGAATGGGGAGTAACAAAAATGAAAATAACTCCAACAGAACAGTTATTTACTTTATTCAATGAAACAGCTCTTATTCTGCAGGAAGAATTAGATTGTACTTATCTAGAAGCCCTAGCAGAAACAGGGGAAAATTTATTTCAAGGCTCTATTCTTCAGGAGGAACTAAGTGAATTAACCGTTAAAAGGTTAAAGAAACAATATGAAGAAATTCAATTGCAAAAGTTTTCGAATGAGGAAATTCGCAAAGCGTACCAGCTGGTTATTTTAAAAGGCATGAAGGAAAATGTTCAACCCAATCATCAAATGACCCCTGATACGGTAGGGATGCTAATAGGCTATCTCGTGGATAGATTTATGAAACAATCAAGTCTTCGCTTGCTGGACCCTGCTGTCGGAACCGGGAATTTATTAACGACAGTTCTAAATCACCTGCATAAAAAGGTAGCCTCAATTGGTGTCGAGGTTGACGACTTGTTAATCAAGCTTGCTTATGTCAATGCTAATTTACAGGAACATCCAGTCCAGCTTTTTAATCAGGACAGCCTGGAGCCGTTATTTATTGATCCTGTTGAAGCAGTCATTGCGGATTTACCAGTTGGATTTTATCCCAATGATGTAAGAGCAGCAGATTATCAATTAAAAGCAAATGAAGGTCATTCTTTTGCTCATCATTTATTTATTGAGCAAAGTGTCCGGCACACAAAGCCTGGAGGCTATTTATTTTTCATTATTCCGAATGGACTGTTTGAAAGTGAACAAGCTGCCCAGCTGCGGGAATATTTTAAGGATCAGGTTATCATCCAGGGATTGCTTCAACTGCCGACAGGTATGTTTAAAAATAAAAATGCGGCAAAGAGCATCCTTATTTTGCAGAAAAAAGGAGAGGACGTCGAGCCTCCAAAACAAGCGCTGCTTGTTGATTTGCCAAGTTTGTCAAACGCCGTGGAAATGGATAAAATTTTAACAAAAATGGAAAAATGGTTTCAAGAAAATAAAGGATAAAATCGGTAAAAACTACCGGTTTTATCCTTTTTGATTATTCAATTAATTTGAATATAATTATATTTCCGTTGAAAACGTTCCCAGCTAAATTATTCCTTGAAATGTGATTACTACAGTGATTTAATGAGGAATTGAGAGAAAGAAACAAGGTCGGTTTGCACAAAATAAAGTTGTATTAATTTCGTATACTCCAACCGATGTTGTTATATAAAAGGAGCGTCAGCAAATGGCAAAAGTTATTGCAATTAATGCAGGAAGTTCGTCCTTAAAGTTTCAATTGTTCGAAATGCCAAGTGAAAATGTAATTACTAAGGGTCTTATTGAACGGATTGGTTTAAAAGATTCTATTTTTAATATCACAGTAAACGGTGAAAAAATACAAGAAATTACTGATATACCTGATCATGAAGTAGCTGTAAAAATGCTTTTGGATAAATTAACAACCCTTGGTATTATTGCTTCACTTAGTGAAATTGAAGGAGTTGGCCACCGTGTTGTACATGGGGGAGAAGAATTTAATGATTCTATCCTAATTACAGATGAAGTCATGGAGAAAATTCAAGAATTATCGGACTTAGCGCCTTTGCATAATCCTGCAAATATCACAGGAATCCAGGCTTTCAAGCGTGTGCTTCCAGATGTTCCGGCTGTTGCGGTGTTTGATACAGCCTTCCATCAAACAATGCCGGAGAGTTCGTTCCTTTATAGTCTTCCATATGAATACTACGAAAAATATGGAATACGAAAGTACGGTTTTCATGGAACGTCTCATAAATATGTATCCCAGCGTGCTGCAGAACTATTAGGTCGTCCTGTAGAACAGCTTCGATTAATTTCTTGCCACCTTGGGAACGGAGCAAGTATCGCAGCGATTGAGGGCGGAAAGTCGATTGATACTTCCATGGGCTTTACACCCCTTGCAGGAGTAACAATGGGAACCCGTTCCGGAAATATTGACCCTGCTCTTATTCCGTTTATTATGGAGAAAACCGGGCAATCGGTTGAAGAGGTACTTGATGTACTAAATAAAAAGAGCGGTATGTTAGGTGTGACAGGCTTCTCCAGCGATTTAAGGGATATTGAAATCCAGGCAAAGCAAGGAAATAACCGGGCACAGCTAGCACTGGATGTGTTTGCAAATCGCATTCATAAATATATTGGTTCTTATGCTTCACGTATGTATGGAGTTGATGCGATCATTTTTACAGCAGGTATTGGTGAAAACAGTGATGTCATTAGAGAAAATGTCTTAAAAGGCCTTGAATTTATGGGTGTTTATTGGGATCCAGCTTTAAATAAAGTTAGAGGCGAGGAAGCTTTTATTAATTACCCTCACTCCCCGGTAAAGGTCATCATCATTCCAACAAATGAAGAAGTAATGATCGCAAGAGACGTTGTACGTTTAGCGGCAATCTAATAAACAAAAAGGCAAAGGCAGGTGACTGCTTTTGCCTTTCTTTGTGCTATACTGAAGGAAATAGATATAAAAAGGGGGAGCCTAAACATGCCGCTGACTGACCGCGAGAGCAGAGTCTTGAATGATATTCGCGAATGGGAAAAGAAAATACTTAACTATGAAGCAAGCGATTTTCGTTTAACATATGAAAAATATTTAGAACGTTCCTTTTCCTTATTACCTGAAATTGTTCAAACACAGTTTTTTTCGGTTATAGATAGCTGGTTGTTTTATTTAAATGGAATTATCCAGGGTTCCCAGCTTCAAAGGGATGCGAAGAACAGAATTCTTTCTTCGGGGAGAGTTTTTCTGAAAGATATCGAAAAGATAGAAGACTTAAAGCAATTAGAGATTGATCAATTACAATACATAGCTGACCAGCAAATAGGGAGGCACCGTTTATATTCGTTTGTCCAAGGGGGATTTGCAGGTACAGGCGGACCCCTCCTTTTAGGAACCGATATTCCCGCAATGGCAGTGATTAATTTAAGAGCGGTTCAATTAATTGCATGTGTATATGGTTTTGAGGTAAATTCCCCATATGAAATGATGACATCACTCAAGGTTTTTCATACAGCAACACTGCCTCCAGGAATCCAAAAGGATGGCTGGTCCTCCTTGATGGAGGACCTAGAAGCTAATGGGGATCCTTATTTTTATGAAGGTAAGGAAGAAATCACCGATATCACCTGGCTTGAGCAGCCTGTCCAACAATTATTAAAAGCGATGGTGATTGCCCTGTTTCGAAAAAAATTGATTCAAGGGGTTCCTCTAATCAGCATGGCTTTAGGTGCGGGTGCAAATTATCAATTAACGAAAAATGTAACTGATTTGGCCCATAGATATTATCAACTTCGCTATCTTATGGAAAAAGAGGAGTCTTTTGAATGAGCACTAAGGAGCATAAACAAGAAGCACCTAAAACGGTAAAATGCAAGGTCATCACGGTCAGCGATACGAGAGATAAGGATACAGATAAAAGTGGAAAACTGATGATCGACTTACTTGAACAAGCTGGGCATAAGATTGTTGACTATGTGATTGTGAAAGATGAAACGGCACCTATTGAAACGGAAATTCTCAAAGGCTGCAGTCGTGATGATATTGATGTCATTTTAACAAATGGCGGTACCGGGATCGCCAAGCGCGATGTTACAATTGAAACGGTTCAAAATCTTTTGGAGAAGGAAATTGTCGGCTTCGGTGAATTGTTCCGGATGTTAAGTTATCATGAGGATATTGGGGCCTCGGCCATCCTTTCGAGAGCGATTGCCGGAGTGGTCCAAAATAAAGCTGTATTCTCCACTCCAGGCTCAACAGGAGCTGTTAAGCTTGCAATGAATAAATTAATCCTGCCTGAACTAGGCCATGTAGTAAGAGAAATAAAGAAAGATTTATAAAATAGGCTATGTTAAAGAGCAGTGTTGATTTTTAACACTGTTGATTGGAGTGGAAGGCGCGAAGCGCCTGGAGCGCAAATCAACAACTAAGTTTAACAGAACCATAAAAAGAGAAAAACTCCCTGTTTGAGGGAGTTTTTTTAGTGATGGGATTTAGCAGATAAAGTTTGGTTTGCTCGGAACCATAACCATAAATCATTAATGATTGAGGCCAAATCTGCTATTTCGGTATTTAATTGACATGAACGCTTAAAGTCACTTTCATCGGAAAGCTGTGCTTGTTTATGATTGATTTCGTTTTCGAGATCGACAATCCGGTCAGGAATGGAGCCGCGGATTTGTTCCCAATTAAATAAAATGTCTTGCTGGGTTTCTTTACTAAATTCGTCCCAATCAATGGTTAAATCAGGCAGGAAAATACCAAGACGTTCATCGAAAGAAAAATGCTCTTTCATTTTTTGCCTCCAAGCTAGAGTTGTTTTATTAATTGTACTACACATCTAGTATTCATTCACGATAAAACTATTAAAAAAGCACGAAACTGGATTAGCTTCGTGTCTTACCGTTATTAATTTTCTTTTACTGTACGGACAACTAGAACGTCACATGGAGCATACCGGGTAATATGCTCAGAGACACTTCCGATAAAGAACCTTTCGACAACATTCAGTCCAGTTGCTCCACAAAGGATTAAATCTACCTTGTGCTTTCTAGCTAATTCCCTAGGGATTCTAACTTTAGGAGAGCCAAAATCAATTTCATATTGAACTTCTGGTAATCCAGCATCAATTGCCTGTTGTTGATAATTTTCAAGCATATCCTTGGCCAGCTTTTCTGCCCGATCTCCAATGACAGTATCGTACGCATCTACTAATGCAAATGATCTTGTGTCGATTACATGGACTAAAAGTAGTTTGGCATTATTTCTTTTAGCAATTTCAATTCCTTTTTTAAATGCCCAATCAGCTTCCTTTGAACCATCAACTGCGACTAAAATATTTTGATATTTAAGTCCCATGATCATCATCTCCTCACCTTTATTATACAAAATTTAACAGCGTATAAATGTTGCAATTTTTCGAACAATAATCAGGAATCTTACAATGAAAAGGAGAATAATATGATAATTAATCGTGACCCTAATAAACAGTTTTCATTTGAGTTTGATGAACAAGGGGCAAATGAGGTAAGCGAGCAAATTTTTGATTCGTATAATTCGGGTTTTATTGATCAAGGAACTGCGCTGGCTGATAGTGATGATTTTACGGAAGCAGAAGAATAGTAGAAATTTATATGAAGAAGAAGACTGTCCCTGAACTGGACAGTCTTTTTTTGGACAAATGTCTTGGGAAATTCGTATAAGAAGGGCATTTACCCAAGAATTCGGTTAAGCAAATGCATATTCTTTAGTGTGGAATTTTATTAAATATGAGGTGGAAAAAGATGAATACCATAATGCCTGCTGAGGTGCATTATGATATTCCAACCTGGTGCTAATAAGGCACCCCCCGCTAACCCAGTTAAGAATGGGAACCCGAAGCCAAAACCAAATGGGCAACCGAATCCACCAAATCCAAAGCCGGGTCGGCCCAATCCACCAAATCCACCAAAATGTCCAAAACCTCCAAATGGGATCGTTAACTTTCATAGGAATTGCTAATAGCTACATCTTCCTTAGGGAAAAGGTTATAATAAAATAGTCTTGGTATATTTTAGGATTGATAATTTAATGTGGAGGTAAGCGCATGCGGATCGGGGTACCTAAAGAGATTAAAAATAATGAAAACCGTGTAGCTATGACACCGGCAGGAGTGGTTAATCTTGTGAAATTTGGTCATGAGGTTATGATTGAAATTGGCGCAGGACTCGGTTCGGGTTTTTCCGATGAGGATTATAGCTCTGCTGGTGCGAAACTAGTAGAAACTGCAGAAGAAGCATGGTCAATGGAAATGGTTATGAAGGTAAAAGAGCCGCTTCCAAGCGAATATAAAAACTTCCGTGAAGGGTTAATCTTATTTACATATTTACATTTAGCACCTGAACCAGAATTAACGAAGGCGTTAATTGATAATAAAGTGGTCGGCATCGCTTATGAAACGGTTCAGTTAGAAAACCGCAGCCTGCCGCTATTAACGCCGATGAGTGAAGTAGCAGGGAGAATGGCTGCCCAGATAGGTGCTCAATTTTTAGAAAAAGTTTACGGTGGTAAGGGAATACTTCTCTCCGGTGTTCCTGGTGTTCATAGGGGAATAGTAACGATTATTGGCGGTGGAGTAGCTGGAACAAATGCCGCTAAAATGGCGATTGGCTTAGGAGCCAAGGTTACGATTATTGATTTAAATCCTGACCGTTTACGCCAATTAGATGATATTTTTGGATCAGATGTAACTACATTAATGTCTAACCCTTATAATATTGCCGAGGCGGTTAAGGAATCCGATTTAGTCATAGGTGCGGTTCTCATCCCTGGGGCGAAGGCGCCAAAGCTTGTAACGGAGGAAATGATACAATCGATGAAACCTGGCAGCGTGGTCGTTGATATTGCTATTGATCAAGGCGGTATTTTTGAAACAACTGACCGAATCACCACACATGATAATCCAACATACGAAAAGCATGGTGTAGTTCATTATGCTGTAGCCAATATGCCGGGTGCGGTACCGAGAACTTCGACGATTGCATTAACTAATGTGACTGTTCCATATGCAGTGCAAATTGCCAATAAGGGCTATCAAAAGGCGTGCCTGAGTAATGAAGCACTTTTAAAGGGAATTAATACACTTGGCGGTTTTGTTACCTATGAGGCAGTCGCAGAGGCCCATGGCTTAGAATTTAAAGATACGAGAACATTGCTGGAAAAATAAATATTTAACATGGCTTCATGAGGACAGCTCTAGTAGTTTTCGAACTAGTTCTGTTCTTATGGAGCTTTTACGAGGACAGTTTCCGTGGTTTTTGAGCTAGTTTTGTCCGCATAGAGCTTCCATGAGAACAGGTCCGGTGGTTTTTGGATTGATTTTGTCCACATGGGGCTTCCATGAGGACAGATTTCGTAGATTTTGAACTGATTTTGTCCTCAACCCGAATAAATAATTATTATTTACCAGCTTTTTATTCTACAAAATAGAAAAACCAGTTCCAAAATGGAACTGGTTTTAAGATTAAAACTTATGTAGCCGCCTTTGCCGTATCTATATAAGAAAGTTTTAAACCACCACTCCTCAAAGTGGGTGTTTTCAGAAACTTTTCTGCGTGTCCTCCATGTCTTTTAGACAGAGGCTTGTCATGCCAGCTTCGATGTTTAAACTCCCTATTACAGCTTAAAGGTTAAAACTTTATTATCATTACGTACAACGCAGCTTGTATTTGTATAATACACCAATTAGCCGTGTGATTCAATGTAAAAAAAATCCAATTACTTAATAATTTGAAGCTCTTTCGGGAATTTCGTTAAAATTTTAGCACCATCTGCTCCAATAAACAAATCATCCTCAATCCGGACACCGGCAACTTCAGGTACATATATTCCCGGTTCTATTGTATAAACCATGCCTTCTTCAATAATTAGCTGATTGGTCTCCGTTAATGACGGATATTCATGAACGCTTATACCAAGTCCATGTCCAAGGCGGTGTGGGAAATACTCGCCATATCCTGCTTCAGCAATAATCCTGCGTGCCGTTAAATCTACTTCAGCAGCAGACACACCAGGCTTACTTGCCTCAACCGCAGCAAGCTGTGCTTTTAAAACAGTATCATAAATTTCCTTTTGTTTATCATTAATATCCCCATAAGCAACTGTCCGGGTAATATCCGAACAATAGCGATCAACGACGACTCCTAAATCAAATAAAACTAAATCACCTTTTTGAATTCTCGTTGTCCCAGGATTGCCGTGAGGGGAAGCTGCATTTGTTCCAGTCAAAACCATCGTTGAGAAGGACATTTCAGTGACGCCCTTTTGTTTTAGCGCATACTCAACCGCATTTAGAACTTCCAGCTCTGTCCGGCCCTCTTTTATTTCACTTACACCGACTTCAATTGCATAATCCGCTAGGGCACATGCTTCTTCGATAATCTTTAATTCTTTGGCATCTTTGATCATACGAAGTATTCTTAGTTTTTCCTCTGCTGAAACATATGCTGCACCAGGGAATAGTCTTGAAAGATGTTCATAGCGCTCTACATTCAAATGTTCTTTTTCAATAGCAACCTTTGCAACAGCATTTATCCGCTTATTGATAGCATTTAACACCATTTCCCATGGATTTTCTATATCGCTGAATCCAATGATTTCATGCTCCCAGCCAGAACGTCTGGCATCATGGACTTCCATGGCCGGACAGACCAGAAACGGCTCCTGCTCTTGAAAAACGGCAAGCGCAAGCAAGCGTTCATGCGGGTTAGTATAATAACCGCTTAAATAAAATACGTTTTCAGAAGAGGTTAGGAAGCTAACTTCAATATCATTTTCCTTCATCCATGTCTGAAGCTTTTTTAAACGTTGATTCATTATTTGGAGCCCTCCTAAAAAATTCAAATCCACTATGAGATTATCAATATTAAAAGTAATTGTAAACTATCTGACCTTAGCATGTGCTAAAACAAATCAGTTCTGGATATAAATGAGGAAGGAAATCCAAGCTTTTTATGGAAGTACATAATAGAGCATATTTGAAAGGGGATAAAAAATGAAAATTTCTTACCATGGCCACTCTGTTGTACAAATTTTTTCTAATGGAAAAACGATTATGATTGATCCATTCATTTCAGGCAACTCATTGACAGATTTAAAAGTCGAGGATGTAAAACCTGATGTCATCATTTTATCACATGGCCACGGTGACCATGTCGGTGATACCGTGCAATTGGCGAAAAAGCATAATGCTCTTGTCATCGCCAACGCTGAGCTTTCTGAATTTTTAAGCTGGCAAGGAGTAAATACCCATGCTATGCATATTGGCGGTGCTTATCAGTTTGATTTTGGGAAAGTGAAGCTGACGCAGGCGTTTCATGGTTCGAGCTATACGCTAGAAAATAATCAAATCGTCTATTGCGGCATGCCTGCAGGAATTCTATTTATGAATGAAGGAAAAACGGTTTACCACGCCGGTGACACCGGATTATTCTCTGATATGAAATTAATAGGGGAACGTCATCCAATTGATCTCGCCTTCCTGCCAATCGGTGATAATTTTACAATGGGACCTGAAGATGCTGCTTATGCAGCAAAACTATTGAATGCAAAAACAGTTGTTCCAATGCACTATAATACCTTCCCGCCTATCAAACAGGATCCATATCAATTTATTGAAATGCTCGATGCTAAAAATGGTAAGGTGTTAAATCCTGGAGAAGCGATAGAATTATAAAGTTCCTGGGCATTCGCATACTTTTTTTCCTCCCAAATGCATAAAAATGAAACAAGCACTTATGAAGGAGGAAGAAAGTTGAAGAAAAATAGATATTTACTATGCCTGTTGCTCTGTGGATTTATGCTTTATTTTGCTGTACCACGATTATCGCTACATGCTGAGGGGCTAGAGGGTGCTTTTTCGCTCGTCTGGCTGGCCTTTGCATTAATTGTATTGGCAGGGAATTTAACAGGAATCTTATATAGTCCAAAGAAAACTGTTCAAAAAAACCAGTCTCAGAAATTAAAGAGAAAATCACGCTCTTTTCATTAATCCGTGAGAAACCGCATTGAATCAAGGCTTTTTAAACTTTATAATAAAATTTATACGTAATTTGCTAATCTTGACAGAATAGATTGGAATTTGATTATAAAGGGTGAAGGTCTTGGCTACTAAGCATGAACAAATTTTACAATACATTGATGGACTTCCAATCGGTGAAAAAATATCTGTGCGGCAAATCGCCAAGGCGATGACTGTAAGTGAAGGAACAGCCTATCGTGCGATTAAAGAGGCAGAAAATAAAGGCTATGTCAGCACGATTGAACGAGTTGGAACGATTAGAATTGAACGGAAAAAGAAAGAAAATATCGAAAAGCTTACATTTGCCGAAGTGGTAAACATTGTTGACGGTCAGGTTCTAGGCGGACGAGCGGGATTGCATAAAACCCTTAATAAATTTGTTATTGGTGCGATGAAATTAGAGGCTATGATGCGCTACACAGAGGCTGGCAACCTGTTAATTGTCGGGAACCGAACACAGGCCCATGAGCTTGCCTTAAAGGCTGGTGCAGCTGTCCTTATTACGGGTGGATTTGATACGGAGGACCATGTTAAAAGAATAGCAGATAAACTGGAACTGCCGATCATCTCCACCAGTTATGATACGTTTACGGTTGCCACAATGATAAACCGGGCTATTTATGACCAGTTAATCAAAAAAGAAATTATTTTGGTGGAAGATATTTTAACTCCTATTTCGGAAACCTTTTTTCTAAAAACCTCTGATAAAGTGTCAAAATGGCATGAATTAAATCAGCAAACAACACATAGCCGATATCCTGTAGTCGACCAAAACATGAAGATTCAAGGGATGGTGACGAGTAAGGATGTATTAGGTCAGGATGCGGATACTTCTATCGATAAAATTATGACCAAACATCCGATGACCGTAAATGGGAAAACAAGTGTTGCGTCCACTGCCCATATGATGGTATGGGAAGGAATTGAGGTTCTTCCAGTTGCGGATGACGCCAATCGTCTGGAAGGCTTGATCAGCAGGCAGGATGTCATAAAAGCTCTGCAAATGAACCAAAGACAGCCTCAAGTCGGTGAAACGATTGATGATATCGTGACCAATCAGATGGTGTTAATGCAAGGAAGGGCAAAAGGGGAAGATGTCTTTTCATGTGAAGTAACCCCGCAAATGACGAACCATCTAGGGACGATATCCTATGGTGTATTTACGACCATTGTCTCAGATGCCGCGAACCGAGTGCTCAGAAGCTACAAAAAAGGCGACCTCGTAGTAGAAAACATGACCATCTACTTTATTAAACCAGTTCAAATGGAAAGCAGGCTGGAGATTTTCCCAAAAATACTAGAAGTTGGCCGTAAGTTTGGGAAAGTGGATGTAGAAGTGTTCAATGAAGGAGTCTTAGTCGGAAAAGCGATGATGATGTGCCAGTTGATAGACCGGACATAAAAGGATATACCAAAAGAAAGCCGCTTCTTATGGAAAGAAGCGGCTTAGCTATTATTTTTGCATTTCTAGTTCTTTAGCTTCCTCAATCGCAAAAGGCAGGTAGTGTTTATATTTTTTGTATCCTACCCAGCTGAATAATGCTCCATAGATAATAAAAATTGCGGCAACAATGTAGGTGCCGGTTGACTGAGATACAAATAAGGAATTAATCCCAAAAAAGAAAACAAAAAGCCCAAGGGCAATATTTGATTTAGCAGAAAGCCATTTCTTTTCAACTAAACGGTTGCTTCGGATGTATTTTGTTTTATAAAATAAATAAAAAGCAAATAATATGACGATTAAAAAGGCAAAAACAAGCATTGTCTGTTCCTCCAAGTTTCAAAATCATCTATTATTGTAACTTTTATTTTTAAAAAACGCCATATTTCGTTGTAAAAAGGAGATCGTATGAAAGAGAAAATTTTAGAAACGATTGAACAATATGAAACGATTATTGTCCATCGTCATGTTCGCCCCGACCCAGATGCCTATGGCTCCCAAGGTGGATTAGTTGCGATTTTACAAGCATCCTATCCGGAGAAAAAGATTTATGCAGTTGGCCAAGAGGAATCGACTCTGAATTACATGCGTAGACTCGATGTGATTGAAGACGATGTTTATAAAGGAGCGCTGGTGATTATCTGTGATACCGCCAATGCTGAAAGAATTTGTGATAAGCGGTATTCACTGGGAGATAAGCTCATTAAAATTGACCATCATCCAAATGAAGACCCGTATGGTGACTTATTATGGGTCGAAACGAGCGCAAGTTCATGCAGTGAAATGATTTATGAGTTTTATCTGTATGGAAAAGATAAAGGCTTGAAAATGAATGATGAAGCGGCACGGCTGTTGTTTGCTGGAATAGTCGGGGATACCGGAAGATTTCTGTTTCCTAGTTCAACAGAAAAAACATTCACTTATGCAGGGGAATTAATCCATTACAATTTCTCTCGGACAGAGCTATTTGATAAAATGTACGAATTGGATGCCAATATTATTAAGCTAAAGGGTTACATATTACAAAACTTCGGGTTACATGAGAACGGCGTAGCCACTGTGAAGTTAACAAAAGAATTATTAGCCGAATACAATGCGAGGCCGGCTGAGGCATCGCTTCTTGTTGGGATATTAGGAGATGTAAAAGGGATTAAAGCATGGGTTTTCTTTATCGAGGAAAACGACCAAATTCGCGTGCGTTTACGCTCAAAGGGTCCTGTCATTAATGGGGTTGCCAGAAAGTTTAAAGGAGGCGGTCATCCGCTTGCTGCCGGTGCGTCCATCTATTCATGGGATGAGGTAAGCCAAGTCCTCAAAGAATTAGAGGAAGTATGTAAAGGTTAATTAATAAAGGCATTGTTGATTTTGAAACACTGTTGATTGGAGCGAAGCACCTGAAGCAGAAATCAACTGTTAAGTTTAACACAGCCAAAATAAAAATCGGTCCCTTTCAAATGGACCGATTTTTTATTTGTCAAATTGCAGCTCTACTTGAATAGAGAGGGTGGTATAAATGACCATTTCCTTAACCTTGAGCTTATATCTCTTTTCATTGATTTTCAATGGCTTGTTTTCAATGATTTTTTTCAGAAGATCCTTGCTTTTGTATACAGTATCTAAGTCCTTGGCAAGCATGATACTTAATTCATCCCTAACCGCTTCTTCGGTTTGAAAGGCACTAAAATAATCAAGCTTATACTTTTCATAATTAGTGATTTTAATGTTTATTTTTTGGACCGTAATTTTTTCTAGGTTCCGTTTATTTAACTCCTTATATTCTTCCTGCCAAATTTTCTTTTCATTATTTAAATCAGAAATATTATCCTGGAGACTAAGGATTTGTTTTGAATACTTCTCCTGCCAAACTCCGTGTATATATAAAAAAATGCACCAGCTAATCGCGCCGCCAATCACCATTCCAGAAAAAAATCGCTGCCAAGAGGGCCTGCGGTAATAGGGAGGGATTCTCATGATGAAATATGCTCCTGAGTCAGCCAATTGATGATAAGAGCCCCAGTCTGAGCGCCGCCTAATGCCGAGAGAATAAGTAAAAATTGTTTAAAAAGATCTCTTGTTTCCGCATTAAGGATTCCCCTCTCAAAACTATACACGGTATCAAACGTTCCGCCAATCGCCGCGACAATCGCCCAGATTCTAAGTGCTGAAGATAATCGGTACACCGTAGTTAACGGAGGTTGTCCAGTTAAGAAAGAAGCAATCCCCCCGATCAATGCCCCCCCAAGAATGACTCCTAAGGCAATAAAATAGCTTTCGATAAACGCAGGAAAAAAACCAATTTCTTTCATACCTTCATCCGCTCCTACAAAAAAATCCTTATATTCATCTATATGGACAAACCAATTTGATTATGTTCAATTTGAGAACTATCTAGCTGCAGCCCCTGGGCAAGGCGCTTCCGCTTTTAAATTAAAATGAGAACATATTTTCCTTTTTTAGCATGAAGTCCTATAATAGATAGTGAGATAATTTATAAGGGTGTGACGATTATGTCTTTTATTCACCTTCATGTATATAGTGCGTATAGTTTGTTGACCAGTACGGCTTCGGTCCCGGAATTAGTCGGAAACGCCCAATCAAAGGGCTTTCGGGCACTTGCATTAACTGACAGAAATGTAATGTATGGGGCCATTGAATTTTATAAGCTCTGTAAAAAGCATAATATAAAACCGATAATCGGCTTAACCGTGGATGTTGCCAGTGAGATAAACGAAAACGAAGCGTATCCACTCGTTTTACTCGCCGAAAATGATCGTGGTTTTAAGAATCTATTAAAAATATCCAGTGCTGTTCAAACAAAAGTAGAAAATGGGATACCGCTAAAATGGTTAAAACATTATTCAGATGGACTGATTGCCATCACACCGGGACTTGAAGGAGAAATCGAACAGCTTTTATTAAAGGGCAACGAGGATTCTGCCCGTGCATTAATTAGAAAATTAACCGCTATTTTCAGCAGCGGCAACTTTTTTTTATCACTGCAAAATCATCAGCTTGAGCAAGAGAGGACTATCCGAAATCAGCTACAGTCCCTTTCGAGAGAAATGAAAATCCCATTGGTTGCCTCCAATCGTGTCCATTATTTAGAAAAGGAAGATACCTTTGCTCACGAATGTTTGCTGGCGATTAAGAATGGTGATAAATTGCAGGATGATCTTAGAGAGAAATTGGGAAGCGATCAATTCTATTTAAAACCCACATCAGAAATGATAGATGCTTTCTTAGATGTTCCTGAAGCTTTAGAAAATGCCCTGAATATTGCCGATAGATGCCAGGTAAATATCGAATTAAATAAAACCTATTTGCCGACTTATCCGACGGAAAATGGGATACCCTCAGAGGAATACCTTGAAATGCTTTGTAAAAGAGGCCTTCTCGAACGCTTTTCCTCTCCTGACGAAGAGTATCACAACCGTTTATCCTATGAATTAGAAGTAATTAAACGAATGAAGTTTAGCAATTATTTTTTAATTGTCTGGGATTTTATGAAATATGCCCGTGAAAATGGAATATTAACAGGCCCTGGAAGGGGGTCTGCTGCAGGATCACTGGTTGCATATGTTTTATATATTACCGATGTCGATCCGTTAAAACATAATTTGTTATTTGAACGTTTTTTAAATCCAGAGCGGATTTCAATGCCTGATATTGATATCGATTTTCCAGACCATCGCCGCGATGAAGTAATTGAATATGTTGCAAAGAAATACGGAGAACTTCATGTCGCGCAAATTGTTACATTTGGGACACTTGCTGCCAAGGCATCATTAAGAGATGTCGGGAGAGTATTTGGCTTAAATTCAAAAGAGCTCGAGCAATTATCGAGGTTTATCCCTTCTCAGTTAGGCATCAATATCCAATCTGCCTACAATGAATCAGAGGGGTTTCAACGGTTTGTCCAGGAATCTTCGATCAACCGAAAACTTTTTGAAACAGCCTTAAAGCTGGAAGGCTTGCCGCGTCATACCTCTACACATGCCGCAGGTGTGGTTATTAGTGAAAAGCAGCTCATAGAGTTAGTTCCGATTCAAAAGGGTTCGAATAATGTCTATCTAACCCAATATTCAATGGAATACTTAGAAGAGATTGGCTTGCTGAAGATGGATTTTTTAGGACTTCGGAACCTATCGCTTATAGAATCCATCTTATCTTCCATTTCACGTCATACAGGAACGAATCTGGATATCAGGTCGATCCCGTTAGATGATCCAACTGTCTTCGATCTATTGTCAAAGGGGGAAACGACAGGAATTTTCCAACTGGAATCGGAAGGGATGAGAAAGGTTTTAACACGGTTAAAGCCATCAAGATTTGAAGATATTGTCGCAGTTAATGCACTTTATCGGCCTGGTCCAATGGAGAATATTCCTCTGTTTATTGACAGGAAGCATGGCAGGCAGGCAGTCGAATACCCACATCCGGATCTAAAGCCAATTCTTGAGAATACATATGGAGTTATTGTTTACCAAGAACAAATAATTCAAATTGCTTCGAAAATGGCAGGGTTTTCTCTCGGGGAAGCAGATCTGTTAAGAAGGGCTGTCGGGAAAAAGCAAAAAGAGGTATTGGACAAGGAGCGCCATCACTTTGTTCAAGGAGCGCTAAAAAAAGGATACAATTCATCCCTCGCCAATGACATTTATGATTTAATTGTCCGATTTGCCAATTATGGATTCAACAGAAGCCATGCGGTTGCCTACAGTATGATTGCATACCAGCTAGCATATTTAAAAGCTAATTTTCCAGTGTATTTTATGGCTGGACTACTGACATCTGCCATCGGAAATGAGGCAAAAATCGCGCAATATATTATGGAAACAAAGCAGAAGGATATCATTATTCTGCCCCCGTCGATTAATCAGAGCGGTTATTCCTTTTTAGTTGAAAAAGGGGCAATCCGCTATAGCCTTGCAGCGATTAAAAGCGTGGGCGGCACCGCTTTAAAAGAAATTTTTCAAACAAGGAAAACAAAGAAGTTTCTCGACTTATTTGATTTTTGTATTCGGGTTTCCCCGAAAGCCATTAATCGGAAAACACTGGAGTCTCTCGTTCATTCTGGAAGCTTCGATGAATTTGGCGAGGATCGTGCCGTAATGCTAGCCAGTTTAGATGTTGCCATAGAACATGCCCAAATATTTAAACCAGATGATTCTAATCAATTTGATTTATTTGAGGAAGAATTTAATCTCAAGCCCAAGTATGTTGAAGTCGACCCAATCAGCCAGGAAAATAAACTATACTTTGAGAAAGAAGCACTTGGACTCTACCTGTCAGACCATCCAATTTCTATTTTCGAAAAGAATCTAAAAAAGATAAGTGCGCAAGTATTGTTTCATCTAAAAGCTGATCAGCGAAGAGTTGGTGTGGGTGTCTATATTTCCTCAATGAAACCCATTCGCACAAGAAAAGGAGATTCGATGGCATT
The DNA here is from genome assembly GCF_059587065.1 of Neobacillus sp. DZ-9. Taxonomy (NCBI): domain Bacteria; kingdom Bacillati; phylum Bacillota; class Bacilli; order Caryophanales; family Bacillaceae; genus Neobacillus; species Neobacillus sp. DZ-9. Next base: position 128,318 of record NZ_JCAIOL010000001.1, read on the forward strand.
TTTAACAGTGGGTGATGGCAGCGGAGAAATGGAGGCAGTCGCATTCCCAAATGTATATAAAAAAGCTTCGCTATTTTTAGTGCAGGGAAAATTCGCCTGGCTGGAGGGAAAAATAGAAGAACGGGACGGAAAACGGCAATTTATCATTCAACAAGTATTTGATTTAGAACAGTGGCTAGAAACCAAAATAGGTAAACAATCCGTTTTGTATTTAAGAATTGTCAGGGAAAAACAGGATGAAAAATCGCTTATGCAAATTAATCATGTTTTAAAGGAAAATAAAGGGGAAACGGGAGTCGTATTACATTATGAAACAACTCGTAAAACCATTAAATTAGGATCAGAAAATAATGTTAATCCAACCTCAGTTTTATTGGATAAATTAATGTCCATTCTTGGATCAGAAAATGTTGTACTAAAAGATTAAATCTTTACAACTATCGAAGATATGTTATAGTGATAAATAGACAAGTGTGGTCTGACCACCAATTTATCAGTATATTCTATTAATTATATTGTAATTATTCGAGGGGTGACATGTCTTGACTTTACGTGAAGAAGCATTACATATGCATCGAATTAACAAGGGCAAATTAGAATCAAAATCAAAGGTCCAAGTTCGGAATGCGACTGATTTAAGCCTAGCTTATTCACCAGGTGTAGCCGAGCCATGTAAAGAGATTTATGAGAAACCAGAAACCGTATACGACTATACCATGAAAGGAAACATGGTTGCGGTAGTATCTGATGGTACAGCGGTTCTTGGACTTGGAAATATTGGTCCTGAAGCAGCTCTCCCAGTAATGGAGGGAAAAGCAGTATTATTTAAAAGCTTTGCCGGGGTTGATGCTTTTCCGATTTGCTTAAACACTACAGATGTTGATAAAATTGTTGAAACTGTTAAGTTACTTGAGCCAACCTTTGGCGGCGTAAATCTTGAAGACATTGCAGCTCCAAATTGTTTTGTTATTGAAGAAAGACTGAAAAAGGAAGCAAATATCCCAATCTTTCATGATGACCAGCATGGTACTGCGATTGTAACTGTTGCAGGTCTAGTCAATGCCTTAAAGCTTGTTGGCAAGAAAATGACAGAAATTAAAGTCGTTGCAAACGGTGCTGGGGCCGCTGGTATTGCTATTATTAAATTATTATATAGCTATGGTGTAAGAGATATCATCATGTGTGATACGAAGGGCGCCATCTACGAGGGCCGCCCTCATGGTATGAACAATGTAAAAGCAGAAGTGGCAAAATATACGAATCGTGACAATCTTTCAGGCAGCCTTGCAGATGTTATTAAAGGTGCCGATGTCTTTATTGGTGTATCCGTTGCTGGGGCTCTAACGAAAGAAATGGTAGCATCCATGAATCCTGACTCAATCATTTTTGCGATGGCTAATCCAGTTCCAGAAATTATGCCTGATGATGCGAAAGAAGCTGGAGCGAAAGTAGTGGGAACAGGCCGCTCCGATTTTCCAAATCAAGTAAACAATGTACTTGCCTTCCCAGGCATTTTCCGCGGTGCACTAGATGTTCGTGCTACCCATATTAACGAAAAAATGAAAGTAGCTGCAGTGGAAGCGATTGCGGGTTTAATCCATGAAGATGAACTAAATGCAGATTATGTCATCCCGGCTCCATTTGATCCAAGAGTTGCGCCAAATGTGGCAGCAGCAGTCGCAAAAGCTGCGATGGAAACAGGTGTCGCCCGCATAAAAGTAGACCCAGAAGAAGTAAAAGAAAAAACACAAAGGCTCGCTTTGATTGGCAAAAGTGAGTGATTCAGTAAGTGACAAGCTCAAAAGTATATTTAGAGATTGTAAAGCAATTACGAGAAATGATTACAATTGGTGGACTGAAGACAGGAGATAAAATCCCTTCAGAACGAGAATTGTCAGAGCGCCTGAATTTCGGGCGCTCTTCAGTTCGAGAAGCATTAAGAGCATTAGAATTACTTGGCCTAATTGAAACACGCCGTGGAGAAGGGACATTTATCAGAGACTTCCGCGGTCATCAGCTGGTCCAGCTTCTCGGCACATTTATTTTACAGGATGAAAAAGCCAAACGGGATGTGTTCGAAACAAAAAACTATATCGAGATGGATTGTCTGCGTTTGGTCCTTAAAAGGATGGACGAACATCATTTAGCCATTTTGCATGATTGGATAAATAAAGATGAACATTTTACTGATGATGAGTTCTTTTACCGAATCATCGAAATGTCTGACAATCACCTGTTCTTGAGGATTTGGTTAATTTTAAAAGAGTATTATTATTCTTTAGATCCCACCCGGGGTACCTATAAGTTTGAAGACTATATACTTTTACTAAATGGATTAGCTGAGAAAGATGAAGCAAAAACCCTTTCTGCTTACTGCAATTTAAGAAATTTGTCTTCATTCTAACGACAAGAACTAACAAATTTTGAACTCTTTTTATTTTATAGTGAATTCTGTACAAGCCCAATTTTAAGGGTATTTAAAATCATCCGGTGGTCTGACCACTTTTGTGAATATAAACGTATGAAGTTTAAATAAGATAGAAAGACTTCTGAATAGAACTATAGTGGGGAATCGTCCCATAATGCAGAAGCGAACCAGGGAGGTTTAATTTTGGCGCTTAAAGATCTATTTACAAAAAACCAAACAAAAAAGAAAAAATACGCAACTATACCGACAGAAGCAGCAAAAAGTGATGTTCCAGAAGGAATTATGACGAAGTGTCCCACATGTAAGAAAATCATGTATTCAAAAGAGCTCAATAAAAATTTTATGGTTTGTTTACATTGCGGACATCATTTTCCGATGAATGCGAAAGAAAGAATAGATAGCTTTATTGATGAGGGAAGCTTTGAAGAAATTAATGAAAATATGATTTCCAAAAATCCACTTGATTTTCCGGATTATTTGGAAAAGCTTGAAAAGGACCGGCAAAAAAGTAAGTTAAACGAAGCAGTTGTAACGGGAATAGGGACGGTTAGCGGACATAAAATCGTCGTGGCCATCATGGATTCATCCTTCCGAATGGGGAGTATGGGATCAGTTGTTGGCGAGAAAATTACACTTGCAATTGAAAAAGCAGATGAAATTGGTGTACCATTTGTCATTTTTACAGCCTCTGGCGGTGCTAGAATGCAAGAGGGTGCTTTAAGCTTAATGCAAATGGCTAAGACGAGTGTCGCTTTAAAGAAATTCAGCGATAACGGCGGCTTAATTATTTCCATCATGACTCATCCGACTACAGGCGGCGTTTCGGCAAGCTTTGCTTCATTAGGAGATTATAACCTCGCAGAACCTGGAGCGTTAATTGCATTTGCTGGACGGAGAGTAATTGAGCAATCAATCCGTGAAGAATTGCCGGAGGATTTTCAAACAGCAGAGTTTCTATTAAAGCATGGTCAGCTGGATGCAATTATTTCACGTCTTGAAATGGTAGATAAAATTTCAACTATTCTAGATATTCATCAACCAGGGGGTGAACTGGCATGATCGGGGAATTGGAATTTGAACGTCCGGTAGTGGAGTTAAGGAAGAAAATAAGTGAATTAAAGGAATTCACAAAAAACGCTGATGTGGATTTAAGCTCTGAAATTAAAAAGTTAGAGGGACGTTTACAAAAGCTTGAGCAGGATATTTACGAGAATATTAAACCGTGGGACAGGGTGCAAATCGCTCGTCTAGCGAACAGACCGACAACCCTCGATTATATTTCCTTCCTGTTTGAGGATTTCTTTGAATGTCATGGTGATCGCACCTTTGCTGATGATGAAGCAATTGTGGGCGGAATAGCTAAATTTAAAGGTCTTCCGGTTACGGTCATTGGTCATCAGAGAGGAAAAGACACGAAGGAAAACATTCGCCGAAACTTTGGAATGCCACATCCTGAGGGCTATAGAAAAGCCCTTCGCTTAATGAAGCAGGCAGATAAATTTAATCGGCCAATTATATGCTTTATTGATACAAAAGGTGCCTATCCAGGGAAAGCTGCAGAAGAACGGGGCCAAAGTGAAGCGATTGCCCGCAATCTGTTTGAGATGGCTGGTTTAAAGGTACCCGTTATTTGTATTGTTATTGGAGAAGGCGGCAGCGGCGGGGCCCTGGCACTCGGAGTAGGAAATCGCATTTATATGCTCGAAAACTCAACCTACTCGGTTATTTCACCAGAGGGGGCAGCTGCAATTTTATGGAAGGATGCCTCTTTCGCTAAAAATGCAGCCGAAACGATGAAAATTACAGCTCCTGACTTAAAAGAACTCGGTGTAATTGATGACATCATCCCTGAAATAAAGGGCGGTGCTCATAAGGATGTTCAAAAACAGGCTGAGGAAATTGATAAGGTTCTTAACGCCTCCTTGCAGAAATTGTTAAAATTATCTGAGGATGAGTTAATTTCCGATCGGTACAATCGATTCCGCACAATCGGTGAATATGCTTTGATCAATGATCTAATTGGAGTTAAATAAAAAATCGTGCTCACTGGGGCACGATTTTTTACTCGTTCAAAAAAGAAACACGGAAATTTCAAGGAAAAGACAATGATGACGCTTACAACGACTGATGAAACGCTTCCAGTTGACTAACTATTCTGTCTATTATAATTACTAATACGATTGGGTTGTTATGGCTATTTCTTCATGTTATTTTATTAATATTCAAAGGTTTTATGCTAATAATAAAAGAAGGTATTTTGGCATTTTCTGTGTTTCTTTCAAGGAATGATTACATAATTTTTTATTTTGATATTGAGGTGGTAGCCATGAAAAAAATTGGGGTACTTACGAGCGGTGGAGACTCCCCGGGGATGAATCCAGCCATCCGGGCTGTCGTTCGAAAAGCAATCTATCATAATGTTGAGGTTTATGGTATTTATGGCGGATATTCCGGATTAATCTGTGGAAATATTAAAAAATTAGAGCTTGGTTCCGTTGGGGACATTATTCATCGCGGTGGTACAATGCTGCATTCAGCACGGTGTCCGGAGTTTAAAACAAAAGATGTCCAGCAAAAAGGGATTGAGCAGCTGAATGTCCATGGGATTGAAGGTCTAGTTGTTATTGGCGGGGATGGTTCATACCGTGGGGCGAAGGCATTAACAGAGCTTGGCTATCCGTGTGTTGGTGTTCCTGGAACGATTGATAATGATATTCCAGGAACAGAACTTACAATTGGTTTTGATACGGCATTAAATACAGTTATAGATGCAGTAGATAAAATCCGTGACACTGCTACATCTCATGAAAGAACATTTGTCATTGAAGTAATGGGCCGGGACGCAGGGGATATTGCTCTATGGGCAGGACTTGCCGGCGGAGCAGAAACGATTCTTATTCCTGAAGAAAATTATGACATGAATGAGGTAGCAGAAAGGCTCCGTAAAGGACAAGAGCGTGGGAAAAAGCATAGTATCATCATTGTTGCTGAAGGCGTCTGCAGCGGCGTTGAATTTGCCAAGCAGCTTCAAGATTTAACGAACTTTGACACACGGGTTTCAGTGTTGGGGCATATGCAGCGCGGAGGATCCCCGACAGCTGCTGACAGAGTATTAGCCAGCAGATTAGGAGCAAGAGCAGTTGAGCTCCTCATTGAAGGAAAAGGCGGCCGTGCCGTAGGAATCGAAAAAAATCAGCTCGTGGATTACGACATTATTGAAGCTTTAGGTCGGAAGCATGTATTAGATCTAGAATTGTTTAAGCTATCAAAGGAATTATCTATTTAACTATTTTGTAGTATCGGAGGATATAAGGATGTTACGTAAAACAAAAATCGTTTGTACGATTGGTCCTGCTAGTGAAAGTGTCGAAAAGTTAACCCAATTAATAAATTCAGGAATGAATGTGGCCCGGTTAAATTTCTCCCATGGGGATTTTGAAGAGCATGGCGCACGGATTCGAAATATCCGCGAAGCAGCAGAGCAGACTGGAAACACCGTTGCCATTTTACTTGATACAAAGGGCCCGGAAATTCGGACAAACAATATGGTAAACGGTGCGATTGAGTTAAAGGCCGGAGAAAATATTATTGTTTCAATGACAGAAGTCGAAGGTACGGTTGAAAAATTCTCTGTTACATATCCAGGGCTGATAGAAGATGTGCATATCGGTTCAAAAATCCTACTAGACGATGGATTGATCGGACTTGAAGTTATTAAGATAGATAATGCCGAAAATGAAATTCATACTAAAATTTTAAACAGCGGCACGTTAAAAAATAAAAAAGGTGTCAATGTTCCAGGTGTTTCGGTCAAACTGCCGGGAATTACGGAAAAAGATCGACAAGATATCCTTTTTGGAATCGAACAAGGGATTGATTTTATTGCCGCTTCATTTGTTCGTACGTCAAAAGACGTGTTAGAAATCCGTCAGCTTTTAGAAGAGAATAATGCTGCACATATCCATATTATCCCTAAGATCGAAAACCATGAGGGCGTCGATAACATCGATGAAATTCTAGAGATTTCTGATGGTTTGATGGTGGCCCGTGGAGACCTTGGCGTCGAAATTCCTGCAGAAGAGGTTCCGCTTGTTCAAAAAATGCTCATAAAGAAATGTAATGCTCAAGGAAAGCCTGTCATTACAGCTACACAGATGCTGGACTCAATGCAGCGAAATCCAAGACCAACAAGAGCAGAAGCAAGTGACGTAGCCAATGCAATTTTTGATGGAACAGATGCCATTATGCTTTCTGGAGAAACGGCTGCAGGACTTTATCCGGTGGAAGCAGTTCAAACCATGCACAATATTGCTTCTAGAGCAGAACAAGCTTTGGACCATAAGGAAATTCTCTCAAGCCGCAGTAAAGACACTGAGCACAATCTTACCGATGCGATTGGCCAGTCTGTGGCACATACAGCTTTAAATTTAGAGGTAAATGCGATTATTACTCCGACTGAGAGCGGACATACAGCAAGAATGATTTCTAAATATCGTCCAAAAGCTCCGATTGTTGCGGTTGCTGCTGATGATTCTGTTTCCCGCCGTTTATCTCTTGTTTGGGGCGTTTATCCGCGAGTTGGAATAATGTGCGCAACAACTGATGAAATGCTTGATATTGCTGTTCAAGAAAGTTTAAACAGCGGGATTGTTAAGAGTGGTGATTTAGTAGTCATTACTGCAGGTGTGCCAGTCGGTGAAGCTGGAACAACGAATCTGATGAAAATTCATGTTGTCGGCGATATTATCACTAAAGCTCAAGGAATTGGCCGAAAGTCTGCTTTCGGTAAAGTGGTCATTGCGCATAATGCACAGGAGGCTTTAGAAAAAGTAAAGCCAGGTTCGATTCTTGTGACAATTGGTTCGGATCGTGATATGGTTCCTGCGATTGAAAAATGTGCCGCTCTCATTACTCAGGAAGGCGGATTAACAAGCCATGCAGCTGTGGTTGGATTAAACCTAGGTATCCCAGTAATTGTCGGCGTAGATAATGTATTGGAATTATTGAGAGATGGCCAAGAGATAACCGTCGATGCAACAAGAGGAGTTATTTATAACGGGCATGCAAGCGTCTTATAATAAGAAAGTCAGCTTCCTATAGGGAGCTGACTTTTTTATGCTATGCTTGCTTTCCTTTTATAAAGGACCACACATCATGAAAAACATTGGCGCGATATAGAGTGCTAATGATGACGAGAGTAACCGGTCCAACAATCAAGCCTAGAAAGCCGATTAATTTAAAACCAACAAAAAGTGCAATCAAAGTGGCTAATGGGTCGAGGCCAATACTGGAAGAAAGAATTTTTGGCTCCATGATTTGCCTTTGTACTAAGACAATGATATAGAGAACCCCAAGTCCAATCGCAAGGCCCATATCACCGCCGATTGCTTCATAAATAATCCACGGTACAAACACAGCACCTGTTCCCAGGTATGGGATGATGTCAACGATTCCCGTAACTAAAGCAATCGTAATCGCATAATCAACCCTTAAGACAAGCAGACCAATAAGAATAATAACAGTTGTAATAGAGATAAGTGTTAATTGTGCTCTTATAAAGCCAAATAAGGCCCTCTTTAAGTCAACGAAAACCGTTCTGCCGCTCCTTTTTGCTTTTTCAGGTAAAAGCCGTCCTCCCAATGCCGATAAACGATACCAATCTTTGCTGATAAAGAAAGTAGCCAATAGCGAAAAAATGAGCACGGTTGCCACATTTGGAAACCAGGAAATGATATTTGGTATTTTTAAAAATAAATTTTGAATGAACGAGCCAACTGTAGAGCCGATTTTCTGTCCGACATTTTGGATATTGGAAATGATCGTATCCTGCTGTCCGGTTTCAAGTTTATTAAAAACACTCGTTAATTGATTGTAAAGCGGGAGAATTTGCCCTGTAAAATAATCCTCAAGATAGCTAATAAGTGTATCAAGATGTTCTGGAACTACCTTAGCTAAATATGTGGCACCAGATACAATCTCAGCTACTAATAGTGTAATTAAGCCGGCAAATAAGGCAAATATAATAATTAGGGCAAGGAAAACAGAAAGTACCCGGGGCATTTTTGCCTTTTTTTCAAAAATATTGACGAGAGGGTTAATCATAAGTGCAATAATAAGGCCGATAATAAAGGGATAAGCTACCTTTGATACAAAATAAAAAGAATAGAGTGCCAATATCACGACACCAATGACCAGTAAAAATCTTAATGACTGATATATGTATTTAGGATTCAACCATAGACCTCCTATTCAATACGAAATATTGGTTTTAGTTTACCATTTTATAAGCATTTGTGCATAATTTTCCAAACCTTAAACATTAATACGAAAGTAATGAATAAAAGTTTCAAAAATTTAGAGTACAAACATTTCTTGTCAATTCAGAATTCTGCCCTTTTTTAAATGTTATGGTACAATAATTTATATGTGGAAATGGTGTGACAAAATGATAAGCCAGCCTGTTGTATTCCTTATTTTATTACTGGTAATTGGATTTTTTGCTAAAAATAGTTCATTAATGTTGGCTATAGCAGTCCTGCTATTTTTAAAGCTAATCGGCATGGATACGAAATCTTTCTCTTTTCTACAAGCGAAGGGAATTAATTGGGGAGTCACCGTGATTACCATCGCTGTGTTAGCACCGATTGCGTCGGGTGAAATTGGCTTTCGAGACTTAACAGGAGCCTTTAAAACTCCATATGCTTGGATTGCACTAGTCTCAGGGATGCTAGTAGCATTGCTGGCAAAGGGCGGCGTAACCTTATTAGCAAATGATCCACAGATTACCACAGCCCTGGTTTTAGGTACTATTCTTTCAGTTTCCATCTTCAAAGGTGTGGCGGTTGGTCCATTGATTGGTGCCGGAATTGCCTATGCCTCGATGAAAATCTTTAGTTTTTTTACTTAGATTTTTTGTGAAATAATATTTTTTTTGCAAATTCAGGTCCTTTTCATTCACAAAGTTCTGATAATTGTTTATAATAGGCTTGTAAGCGTCACCTTTTTTACATAAACCATATATGCATACTGTATTACTTGTGAAAATTTTTTTACCATTTTGAATGAAAAGGCATTCAAATTTTTTATTCTTATCCTGAGCAGTCGCTCAATCAAATTTTTTTGTTAACAAAATGGGTAATGGGGAAAATAAGTTTGTGAAGGAGAGATTAACTATGTCAGTAACACGTGGTCTTGAAGGGGTAGTGGCAACAACTTCCTCAATTAGTTCAATTATTGATGACACACTAACATATGTTGGCTATGACATTGATGATTTAGCTAAAAATGCTAGCTTTGAAGAAGTCATTTATTTATTATGGCACCGCAAGCTTCCTAATTCCGAACAATTAGCGGAATTGAAACAACAGCTTGCAGAAAGTGCTGCACTGCCAAAAGAAGTGATTGAGCATTTTAAAATGTACCCAATTCAAAAAGTACATCCAATGGCAGCACTTCGTTCAGCTGTATCTTTATTAGGCTTATACGATGAGGAAGCAGATGTTATGGATACAGAAGCGAATTATCGAAAAGCTGTCCGTCTGCAGGCAAAAATGCCAGCAATTGTAACTACGTTTGCCCGCGTTAGAAAAGGTCTTGACCCAATCGCTCCAAGACAAGATTTAAGCTTTGCAGCAAATTTCCTTTATATGTTAACAGGCAATGTACCAGATGCAATTGCGGTAGAAGCAATTGACAAAGCATTGGTATTACATGCTGACCATGAATTAAATGCATCTACATTTACTGCGCGTGTATGTGTGGCTACATTATCGGACGTTTATTCAGGTGTAACCGCAGCGATTGGTGCTTTAAAAGGCCCTCTTCACGGTGGTGCCAATGAAGCCGTAATGAAAATGCTGACAGAAATCGGTACTTTGGAAAATGTTGATCCATATGTACGCGGTAAGCTTGAAAACAAAGAAAAAATCATGGGCTTTGGCCACAGGGTATATCGTCAAGGCGACCCGCGTGCCAAGCACTTAAAAGAAATGTCAAAAAAATTAACAGAGTTAACAGGCGAACCGCATTGGTACGATATGTCTGTTAAAATTGAAGGCATCGTTACTGGAGAAAAGAAACTTCCGCCAAACGTTGACTTCTATTCTGCATCTGTCTATCACAGCTTAGGAATTGATCATGACTTAATGACACCAATCTTTGCCGTAAGTCGTGTTTCCGGCTGGCTTGCTCATATTTTAGAGCAATATGAAAACAATCGTTTGATTCGTCCTCGTGCTGAATACACGGGTCCAGGAATGCAGAAATATATTCCAATTGAACAAAGAGGATAATATTTTTCATTTTTTTTAAAATTGTTGTAAAATAGGAGAGTATGAAAAGGTTAGGGACCTTGGTTCTCTAACCTTTGATTCAGTCCAACAATTTTAGTTTTCATACATAATAGGAGGGAGAACATCTATGCAAGGCGAAAAAATTACTGTAACAAATGGAGTATTAAATGTACCAAACAATCCAATTATCCCATTTATTGAGGGAGACGGTATTGGTCCTGATATCTGGGCTGCTTCCGAACGAGTTTTAAATGCAGCTGTAGAAAAAGCCTATAAAGGCGAGCGCAAATTGGTGTGGAAAGAAGTTCTTGCTGGAGAAAAAGCATTTAATCAAACTGGCGAATGGCTTCCAAAAGAAACTTTAGATGAAATTAGTGAATATCTAATTGCCATCAAAGGCCCACTTACAACTCCTGTAGGCGGTGGAATCCGTTCGTTAAACGTTGCTCTACGTCAAGAGCTAGATTTATTTGTGTGCTTACGTCCTGTAAGATGGTTTGAAGGTGTTCCTTCACCAGTTAAGCGTCCTCAAGATACGGATATGGTTATCTTCCGTGAAAACACAGAAGATATTTATGCTGGTATTGAGTATGAAAAAGGAACTGAAGCAGTTAAAAAGGTCATCGAATTCCTTCAAAACGAAATGGGTGTAAATAAAATCAGATTCCCAGAAACGTCTGGTATCGGTATTAAACCTATTTCTGAAGAAGGTACATCTCGTCTTGTCCGTGCTTCTATTAACTATGCTATTAAAGAAGGCCGTAAATCCGTTACCCTCGTGCATAAAGGAAATATCATGAAATTCACTGAGGGTGCATTTAAAAACTGGGGTTATGAGCTAGCTGAAAAAGAATTCGGCGATAAAGTCTTTACATGGGCTCAATATGATCGCATTAAAGCTGAGCAAGGTACAGATGCTGCTAACAAGGCGCAGGCTGATGCTGAAGCTTCAGGCAAAATCATTGTTAAAGATGCGATTGCTGATATCTTCTTACAACAAATCCTAACTCGTCCTCGTGAGTTCGATGTTGTAGCAACAATGAACCTAAACGGTGACTTCATTTCTGATGCTCTTGCAGCACAAGTTGGTGGTATCGGTATTGCTCCTGGAGCTAACATCAACTATGAAACTGGACATGCCATTTTTGAAGCAACTCACGGAACTGCTCCAAAATACGCAGGTCTTGATAAAGTAAATCCTTCATCAGTTATTTTATCAGGTGTATTATTGCTTGAGCACTTAGGCTGGAACGAAGCGGCTACAATGGTCATTAAATCAGTGGAAAAAACTATTGCATCTAAAGTTGTAACTTATGACTTTGCCCGCTTAATGGACGGAGCAACTGAAGTGAAAACTTCTGAGTTTGCTGACGAGCTAATCAAAAACATGGAGTAATTTTTCGAGGGCTGTTTTTAACAGCCCTTTGATTAAATTTTTATAACGGAAAAAGGGGAGAGCTAATATGTCATTAAAGCGTAAAAAGGTTTCTGTAATCGGTGGCGGATTTACTGGTGCAACTACTGCATTTTTACTTGCACAAAAAGAACTTGCTGACGTTGTTTTAGTTGATATCCCGCAAATGGAGAACCCAACAAAGGGTAAAGCATTAGATATGCTTGAAGCTAGCCCAGTTCAAGGCTTTGATGCTAATATCACAGGTACTTCCAACTATGAAGATACAAAGGATTCTGATATCGTTGTTATCACAGCAGGGATTGCCCGTAAACCAGGCATGAGCCGTGACGATTTAGTGCAAACCAACCAAAAAGTAATGAAGAGTGTAACACAGGAGATTGCAAAGTATTCTCCAAACTGCACAATTCTTGTATTAACAAACCCGGTTGATGCAATGACGTATACAGTATTCAAAGAATCTGGCTTCCCTAAGAACCGTGTAATCGGTCAATCAGGTGTTCTTGATACAGCTCGTTTCCGTACATTTATTTCACAAGAATTAAACCTTTCCGTAAAAGATATTACCGGCTTCGTATTAGGCGGACATGGTGATGACATGGTTCCTCTTGTTCGTTACTCTTATGCAGGCGGTATCCCGCTCGAAACTTTAATTCCGAAAGATCGCCTTGATTCAATCGTTGAACGCACTCGTAAAGGCGGCGGTGAAATCGTAAACCTACTTGGAAACGGAAGCGCTTACTATGCTCCTGCAGCCTCTTTAGTGGAGATGTGTGAAGCGATTCTTAAAGACCAGCGCCGCGTTCTTCCTTCAATCGCTTATCTTGAAGGCGAATATGGTTACGATGGAATTTACCTTGGGGTACCAACGATCCTAGGTGCGGGCGGTATTGAAAAGATAATCGAGCTTGAGTTAACTGCAGACGAAAAAGCAGCATTAGACAAATCTGTTGATTCTGTTCGCAACGTAATGAACGTATTAGCTTAATAGATTGTCTTCGAATTCGGGGTTATTGGGGCCCCGAATTTTCTCTATATATTTTTGGAATCGCTTACAAAGGGGGCGTTTTAGATGCTTTTAGGGAAAAAAAGAAAACTAGGGAGAAGAATTGAAGAAATAAACGTTGGGGAAAAATTAACTTTAACTGAAAAGATTGAGGATAAAGATCTACTTCTTTATTTAGGTTTAACCGATGATGCCAACCCGCTCTATATTCAACATGACTACGCATCGCAAACACCATTTGAAAAACCAATTGTTCCAAGTATTATGCTGACCGGTATGATCACTTCGGCCATTTCAAAATATTTACCTGGCCCGGGGAGCCATATTTTAAGCCAAAATCTTGAGTTCCCTAAGCCTGTTTATCATTACGGAACCGTCGAGTTTATATTCCAGATTATCGATGTGAACAGTGACGATCATACTGTTTTAATTCAGGTTGCAGCTGTCAACGAAAAAAATGAAACCGTCATAAATGGGACGGTGAAAGTATGCCCGCCTCATCGATTGCAGGAGATTCATGGGACGGCTTTAGATAATTTTTAAGTAACGGTCTCTTTGGTGTTCATGAGGACAAAAATCAGGAAGATGAAGCTAATCCTGTCCGCATGGAGCGTTCATGAGGACAAAAATCGCAAAGAAGAAGCGGAACTTGTCCGCATGGACCGTTCATGAGGACAAAAATCTCAAAGAGGAAGCCGAATCTGTCCTCATGGAGCGTTCATGAGGACAAAAATCGCAAAGAGGAAGTCGAATCTGTCTGCATGGAGCGTTCATGAGGACAAAAATCGCAAAGAAGAAGCGGAACTTGTCCGCATAGAGCGTTCATGAGGACAAAAATCGCAAAGAAGAAGCCGAATCTGTCCTCATGAATCTTCCGGTGGGCCATAAAAGGAAAACATTATTCACTAACATAGTAAGAATATTTACCTTGCCCCATTCTTTTTAAATTTTTCGTCAATACTCTATTTATTTTCTTCTTTGACACAGCCTCCCCACACCACTCAAAAACACAATTCGTTGTTATTTTTCTATCCGGAAACAATAGCTTTATTTCCTCGACAAACCTTAAAATCGCAGAATCAACCTCTTCCTCGGATCCACAATCATTACAGAACACTTTCCCGCCTGAAACCGAAACCTTAAAAGAATTGCAGAATCCACAGGTTTGCCCCTTCCGTATTTTTTCAAAAGAATAAGCTGGCACAGTCGTATATGGTGATTCAACCTGGTGCAAAGAAGCTAGTTTCTCCGCTAGCATTTTATGCTTATTAGATAGTTTTGACGGCAGGGAATTTAATTTTTTCATGAACTTTTTTAATTGTGTCGGATGAATAATAGGCTCGTTAGGGGGCGATTGATATAAGGTGAACTCGGGGTTGATAAATACAACGTAGCCCTTAATGGGGAAATTATATCCCATATTTTGGAGTAATTGACGGAGTAGTAAAGTATTCTTATTCAGCTGATCCAACGGATTCTGATATTCCTTCCCAGAAAAAGATTCCAATTTGTTTGTCCTGAAAATAAGTTCGTATTCATAATTTTTTACCTCAAATAGATGGATTGTTTCTTGAAAAAGAATCACTGAATCATTTTGGAAACTAGTATTACCTACCTTAAGCAGCAAATCATTTAAAATATAGCATTCATTCTGGAGCTGCTCTGTTAATAAATCAAACTGGAGTTCCCCTTCATAGCCTTTCTTAAGGTTCAAATAGTGCCTCCTTTCTTCCGCTGTTAATTCCATCCTTGTGTTTAAAATTCTTAATATCTTTAATTCTTTTGATTCAGTACGAGGTTTAAAAGCCATAACCCACTTCCTTTCTAGATTTAACCCTAATTTTACAAAAAAATGCAACAGTGACCAGGTGAAAAAACGACTATTTTGTTAACTTTTCCACCCGGATTATTTTCTCAAATAAAAGGAAAGATAAAAATAAATCATGGAAGGAAATGGTGAGTATGTGGAAAGCTGTAGTCGATTATCTTCCTGACTGGAAAGTTTTTATCCAAGCCTTCATTACCTTCCTTATCCCTTTTACAATTTCACGATTGTTTAATTGGATAGGTTCTTCTAAGGAGAGGTTTGAAATTGAAAAGACGGAAGATCGAGATAAAATTCCCCGAACAACAGACCAATCAAATTGAAAAGCAGACGGAGGATGAAACATTTCCATTTACAGGTAAAATCACCATTGATTTAGACCAAATTAGGAGTGAACTTGGTCATAACTATGACGTGAGTTTTCGCGAGTTTTATTTAGGAAACACAGGTATTAGAGCGGCCATTATTTTTCTTAAAGGACTAACAGACAAAGAGCTCATCAATAATCAAATTTTATGCTCACTTATGGCCAACTTTCCAGAAAGACATGAACACCGTGAAGTCAGTTTAAAAGAATTTATTACTAATCAAGCTCTTTCAATTAGTGACCTAACAGAAGTAAATAATTTGCAAGACTTACTTTCTGAAATATTGACAGGTTGTACAGCACTTTTAATCGATGGTATACAGGAAGTCATCATTCTCGGCACTACAAAAGCGAAAGCGCGCAATATCGAAGAGCCTGTTTCAGAAGCTTTGGTTCGCGGACCTAGGATCGGATTTACAGAAACGTTATGCGATAATACGGCCATTTTACGACAGGTTGGTTGTAATCACAATTTATCCATTATCCAATTTCGAGTAGGTGTCAGAGCTAAAAAGGAACTTGTTATCGCTTTTATAAAAGACATTGCAGATCCAGCATTGGTAGATGAGGTCAAAAAAAGAATTAAGACAATTAATATCGATGAGCTGGCGGAGTCAGGCTATGTGGAGCAGCTGATCGAGGATAATTACCTCAGCCCATTTCCTCAGGTGCAGAATACGGAGCGTCCAGACAGGGTTTACAGTGCTTTGATGGAAGGTAGAATTGCGATTTTATTAGATGGCTCACCTTTTGCTTTGATTGTTCCAGTTACCTTTTGCATGCTGCTGCAATCACCTGAGGACTATTATGAACGCTGGATTCCTGGTTCATTAATCCGACTCTTACGCTTTTTAGCTGCATTTTTATCTCTTTTTGCACCTTCGATGTATATTGCTTTCATCTCGTTTCACCCAGGGTTAATACCGACCAAGTTAGCATTATCTATTATTGCATCAAGGGAAGGCGTACCTTTTCCAGCACTTATAGAAGCACTAATTATGGAAATATCGATTGAAATATTGCGGGAAGCAGGTCTCCGCCTGCCTAAACCGATTGGCCCCGCAATGGGGATTGTCGGAGGATTAATTATTGGGGAAGCTGCAGTACAAGCAGGGATCATCAGTCCTATCATGGTAATTGTGGTCTCATTGACTGCCATTTCCTCCTTTGCAATCCCACAATATAGCGCCGGGATAACGTTAAGGATCCTGCGTTTTGTAGCGATGTTCTGTGCTGCCGTGTTTGGTTTGTATGGAATTGCATTGTTTTTCCTCATGCTTTGCAGTCATTTGGTGAAATTAAAAAGCTTTGGAGTACCATATGTCAGTCCAGCCGTTCCTTATCGAATAAGTGACTGGAAAGATTTTATCGTAAGAATGCCGCTATTTATGATGAAACGCCGTCCGAAAATGCTAAATACCAAAGACTCCACTCGTAAAGGGTAGCCTACTTTAAAAGAGGGATGAACCAGCGATGAAAGTTAGTCCTAAGGACCGAATTACTACTCCTCAAGCAGCAATTGTCCTCATCAATTATATTCTTGCAGCTGGAATCCTCACCCTTCCGCGGACTTCTGTAGAGAAGGTGAAAACTCCTGATGTTTGGATGTCCGTCATATTAGGTGGATTGATTGCAATAATTGCTGGAGTCATCATGGTCAAATTAAGTCAGCAGTTTCCTGAAAAAACCATTTACCAATACAGTCAAATGTTAGTGGGAAAATGGTTAGGAGGCCTGCTCAGCTTGCTAATTGTAGGATACTTCTTTACCCTTGCCGCCTATGAAGTTAGAGCACTAGCTGAGGTAACAGGTTTTTTTTTGCTGGAAGGCACCCCTATCTGGGCCATCATAATGCCGTTTATGTGGGTAGGCCTCTATTTAGTTTTGGACGGAATAAACCCGATTGCCCGTCTGTTTGAAATCATTTTTCCGATCACAGTAGTCATCTTTTTACTTGTTACCTTTATGGGATTCGAAGTATTTGAGATAGATAATGTACGTCCCGTCTTAGGATTAGGACTAATTCCGGTGATAAAAGGTATTAAAACAACGGTTCTAGCATTTTTAGGACCGGAAATTATGTTGCTCCTAACAGCATTTATGCAAAAACCAAATAAAGCCACCAAGGTTATTCTCGTTGGGGTTGCAATTCCTATGATTTTTTACATCATAACCGTTATTATGGTCATCGGTGCATTATCTATTGATGGAGTGGTTACGAGAACATGGCCCACCCTTGACCTCATAAGGAGCTTTGAAATCAAAGGATTGATTTTTGAACGCTTTGAGTCGTTGTTACTAGTTATTTGGATTATGCAAATATTTTCCACCTTTACGATCACGTATTATGCCGCTTCCCTTGGTTTATCCCAAATTTTTAATATGAAGATTAATCCATTTATGTATGGTTTATTGTTCATTATTTATGTCATAGCTTTAATTCCAAAAAATATAAACGACCTTTTTAAATTTGGTGATTTAATAGGAAATGCTGCGTTGGTATTATTTGGTGTATTGCCGCTGCTATTATTGCTAATTTCAAAAGTTAAGGGTGCGAGAACATGAAACGAAGAAATTTTTTTCGGTTTCTCAAGGGTTCCCTAGTGCTTCTGCTGCTGCTGCAGCTTACTGGATGCTGGAGTAGTAAAGAAATTGAGGAGTTGGGTCTAGTTGCAGGTACATCACTTGATTTAGAGAAAAGAACTAACTTAAGTGAAGAAATTGAGGGACAAGAGGAAAGGTATCCTAATAGAGTGTTGATTACAATAACTAACCAATTAATAACGTCTCAAACAACAGGCAGTGGGAAAAAAACAGGTGCCCCGCAGCAAAAATCTTACAAAAATGTATCGGAAACAGGAGATTCCATTCTTCCTATATTACGTAAGATGATATTGGAAATTGATAAACGAGCATTTGCTCAACATTCAAAAGTTATTGTAATTGGAGAGGATCTTGCACGTACTTTGAATCTACAACAGATATTGGATTTTTTTCTAAAAGAACAAGAGATGCGGCTAAGCGGCCTAATACTTATCGCCAAGGACAACGCTAAAAAAACTTTAGAATCGCAAGAAACAACCGTTATTCCAGCCTTTCATCTTTTTCAGATTACAAAAAGTCAAGAAAGAACAACGAGGATTTTGCCTCCCTTATCACTGGCTAAAGTAACGGGTAAGTTGCATTCTGGATCCAGTTTTCTTGTACAGACTGTGGTCTCGGAGAATGGTGAAGTCAAATTTGCAGGAGCGGCTGTAATAAAGGGGAAGACAAAAAAACTGCTCGGGTTTTTGAATGAAAGAGAATTAGAGGGTATAGTATGGCTAACGGGGAAAGGGAAAGGCGGTGTTGTGAAGAGCTTTGATAAAGAGACCAGTCAGCCGATTATTTGCGAGATAAAATCAATGAAAAGTAAAATTCAGCCTCGGGTTGTTAACAATAACATTTCATTTGATGTAAAGATCGAATCTGAAGGTAGTATTGCCGAGCAGTGGGTTCCTTCAGGAAAAGCCTTTAAAAATGAATTTTTAAAAAAAGCGGAAAAAATGACTGAAAAAGAAGTGGAACGTTTAGTTAAACATATATTAGTCAAAACCCAACAAAACTATCAGGTTGACGTTGCAGGTTTTGGAAACAGATTGAGGATTGAATACCCTAGAGTTTGGGAGAAGGTTAAAAAAGATTGGGATCACACGTTTAGTAAGATTCCTATCAAGTACAATGTAAATATAACCCTAAAGGATTATGGGACAAGTGGGGCTAATTAACTTTTCAGCAATACCAAAATATTTAACTGAAGCCTAATTTTTCCTTTAGAGATAAATTAGGCTTTGTTAAGTTTTTGTAAAGATAATCACAATTAAAACCTTTAACCAAAGACAAGACCTAGGTTTTTGACGGTTTTATTAGCGTCAGCCATACTAATATAGTTCAGCCCGTTAAACTAGATAATCCGGATAATTTATTATTATAATGAAGGTAACTTAAGTAGGTGGGGGATATAATGAAAAATAAAATACTAGTAGTCGATGATGAACAGTCAATAGTCACCCTGCTTCAATATAATTTGGAGCAGGCTGGGTTTGAAGTTTTAACAGCAATGGATGGGGAAGAAGGAAAACGATTAGCGGAAATAGAATCTCCTGATATTATCGTTCTCGATTTAATGCTTCCAAAGCTGGATGGAATGGAAGTTTGCAAGCAGCTTCGCCAGGAAAAAATCATGACGCCTATCTTAATGCTGACAGCCAAAGATGATGAACTCGATAAAATATTGGGCCTCGAGCTTGGTGCAGATGATTACATGGTCAAACCATTCAGCCCAAGAGAAGTGTTAGCAAGAGTAAAGGCCATCCTCAGAAGGACGCAAGTTCAACAAGAAACTTCTGAAGAAAGCGTTCAAGATGAAGGACAAATTTTAATTGGAAATTTAACGATTCATCCAGAAAAATATGAGGCCTACTTCAAAGAGAGTCTTATCGAGTTAACCTTAAAAGAATTTGAACTGCTCCTTTATCTCGCACAAAATAAGGGACGAGTATTAACCCGTGATCAATTACTTAGTGCTGTTTGGAATTATGACTTTGCTGGCGATACTAGAATCGTGGATGTACATATCTCTCATTTAAGGGAAAAAATTGAGGAAGATACAAAAAAGCCAGCCTATATTAAAACCATTCGCGGCCTTGGCTATAAACTAGAGGAGCCAAAAGGAGAATGATAAAATTTCGGACCAGAATGATCATTGCTCTAATCACCTTAATTATTTTTGTATTAGTTGGAATAGGATTATTGCTTGGTCAGTTATTTAAAAGCTATTTTTTAGAATCACTTAATGTTCACTCGAAAATAGTCATCTTGTGGAGCATCTCTTTATTTCTGGGACTTGCTTTAATTATCATCATCATTCTTGGATTAAGAATAACGTCGAGGTATACGAAGCCGATTGTCGAAGCGACCAACGTTGCAATTGAACTGACAAAAGGAAATTACCGGGCAAGAACAAGGGTTGACCGGCTCGATGAAACCGGTATGCTGGGCTCATCAATAAACAGGCTGGCTCAAAACCTCCAAGAGCTTGTGAAAACACAAGAAATGCAGCATGATCGTTTGAAGGTATTGATTGAAAATATGGGTGCCGGTTTAGTCTTTATTGATAGCCGCGGGTACATCAATTTAATCAATAAAGGCTTTATTGATATTTTCCAAGTCAGCCCGTCTGATTACTTAAATAAACTTTATTATGAAGTTATTGAAGAAGAAGAAATTAGTGGTTTAATTGCAGAAGTATTTCGAACTGAGAAAAAGGTTAATAAACAAATATTACTTCCTTTATTTATTGAAAGAAAATATTTTGTCGTATATGGTGTGCCAATTATTGGAACCAACAATGTTTGGAAAGGGGTTTTGCTCGTTTTTCATGATATTACCGAACTGAAAAAGCTCGAGCAAATGCGGAAGGATTTTGTAGCTAATGTTTCCCACGAATTAAAAACTCCTGTTACTTCTATTAAAGGGTTTGCGGAAACACTTCTCGATGGAGCAATGAATAATAAAGAGACTTTAGAAGCCTTCCTTTCTATAATTTTAAAGGAAAGCGACCGGCTGCAAACGCTCATTCAGGAATTATTAGATCTTTCAAAAATAGAGCAGCAGGGCTTTCAATTGGCCATGCAGGATTTAGATTTACATACATTACTAGAAGAAGTTATTACACTCCTAAATGGTAAGGCACAAACAAAGGGAATTCATCTGGAACTTATAAATAAACAGCAGCAAGTATTCATAAAAGGTGATGTCGACCGATTAAAGCAGGTATTTATCAATTTAATTGCCAATGCCATTACATACACTCCGTCTGGGGGAGAGGTAAAAGTTATCTTGCTTGAGCATAGGGAAAATGTTCGAATCCATGTGAAGGACTCTGGAGTAGGAATTAAAAAAGAAGAAATTCCCCGTATTTTTGAGCGCTTTTACCGTGTAGACCGTGCTAGAAGCAGAAATTCGGGCGGAACGGGACTAGGGCTGGCCATTGTTAAACATTTAATAGAAGCTCACCATGGGCAAATCAGTGTAAGAAGTGAGCTTGGTGAAGGAAGCGAATTTATCATTGAACTTAAAAAATAATAGAGGGTGAAATTGTTGGAAAAGAAAAAGCTTGTCCTGATTGACGGCAATAGTATTGCCTACCGTGCTTTTTTTGCACTGCCGCTGCTTAATAATGATAAGGGGATCCACACCAATGCGGTATACGGCTTTACGATGATGCTAATGAAAATACTCGAAGATGAAAAGCCAACACATATGCTTGTTGCTTTTGATGCCGGTAAAACGACCTTTCGGCATAAAACCTTTGGGGAATATAAAGGCGGAAGACAAAAAACGCCGCCTGAATTATCGGAGCAATTTCCGTTCATTCGTGAACTGCTCGATGCCTATGGAATTTCAAGATATGAACTGGAAAATTACGAGGCCGATGATATAATTGGAACGCTTTCGTTGTCAGCGGAACAAGACGGCTACGAAGTGAAGGTTATTTCTGGGGACAAGGATTTAACGCAGCTCTCCTCCTCCCATACAACGGTTGGAATCACAAGAAAAGGGATTACTGATATTGAAGAATATACACCGGAGCATATTGCTGAAAAATACGGACTAACACCAGAGCAAATTATTGATATGAAGGGATTAATGGGTGATACCTCCGATAATATTCCAGGTGTTCCAGGGGTAGGAGAAAAGACGGCGATAAAACTACTTAAGGAATTTACAACGTTAGAAAATTTGTTAAACTCGATTGATCAAGTCAGCGGGAACAAATTGAAAGAAAAGCTTGAGGAATTTAAAGGCCAGGCCTTGATGAGCAAAGAACTTGCGACGATTGAAAGACAAGCACCTGTAGAAGTAGATTTAGAAACCATTCATTACGAAGGAATTATTCGCGAAAAACTAGTTGCTTTCTTTAAAGAATTAGGCTTCAATTCGCTTTTGGACAAACTGGGTGAGGATACAACTACTGTGACCGAGGAGAAGGAGCTCGAAGCTGTTGAAGTCAATATCCCGCAAGAAATAACGAATGAGATTTTTACAGACAACAATTATTTTTTCGTTGAAATGCTTGACGATAATTACCATTACGCTGATATTATTGGATTCTCTATCGTAAATGAAAATGGCTATTTCTATCTGCCAACAGAACAAGCCTTGCAATCGGAAGCTTTTAAAAATTGGGCCGAGGATGAAAGCAAGAAAAAAACGGTTTATGATGTCAAACGTTCCGAGGTTTCATTAAGGAGACATGACATCCATTTAAAAGGGGCCGATTTTGATATTTTGATGGCTTCCTATATCATTAATCCCTCTGAAAACATCGAAGATCTCGCCGCGATTGCTAAACGATATGACTTACATAACATCCAATCAGATGAATCGTTTTATGGTAAAGGGGCAAAACGAAAAGTCCCGGAATCGGTTAAGCTTGCGGAACATCTTGTTCGCAAAAGCCTGGCTATGTTCGATTTAAAAGAAAGATTGGAAGATGAATTAAGAAGTAATGAACAGTATGAATTGTTTACAGAGCTTGAAATGCCATTATCACTAATTTTAGCGGATATGGAATCTTGCGGTATCAAAGTAGAGCGGGAACGACTTGAAACGATGGGTAAGGAACTAAATGAACGGTTAATTGATATTGAAGAGAAAATATGTGAATTAGCCGGCGAAAAATTTAATATTAATTCAACCAAACAGCTAGGAGTTATTTTATTTGAAAAGCTAGGTCTCTATTCATTTAAGAAAACGAAAACGGGACATTCCACATCAGCTGATGTCTTAGAAAAATTAGCAGGTGATCATGAAATTATTGAGCATATATTGCTCTACAGGCAATTGGGCAAGCTTCAGTCAACCTATATCGAAGGGCTGCTTAAATTTATTAATCCAATTACTGAAAAGGTTCATACACGATATCAACAAACGTTAACAGCGACTGGCCGATTAAGCTCGATTGATCCCAATCTGCAAAATATTCCTATCCGACTTGAGGAGGGCCGCAGGATTCGACAGGCGTTTGTCCCGTCTGAACCAGGCTGGGTTATTTTTGCAGCCGATTATTCACAGATTGAGCTCCGCGTTTTGGCAGACATTGCCGATGATGAAAAATTGATACAAGCCTTTAAAGAAGACCTGGATATTCATACTAAAACAGCGATGGAGGTCTTCCATGTCGGAAAAGATGATGTAACCTCAAATATGCGTCGGCAGGCAAAGGCAGTTAACTTTGGAATTGTTTATGGAATAAGCGATTATGGTCTGTCACAATCGTTAGGAATTACAAGAAAGGAAGCGGGCGAGTTTATTGAGCGCTACCTTGAGACCTATCCAGGTGTAAAGGAATATATGGATGACATTATCCATTCAGCAAGACAGAAGGGGTATGTTACAACACTTTTGCATAGACGGAGATACCTTCCTGAAATAACAGCCCGTAATTTTAATCTTAGAAGTTTTGCAGAGAGAACTGCGATGAATACACCAATCCAGGGGACTGCTGCAGATATTATTAAAAAAGCAATGATTGATATGGCAGAGGCCTTAAAGGATAAAGGCTTAAAAACCCGTCTATTACTTCAGGTACACGATGAATTAATTTTTGAGTCACCTGAAGAGGAAGTAGAAATTCTTAAAAACTTAGTACCGCTAGTTATGGAAAATGCGCTCGAATTAAAAGTACCATTAAAAGTCGATTATGCGTATGGTCCAACTTGGTTTGACGCGAAATAAAAAAGGGGGCCAATCGAAGTGCCAGAGCTGCCAGAAGTAGAAACAGTCAGGAAAACATTAGAAAAACTAGTTCTCCATAAAACAATCGAACGCATTTCGGTCTACTGGCCCAAAATCATAAAAAATCCTGTCGAGGTGGAGCAGTTTATCGATGCTCTAAAAGGTGAAACGATTCTGGATGTCGGCAGACGAGGGAAATTTTTAATTCTGTATACGGACCAATTCGCTATGGTATCCCATTTGCGCATGGAAGGTAAATATGGACTATACCCTAAAGAAGAGCCATTTGATAAGCATACACATGTAATTTTTCATTTTACAGATGGAACTGAATTAAGGTACCGTGATGTCCGGAAATTTGGAACGATGCATCTATATAAAAAAGGCGAAGAATTCCTTAAGCCGCCGTTAATTGAACTGGGTCCGGAACCCTTTTCCGAGGAGTTTACGGAAGAGTATTTAGCTGAGAAATTGAAAAAGACGAATCGGAAAATAAAACCGGCTTTATTAGATCAGAAGCTCTTTGTAGGTCTTGGGAATATCTATGTCGATGAAGCCCTTTTTCGTTCAAAGATCCATCCTGAGAGGATTGCCAGCACGCTGAATAAGAATGAAATATCCATTCTTCACCGTGAAATTGTCGCGACCTTAAGTGAGGCGGTAAAAAAAGGCGGCAGCACCATTCGATCTTATGTGAACTCTCAAGGTGAAATCGGTATGTTTCAGCTTGAGTTATATGCATACGGACGAAAAGGCGAGGAATGTAAACGATGCGGGACACCCTTAGAAAAAACAACGGTAGGCGGCAGAGGCACCCACTATTGCCCAACCTGTCAAAGACTTTAAGTTTGAAAGAGTGAAGGATAATTGAATAACATCGGATAGGCTCCTGCCATATACTATCTTAGTGATTTTGGAGGAAGGAGTCCTAGACGTCATGGTTCAGTTGTTCTCACTTCTAATACTGGCATTTGCCCTCAGCCTTGACAGCTTTAGCGTAGGTTTTACCTATGGATTAAGGAAAATGGTAATGCCGTTAAAATCAATTATTATTATTGCAACATGCTCGGCAGTTTCTTTATTAATTGCCATTTCAATCGGACATGGTCTTGAAAGGGTTTTGTCCCCGAGGATCACCGCAAGCCTGGGAGGTTTCATTCTGATTGCTCTTGGTGCTGGAGTTCTCTATCAATTTTTCCGGCCTGAGAAAGAAAAAGAAATCCTTAAACACGAAAAAACAATTGTGAATTTTGAAATACGCTCACTAGGGATAGCCATTAATATTTTGAAAAAACCTATGTCAGCCGACTTTGACCAATCCGGTGCCATTACGGGAATAGAAGCCTTAATGCTTGGTTTAGCCCTGTCACTTGACTCTTTTGGAGCAGGAATTGGGGCAGCCATGCTTGGATTCTCTCCATTAATTTTATCTTTTACCGTAGCAATAATGAGTTCCCTCTTTGTTCTATTAGGGATTAAAAGCGGAACCTATTTTCATAAATTTGAATGGATTCAAAAATTTACGTTCATTCCTGGTATCTTATTAATTATAATTGGAATATGGAAATTATAATAATCGAGAAAGGATAAGAGCATGTCACTAATTATCGGTTTAACAGGCGGAATTGCCAGTGGAAAAAGTACCGTATCAAATATGTTTAAGGAAATGGATATTACAGTTGTCGATGCAGACGTTGAAGCACGCCTAGCGGTCCTGAAGGGCGAATCTGCTTACAATCAAATTGTTGAAGAATTTGGTAAGGAGATTTTGCTTGAGGACGGTGAAATCGATAGGCAGAAATTAGGCTCGATTATTTTTCATCAAGCAGAAAAAAGACATCAATTAAATCAAATTGTCCATCCGGAAGTACGGAAAAGAATGAACTTAATGGTTGACGATGCTAAAAATCGTAATGAGAAAGTTGTGGTACTTGATATTCCATTATTATTTGAAAGCAAGCAAACTTATATGGTGGAGAAAACTATTCTCGTATATGTTGACAAAGAAACTCAATTAAAGCGATTAATCGAGAGAAATAATCTTTCAATAGAGGATGCGGAAGCAAGAATTCGTTCACAAATGCCGCTCTCTGATAAAGTCAAATTAGCCGACGCCGTAATTGACAATAATGGATCCATTGGGGATTCAAAAAAACAGCTTATCGAGATTTTATCCAGCTGGGGAATCAAACAGAAATAGACAAAGAAGGAGCAAATCCTTCTTATTTTTTTTGCATAAAAAGTCAGAATAATAAAACATTAAAAAATCCGCTTTTTATTCATCACAATTATGCTTAAATGTGTTATACTAATTACATCAAAGGGAACTAAAAAGTATAACGTTAATACGGAAGGGGTCATACAATGAAGACAAGAGTTGCAATTAATGGATTTGGGAGAATCGGAAGGATGGTTTTTAGAAAAGCGATCCTTGAAAATAAACTTGATATTGTAGCGATAAATGCAAGCTATCCAGCTGAAACATTAGCTCATTTATTGAAATATGATACAAACCATGGACCTTTCCAAGGAGAAGTCATTTCTTTAGATAATGAATTAATTGTTAATGGAAAAAGAATTAAACTGTTAAACAATCGTAATCCTGAAGAACTTCCTTGGAGAGAACTAGGGATTGATATTGTCATTGAAGCCACAGGGAAATTTAATGCTAGAGAAAAAGCTGCGCTTCATCTAGAAGCAGGAGCAAAAAAAGTAATCTTAACTGCACCAGGTAAAAATGAAGATGTAACAATCGTTATGGGTGTTAATGATGAAATGCTCGATATCACAAAGCATGATATTATTTCAAATGCGTCTTGTACGACAAACTGCCTTGCACCTGTTGCAAAGGTATTAGATGATAAATTTGGAATTGAAAGCGGTTTGATGACAACCATTCACGCCTATACAAATGATCAAAATAATATTGATAACCCGCATAAAGACCTAAGAAGAGCCCGTGGATGCGGACAATCTATCATTCCAACTACAACAGGAGCTGCAAAGGCTTTATCCCTAGTGCTGCCTCAGTTAAAGGGAAAATTGCATGGAATGGCACTAAGAGTTCCGACACCAAACGTATCATTAGTGGACTTAGTGGTTGATTTGAAACAAGATGTAACTGTTGATGATATCAATAGAGCGTTTACCGAAGCGGCTGATGGTCATTTAAAAGGAGTTCTAGATTTGACAATGGAACCATTGGTATCCGTGGATTTTAATACAAACGAGCATTCCGCTATTATTGATGGACTTTCCACCATGGTAATGGGTACAAGAAAAGTAAAAGTCCTTGCTTGGTATGATAATGAATGGGGCTATTCTTCACGCGTAATCGATCTTACATTATATGTAGCAGAGGAAATTGCCAATTTATCAAAGGTTAAGGTTGGCTAAAAAGGCTGTCGATTGACAGCTTTTTTTGTTGCCATTTTTCCTAATTTGAATATCATTAAATGGAATTATTTAATACTTGCAAAAATTTCATTTTGATAGGTTGCAAAATAAATATAAACAAAGTATACTAGTCATCGTGAACTTCTTGAAATTGGGAGTGGATAATTACTTAAAGGGTTAGGACCTCTCTGGACTAACTTTCCCCCGTGGTAGTTGTTCTGTACCGTTAATAACAGAATTTCAAGAAAGGATCTGAAAAAGGTTAGAGGGGGAATTGAATATGGAAACAATGGGTCGTCACGTAATCTCTGAATTATGGGGATGCGACTTTGAAAAACTGAATGACATTGACTTTATTGAACAAACTTTTGTAGAAGCGGCTCTTAAGTCAGGTGCAGAAATTCGCGAAGTAGCTTTTCATAAATTCGCTCCACAAGGTGTCAGCGGGGTAGTCATTATTTCTGAATCACATCTAACCATTCACAGCTTCCCTGAGCACGGCTATGCAAGCATTGACGTATATACTTGCGGTGATTTAAATCCAAATATTGCTGCGGATTATATTGCTGAAGCGTTAAATGCTGAAACACGCGAGAACATTGAAATTCCACGTGGAATGGGTCCTGTTCGAGTTAAACAAGCAAGAGTCCTTTAAATTCTAATAAAACTAAAAATCGTAAGAGGTGTATTCAGTACACCTCTTTTTATATTTTTGGTGTAATGTTGTACACTATAATAAAAGCGTAATTTGCGGGGGGTTTTTATGGCTAATTTATTTACTCGATTTAAAAAAGAAATTGAAACATCTGATGGGAACTCTGATGCTTCACTGAAAACACATTATTATAAAGCTACTTTTAATCAACTATTCGAATCAGCAGAAAAAATGTTTCGGGAAGACGCTGATTGCCGGATAATGACCGTTTCAAAAGAACATGGAGAAATTGCCGTTGAAATCCATAAACCATTCTCCTGCTTCCTTATTGCGACAATTGTTTCTGTAAAACCAATGCAAACAGCTGTTGATTTTAATATTTCATCCGAGAAATTCTCCTTGCTGGGCATCTATCCGGACTTGAAAAAGCGGATCAACTCTTATTACGAGCGAATGAATCAATTACATACGACTATAAAAAACTCTTAATACTTCTACTTGTGAAAAGGTATTCTTTTTTATAAGATAATAGTAAGAATGCTGAACGGATTTATTGTTTAGAGTTGGAGTTGATTAGCAAATGAAATGCCCTTCATGTCAAAATTATGGAACTCGTGTGCTTGATTCTCGGCCTGTTGATGAAGGACGAGCGACAAGACGACGAAGAGAATGCGAAGAATGCGGCTATCGTTTTACTACTTTTGAGAAAATCGAAGAAATTCCTTTAATTGTCGTGAAGAAGGAAGGCACAAGGGAAGAATTTAGCCGTGATAAAATACTTCGCGGATTGATAAAAGCTTGTGAAAAGCGTCCTGTTGCCCTAAAGGAACTAGAGGATATTACACATGGAGTGGAAAAGGCACTTCGCAGCCAGGGTATTTCAGAGATCAAAAGTGAAGAAATTGGCGAAATGGTTATGGACAGATTGGCACATGTCGACGAAGTAGCCTATGTCCGCTTTGCTTCGGTTTACCGTCAATTTAAGGACATTAATGTTTTTATTGAAGAATTAAAGGAACTAATAAATAAAGAGAAATCATAAGGGAGCTATCGCTCTCTTTTTAAATTGAAGGGAGTGGTAAATGGGTATGGCGCAGCATTGGCAGGAAATTCTTCCGATCGACCGTTACCGGGTAGCGGCAAATGGGCTCTTGCATGAGTATGACCGAAAAGTGCTGACGTTCTTATATCAGCCCTTAATTGGATCAGTCTGTTTTAGCCTATATATGACACTTTGGTCGGAGCTTGAGGAAAATAGACTGTGGTCGGAACACTCTACACACCATCTCTTAATGAACCTATTAGGGAAGAATTTAAAGGATATCTATGAAGCTCGCTTAAAGCTTGAGGGTATTGGTTTATTAAAAACATATGTGAAGATGGATGAAGGTGAAAGATCCTTTATTTATGAGCTTCACCCTCCATTAAATCCTGAACAATTCTTTTTAGATGGAATGTTAAATATTTATCTCTATCGAAAAATAGGAAAAAAACACTTTAACAGGCTTAAACACTTTTTTTCCGATCAGAAAAAACCAAACGGTAAAGAATTCCAGGATGTAACGAAAGCTTTTCAGGATGTGTTTGCTTCCGCTACACCAGGGAGTCTGCAGTATCTACAGGATACTTCGGAAGAGTTGGAAGCGAAAGAAAATCAGCAATTTATTGGCCGTAATGAGCAAAGAGGAATCCAAATTGATGTTGGAAGCTTCGATTTTGATTTGTTAATGGCTGGTTTAAATGAATCGTTGGTCCCAAAGAAGGCATTAACCCCTAAAGTAAAAGAGGTTATTAGCAATTTGGCTTTCCTTTATACAATTGACCCGCTGCAAATGAAAAATATAATTTTCAGTGCCTTAAATGAATCCAATGAAATTGATATTGAAGAATTAAGAAAGGGAGCCCGTGATTGGTATCAATATGTCAATCATGATCAACTTCCTAACCTGGTTGAACGGGTTCAGCCTGCTATTCATCAAGTTCAAATCACCGAACCCAAAACACAAGAAGAACAATTGATTCGCTATTTGGAGACAACCTCTCCATTGCAATTTTTAATAGACCTTTCAGGGGGAGCAGAGCCTTCAAAATCGGATATCCAAATTATTGAAGAGGTTATGTTTAAACAAAAGCTTCTTCCTGGCGTAATTAATGTCCTCATTCATTTTGTCATGCTTAAAACGGAAATGAAGCTTACAAAAGGCTATGTAGAAAAACTCGCCAGTCACTGGGCAAGATTGCAAATGAAGACCGTAAAAGAGGCAATGGACCTGGCGAAGAAGGAACACCGAACCTATCTCGGCTGGACGGAAAATAAAAAATCAGGCGGAAAAGGGACAACAAACAAAAAGCCTATTCGGACAGAACTTATTCCAGATTGGTTTGATGAAAGCTCTAATAATTCTGCTAAAGATAATCCACAAGCAAACATTTCTGAAGATGAGGCCAAAAAACGCGCCATCGAAGAGAAATTAAAGGCTTTTCGAAAATAGGGGGTGACAAAGGATGGAGAGAATTAATAAAACATTGCAGCGGCTATCGGGAAATGAAAACTTTCAAAAACGGTTTGAAGAGCAGCGTCAGGAGGTGCTCCAAAATCCTGGTGTAAGAGCCTTTTTAATGGAGCATCAGGATGAAGTGACGCATGACATGATTAATAAAGGCCTGATAAAATTATTTGAATTCACCAAACAAAGTATTGGATGTAATAAATGTCCAAGTCTTGATGGCTGTGTCAATATGATGAAGGGCTATCACCCGGAATTAGTAATAAATCGCGGCTCCATTGATGTTGTTTATAAAAGATGCCAGAGAAAAGTAATCGCAGATGAAAAGCGGAAAAACGAACAGCTCATCAAAAGCTTGTATGTCCCACGAGATATTTTGGAAGCATCCTTCGAAGATTTTGAAGGAGATACGGGCAGGCTTGATGCCGTAGATAAAGCAGCCACTTTTTTAATGAACTATGAAAAGGGCAAGAAACAAAAGGGATTATATTTTTACGGCAAATTTGGTGTGGGAAAATCCTATTTGCTAGGTGCCATTGCCAATGAACTTGCAAAGAAACAGATTTCCTCGATGATTGTTTATGTGCCAGAACTGCTAAGGGAAATGAAAAGTTCCATTGCCGATTCCACCTTAAATGAAAAAATAGAAGCGCTAAAAAAAGAACCGATCCTAATGATGGATGATATTGGTGCAGAAGCGGTGTCCAGTTGGACGAGGGATGAAGTATTGGGGCCGATTTTACAGTTTCGGATGCTGGAAAGCCTGCCGACATTTTTCACTTCAAACTTTGATTTTGCAGGGCTCGAGCACCATTTGACCTATAGTCAGCGTGGCGAAGAGGAGAAAATGAAGGCACGCAGGATCATGGAGCGGATTCGGTCCTTGAGTGAACCTGTTCTGGTGGACGGGCCGAACCGTCGTTAATAATATTTATTTGGATTGCCTAAGATAGGGCAGTCCTTTTTTTAATCTAAAATACAAATGCGTCCATTCGCTAACTTCTATTTTGGCCAAGTCCCCCATATATATTTAAAACAAAGATTTGGTTAAAGGGGGGATTTGGTTGGTTGAAATCATTTTCCAAAGTAAGATGGATGCAATGAGGTTTTATAACCACTTACAAAAGTGTTTAAATAATAAATTGGAATGTGAAAATATTCTTCTTTTTGAAGATCGACATATAGTGAAAATTTTAAATGGCTCTTTTAGCGAGAACTTTTTTGAAACAATAAAAAATGCATTTTATGAGTTTATTACCGTCATTAAACGGGATGACTGGTTTTGTGATATTTTGAAGAATCAATATTATTATGAGGACCGAGAAGAACAGCAGCAAATATTAGAGATTGTTTATTCCATACTTGAAGATCAAAGAGAAGACTTTAAAGGTTTATTGAAGGAAACGAGTGAGGAACCGAAGATTAAGGAAGCAATTGAGCAAATTTTTCACGACAATGTCTCGTTTTCATTTGATTCATTGTTAAAGTTTCGCCTGCGGCCCTATCTCCAGCTACTCGAAAGCTATGTGGAGATTTCAATTGACGAATATAAAATGGAGCAGGAATATCAAATGTTTGTCCAAATGCTTAGGGATTTTTTAGCGAACCGGGAACCCAAAATGGATGTACTTCACATTTTGTTTGATGAAGAAATCACTTTTTACAATGAGCAATTGGTTGAAATGAAAAGAGGAGAATTAACAAGATTGATTGATCGGAAGCTGCTTGTTAATCATCCAGTTTATGTGGATTCTGCTTCGATCGCACCGCTTTTATCCATTGCGCCGAACTCTATTTTTATCTATACAAAAAACGCAGAAGAGCCACTGGTTAGAACCATTAAAAACATTTTTGAAGAAAGAGTGTCGATTCATTCCTATGATGCTCTTAGGGGAACAAAAAAACGGACAGCAGATACAAATTCTTCAGAAAATCATGCATAGGAAAATAAAATTTTGTCAATATTTAGTTTTATGTACCTTGATTTTTCAAAAATAAATCATTATAATAACCTACATAGCAAAATACCACAGTAAAAGTAATGATGAGGATAACAGTATTTCTTTACGGTTTAATAGAGAGGGAGTCCAGCGGCTGAAAGTCTCCTAACACGGAAAAAATACTTACCACCTTTAAACTTCGGCAGTCAACACTTCATTTTTTGAGGTCAGTAATCGCCGACGGCTTTCAACCGTTACCCAATCCTAAAGTCATGTTAACGAAGGATTTTAACATGAAAAATTGGGTGGAACCGCGTGTTTATCAAACTCGTCCCTTTTCCAGGGACGGGTTTTTTTATTTTTATAAAGCGAACCTATAATGGCGCACAAAATGAATGGAGGAATTGTTATGTCAGACGTTGTGAAGATTTCGTTTCCTGATGGAGCAGTAAAGGAGTTCCCAAAAGGAACAACAACGGAAGATATCGCCGCATCCATCAGCCCAGGCCTTAAGAAAAAGGCAATTGCGGGTAAATGGAACGGAGAATTGTATGATCTTCGCCGTCCAATCCTTGAGGATGGTCCTATAGAAATTGTTACACCTGAATCTAAAGATGCTTTAGAAGTGTTACGTCATAGTACAGCACACTTAATGGCTCAGGCTGTAAAAAGGCTTTTTCCAAATGTTAATCTTGGTGTGGGTCCTGTAATTGAAGGCGGATTCTATTATGACATGGATTTAGAGGAATCATTAACACCTGAAGACCTGCCTAAGATTGAAAAGGAAATGGCGAAAATCGTCAATGAGAATATCGAAATTGTCCGCAAAGAAGTCAGCCGATCCGAAGCTGTTCAGATTTTTAAAGAAATGGATGATCCATATAAGCTTGAACTTATTGAAGCGATTCCAAATGAAGAAACTGTAACTATTTATCAGCAAGGTGAATTTTTAGATCTTTGCCGTGGTGTCCATGTTCCATCAACTGGAAAAATTAAAGAATTTAAGCTATTAAGTATTGCCGGTGCCTACTGGCGCGGCGACAGCAACAATAAAATGCTGCAGCGCGTTTATGGAACTGCCTTTTTCAAGAAAGAAGATTTGGCTGAACACCTTCGCTTGCTAGAAGAAGCAAAAGAGCGTGACCACCGCAAAATTGGTAAAGAATTGAGCCTTTTCACTAATACGCAATTGGTTGGTCAGGGCTTACCAATTTGGCTTCCTAAAGGAGCAACTATCCGCCGTATAGTTGAGCGCTATATTGTTGATAAGGAAGTACGTTTAGGTTATGACCATGTATATACTCCTGTAATGGGCAGTGTCGATTTGTATAAAACTTCAGGTCACTGGGATCATTATCAGGAAGACATGTTCCCGGTAATGGACATGGATAACGAGCAGTTGGTATTACGTCCAATGAACTGTCCACATCATATGATGGTTTATAAAAATGCGATCCACAGCTACCGTGAGCTTCCGATCCGAGTTGCTGAACTTGGTACAATGCACCGATACGAAATGTCTGGCGCATTATCTGGTTTGCAGCGCGTACGCGGAATGACTTTGAACGATGCCCATATCTTTGTTCGTCCAGATCAAATTAAAGATGAATTCAAACGAGTTGTAAACCTGGTCTTGGATGTTTATAAAGACTTTAATCTGAATGACTATTCTTTCCGGCTTTCCTACCGTGACCCACAGGATACTGAAAAGTATTTTGATGATGATGCCATGTGGGAAAAGGCGCAGAGCATGCTGAAGGAAGCAATGGATGACCTTGGACTCGATTATTATGAGGCAGAGGGAGAAGCAGCTTTCTATGGTCCTAAGCTCGATGTTCAAGTTAAAACTGCATTAGGTAAGGACGAAACACTTTCAACTGTTCAATTAGACTTCTTACTTCCAGAACGCTTTGATTTAAACTATGTAGGAGAAGATGGCAAACAGCACCGTCCGGTAGTTATTCACCGCGGTGTTGTGTCTACAATGGAACGTTTCGTGGCCTTCTTAATTGAAGAATACAAAGGAGCCTTCCCAACATGGCTCGCACCTGTTCAAGTTCAAGTAATTCCTGTTTCACCTGGAGCGCATTTTGACTATGCCCGCAAGGTTCAAGAGCAGCTTCAAAATGAAGGATTCCGTGTGGAATTAGATGGCCGTGATGAAAAGATCGGCTACAAAATCCGCGAAGCCCAAATGCAAAAAATACCATATATGCTCGTTGTTGGTGACAAAGAAGTTGAAAACGGTGAGGTTAACGTCCGTAAATATGGCGAACAAAACTCAGAAACAAAGCCATTTGCAGACTTCCTTGCTTCCATCAAAGCAGAAGTGCAAAAAGGATAATGTATTGTAAGGGAGGTTTTTCCTCCCTTTTTTTATTAAAAAAACTATTGAATAATTTTTTATTTCTTGCTAAAATAAATTTCGTTGTCATATGAAATGTTCATTTGACATCACATCTTTGTTTATGTTATAGTTACTAAGGTAAAAATTGAATACGAGTTTTTGGGAAAAGAAGAAGCACCCGCTTCTCACCTGATTTGACGCTGTTTAAGCAGTTGGCAGGTTTTACGTGAACTTTTTTGTTTATTACTTATGTTTCGTAAAGTGTGGGTGTATTCATCCGCACTTTTTTATTTGTGTACTTAATGAAAAGCTCTGCTTGATCCTGTCGATTCAACATGGTGTCACAAATCAAGGTTCGAATGGTGAGCCTTTCAAATCTTCTTGGACCCGATAAAAGTATTCGTGATTAAACCTTGGAGGTGGCTAATTATTAGCAAAGATATGTTGTTAAATGAGGGCATTCGATCTCGTGAAGTTCGCTTAATCGATCAAAATGGTGAGCAGCTAGGAATAAAATCCAAAAACGAGGCGCTTGAAATTGCTGGAAGAGTAAATCTTGATTTG
Organism: Neobacillus sp. DZ-9; assembly: GCF_059587065.1. Taxonomy (NCBI): domain Bacteria; kingdom Bacillati; phylum Bacillota; class Bacilli; order Caryophanales; family Bacillaceae; genus Neobacillus; species Neobacillus sp. DZ-9. Next base: position 163,839 of record NZ_JCAIOL010000001.1, read on the forward strand.
GTACTTGTTGCACCAAATGCAAAGCCTCCGGTAGCCCGGATCATGGACTATGGCAAATTTAAATTCGAGAATCAAAAGAAAGAAAAAGAAGCTCGAAAGAATCAAAAAATCATCACTACCAAAGAAGTTCGTCTAAGCCCAACGATTGATGAGCATGACTTTAATACAAAGCTTCGCAATGCAATTAAGTTTTTGGAAAAAGGCGACAAGGTAAAAGCTTCAATCCGTTTCAAGGGCCGGGCGATTACCCATAAAGAAATCGGTCAGCGTGTGTTAGACCGTTTTAGTGAAGCGTGCAAGGAAGTTGCAACGATTGAATCTCATCCTAAAATGGATGGACGAAGCATGTTCCTGGTTTTAGCACCGAAAAACGATAAGTAATAAGGAGGATATCCCAATGCCAAAAATGAAAACTCACCGCGGCGCTGCAAAGCGTTTCAAGAAAACAGGTTCTGGTCAATTAAAGCGTGACCACGCTTATACAAGCCACTTATTTGCTAACAAATCAACAAAAGCTAAGCGTAAACTTCGCAAAGGAACTCTTGTTTCTAAAGGCGATTTCAAGCGCATTCGTCAATTATTAACTTACGTAAAATAGTCTCAGACAGATTGATTTATTATAGGAGGGAAATTACATGCCACGTGTAAAAGGCGGTACTGTTACTCGCAAACGTCGTAAAAGAGTTCTTAAATTAGCTAAAGGTTATTTCGGTTCAAAACATACATTATATAAAGTTGCTAACCAACAGGTTATGAAATCATTAATGTATGCATTCCGCGATCGTCGTCAAAAGAAGCGCGACTTCCGCAAACTTTGGATTACTCGTATCAATGCAGCAGCTCGTATGAATGGTCTTTCTTACAGCCGTTTAATGCATGGTTTAAAGCTTGCTGGTATCGAAGTAAACCGCAAGATGCTTGCTGAATTAGCAGTTAGCGATGCAAACGCATTTGCTGAATTAGCAAACGTTGCTAAACAACAATCTAACAAGTAATATTTCATAAATGCCATTCTCTTTGATGAGAATGGCTTTTTCTATAAGGGGGAAATGACTGAATGACAATATTATTCGCGGCCTATTTCATCATGAATATTATTGGACTCGTGATAATGTGGGAAGATAAGAGGCGGGCTAAAAAGCATGAGTACCGAATCCGCGAAAGAACTTTGTGGCTGGTAGCTTTGTTTGGCGGTGCAGTGGGGACGACGGCAGGAATGCAGCTTTACCGTCATAAAACAAAGCATTTATCGTTTAAACTCGGATTTCCCGGTCTTGCAATACTAGAGGTAATTCTGTTTATTAAAGCACTAGGAGTGATTTCATAATGAATCTTGAAAAATTGTTTCAAATGCAAAAAGCGCTGGATGCTCATATTGAAGAAAAACATCAATTACAAAATGAAGATTTATTTAACCGGAAGGTGCTTGCCTTGCTTGTAGAATTAGGTGAATTGGCAAATGAAACACGCAGCTTTAAGTTTTGGAGCGTGAAACCTTCATCACCAAAGGATGTCATTTTAGAAGAATTTGTGGATGGCATTCACTTTATTTTATCGCTTGGGATTGAATGTGGATTCAATCAACAGGAATTAGATTTGTCCATGAAGCCATCACTGTTGACTGTGACAGATCAATTCTTAAAGATGTATGTAGGAATAAGTATGTTTCAAACCAGTAGAAGCATTCATGATTATGTAAGATTATTTGAGGCATACTTAGAATTAGGATTTTTACTAGGAATTACCTCTGAAGAAATGGAACAGGCATATTTTCATAAAAACGAAGTAAATTATCAGAGACAGCAGAATAACTATTAACAGTTAAATTTGTTAATATACCAGAGGGTTCGGTATAATGAAAGCTGTACATACATATAAAGGAGGTCTAAAAAA
>NZ_JCAIOL010000001.1:166809-416883 GCF_059587065.1 Neobacillus sp. DZ-9
TTGAGTAAAAATTGCTGTTGCTCCCCGGCTGGGTTTGCCGGGGATTTTTAGATTCGCAAATAAAACTAGATTTTCCGCAAATAAACAGGTAGGTGGCTCAAAAATACCGAAAAAAAGCCGCCGACCGCACTCGATCAACAGCTCTAACAAAAAACTATCAGTTCAACCCGCTTTCCAGGGTAGCGAGCATCTCTTTTTTCTCTTCTTCTGATGAATTTTTCCAAATAACTTCAAACAAAACTCCTAATCCTGGCAGCATTTTTTCTTCGCCATTTTGAATTGCATCTACTATTGTATCTTCTAACTCTGCTTGTGAATTACCAGAAACATTGTGAATAACAGCATTTCGTAAATTTAAGTTCATAACTGCACACTCCTTTTTAATCCTGAATTACTTTCTTATCATTTCTATAATTTGGTTTTATTATGTATCTTAATTAGGCTATAATGAGAAAATCAATAAAGTAAGGAGAACCAGTTTTGAAACACATTGAATCTGTCAATAATCCTAAGGTAAAACAATGGAAAAAGCTATTAACAAAAAAAGAACGGGATAAGTCTGGGACATTTATAGTTGAAGGCTTTCATTTGGTAGAGGAAGCTTTGAAGAAAGGTGAACAGGTTTTAGAATTAATTATCTCTGATAAAATAGACCTGCCGCCGCGCTGGGACACCGGCAGTACACCAGTCACGCTCGTTACCGATGAAATCTCAAATTCGCTATCGGAGACGGAAGCACCCCAGGGGATATATGCAGTCTGCCGCCAGCTTAATCAAGAAGCTTTAGATGCAAAAACTTACCTGCTCATTGATGCCGTTCAAGATCCGGGCAATCTCGGCACCATGATTCGTACCGCCGATGCGGCGGGAATTGATGCGGTAATCGTTGGCCGTGGCAGTGTCGATATGTTTAATTCAAAAGTCTTAAGGTCGGCACAGGGGAGCCATTTTCACTTGCCAATCATTAGAGGGGAACTGCATGAATGGACCAATAAGCTAAAAGAAAAAAATATTCCTGTTTATGGGACAGCACTTGAAGGTGCTTCTGCATATACTGATACTTCAACTGGAGAATCCTTTGCCCTGATAGTTGGGAATGAAGGCAGTGGTGTAAACAAAGAGCTGCTCGAAAAAACCACAGCGAACCTTTATATTCCGATTTTCGGAAAAAGCGAATCACTAAACGTGGCCGTTGCCACCGGTATTCTTTTATACTATTTAAAAAAATAACCGGAAACTTGTTTGAAATGGTTGAATTTTAGTATATAATATTTAACAATGTTGATAATTTTAAAGACAATGACGGAGAAAAGTATCTTGCCTGTTGTCCATTTAGGAAGAAAGTGCCGCGACTGAAAGCACTTTTATGGAAAAGACAAGAGAAGTTCACCTCCCGAGTCGGCATCGGGACCATTTCAGTAACGAAATGTAAAGATGCATCGGCATATGCCGTTATCCGAATGAAGCGAACACTAGTGTGTTTTACATATGGTGTTTACAAGGGTGGTACCGCGAATTCTAAACCTCGTCCCTTTCCAGGGATGGGGTTTTTTTATTTGGTTTGTGTTAAAGGCCATTGTTGATTTTTAACACTGTTGATTGGAGTGGAAGGCACGAAGACTCATGCGGGAGTACGGGGCAGGGGAGACCCCGAAGGCGCTATAGCGCCGTGGAGGCTCCCCGGCACGCCCGAAGGTGCGCGAAGTGCCTGGAGCGCAAATCAACAACCAAGTTTAACAGAGTCAAAAAAGCTCATTCGACCCATTATCATAAAGAATTTAAGGAGGAATCTACATGCAAGAACGTTTAAAGGAATTGCAGGAAGAGGCTATTCAGAAAATTGAACAGTCTGCAAGCTTAAAAGAATTGAATGACATCCGCGTTGCGTATTTAGGCAAAAAAGGGCCAATTACTGAAGTGCTGCGCGGCATGGGCAAACTTTCAGCAGAGGAGCGCCCGGTTATGGGAGCACTAGCTAATGAAGTTCGCGAAGCAATCGCTGTTAAAATCGAAGCAAAACAAAAAGGCTTAGAAGAAGCGGCTGTCTTAGAAAAATTAGCATCTGAAAGCATTGATGTAACCCTGCCAGGACGTCCAGTGAGGGTTGGGAACCACCACCCGCTCACTAGAATTATTGAAGAAATTGAAGATTTATTTATAGGAATGGGCTATCAGGTAGCGGAAGGTCCTGAAGTTGAGCAGGATTATTATAACTTCGAAGCTTTGAATTTACCGAAAGGCCACCCAGCCCGCGATATGCAGGATTCCTTCTATATTACTGAAGAAATCTTACTTCGCACCCATACATCACCGGTTCAAGCACGGACAATGGAAAAACATCATGGCAAAGGGCCAATCAAAATCATTTGTCCTGGTAAAGTGTATCGCCGTGATAATGATGATGCGACACACTCCCACCAATTCATGCAAATTGAAGGTCTAGTTGTTGGTGAGAACATTCGCATGAGTGACCTTAAAGGAACGTTAGAAGTGTTCGCGAAAAAAATGTTCGGTGAAGACCGCGAAATCCGCCTACGACCAAGCTTCTTCCCATTCACAGAGCCATCTGTTGAAATGGATATTTCTTGTAAAATTTGCGGCGGCAGCGGCTGTAATGTTTGTAAGCGAACAGGTTGGATTGAAATTCTTGGTGCAGGAATGGTTCATCCTAACGTTCTTGAAATGGCCGGCTATGACTCTAAAAAATACACTGGCTTTGCTTTCGGGATGGGACCAGAGCGGATTGCGATGCTGAAATACGGTGTCGATGATATTAGACATTTCTACACTAACGACGTACGATTCTTAAAGCAATTTTCTAAACACGAGTAGAAGGAGGATGACGACATGTTCGTTTCATATAAATGGCTTCAGGATTATGTAGATTTAACTGGAGTTTCGGCAGATGAATTAGCTGAAAAGATTACTAAAAGCGGGATTGAAGTTGAAGGCGTAGAAGTCCTTAACGACGGAATTAAAGGTGTTGTTGTTGGTCACGTTGTAGAGCGTGAACAGCACCCCAATGCCGACAAATTAAGCAAATGTCTTGTGGATGTTGGTGACGGTGAACCTGTCCAAATTATTTGCGGAGCACCAAATGTTGCCCAAGGACAAAAAGTTGCAGTGGCAAAAGTGGGTGCAGTTTTACCGGGCAATTTTAAAATTAAAAAGGCGAAGCTTCGCGGCGAAGAATCAAATGGGATGATTTGCTCTCTTACAGAACTTGGCATGGAAGGAAAGGTTGTACCAAAGGAATATTCTGAAGGAATCTTTGTTTTTCCAGCAGATGCTGAGGTTGGTACAGATGCCCTTGCTCTATTAAACCGAGACGATGAAGTACTTGAGCTAAGCTTGACGCCAAACCGTGCTGATGCGTTAAGTATGCTTGGGGTTGCCTATGAAGTGGCTGCAATTTTAGGTAGAGATGTAAAGCTTCCAGAAACTGATCTGCTGGCTTCAACTGAAAAAGCATCTGATTATGTCAAGGTTGTTGTTGATGCTAAAGAAGACAATCCTTTATATGTTGCTAAAATGATTAAAAATGTAAAAATCGGCCCATCACCGCTGTGGCTGCAAACTCGATTAATGTCAGCAGGAATCCGTCCGCACAACAACGTGGTCGATATTACCAACTATATTTTATTAGAATACGGTCAGCCGTTACATGCGTTTGATTATGACCGTTTAGAATCGAAAGAAATTCTCGTGCGCCGTGCTGTTGATGGCGAAAAATTTGTCACTCTTGACGATGTTGAACGGACTTTAACAACTGACCATTTGGTGATTACAAATGGCGCGGAGCCGGTTGCTCTTGCTGGTGTAATGGGTGGAGCCAATTCAGAGGTTACTTCTGACACAACAACAGTGTTATTAGAAGCAGCCTACTTCAACGGGGCTGCAGTAAGAAAAGCATCAAAAGACCATGGTTTAAGAAGTGAAGCAAGCGCTCGTTTTGAAAAAGGTGTTGATCCTAACCGCGTGCGTGCAGCAGGCGACCGTGCTGCGTATTTAATGGCAAAGTATGCTGGCGGTGAAGTTTTAGAAGGAACTTCCGAAGTCGATACACTTACAGTAGAACCAGCAGTTGTATCAATTACGCTTGAAAAAATCAACCGTGTTCTTGGAACAGAACTTGTAATGAAGGATATAGAGGAAATCTTCGGCCGTCTGCAATTCTCTGTAAGCGTTGAGGGAGATACGATTACCGTTACAGCACCTACACGCCGCGGTGATATTAAAATTGAGGAAGACCTTGTTGAAGAAGTTGCTCGTTTATATGGTTACGACAACATTCCTAAAACGTTGCCAATCGGCTCTTCCACCCCTGGCCGCTTGTCTGTTTACCAGATGAAACGCCGTGTCGTACGCCAATATCTTGAAGGATCAGGCTTATATCAGGCGGTTACGTATTCTTTAACTAGCGAGGAAAAAGCTACACAATTTGCGATGGAAAAGCGTGACACGATTCGCTTAGCGATGCCAATGAGTGAGGAACGCAGCATCCTTCGTCTAAGCATCTTGCCTCAATTATTGGAAGTAGTAAAATACAATAGCGCTCGTCAAAACGACAGCTTAGCAGTATATGAAACTGGCGCAGTATTCTTATCGAATGGTGCTGACGTACTTCCAGTTGAGCAGGAACATTTAGCAGGAGCAATTACAGGGCTTTGGCATTCGCACTCTTGGCAGGGAGAGAAGAAGGCAGTTGACTTCTTCGTTGTAAAGGGAATTTTAGAAGGTATGTTTGCGAAACTTGGTCTACCTGAAAGCGTTGAGTACGTTCAAGCTCAGGTGGAGGGCATGCATCCAGGCCGGACAGCAGAGATTTTGTTGAATGGCGAGAAAATCGGTTTTGTCGGCCAGGTTCATCCAAGCGTGCAAAAAGAGCTTGATTTGAAAGATACCTATGTTTTTGAGCTTTCATTAAAAGCAGTCCTTGAAGCAGATGCGCCAATTTTACAATATGAATCTATCCCACGCTTCCCATCGATCACAAGAGATATTGCCCTTGTGGTAAACAGAGAAACGGTGTCAGGCACCTTAAAGGAAATCATCCTGACGGCAGGTGCGCCATTATTGAAAGAGGTTCAGGTATTTGACTTATATGAAGGCGATAAGATGGAAGCAGGTAAGAAATCTATTGCGTTCTCGATGAAATATGTTGACCCTGAGCGTACGCTGACAGATGAAGAAGTAACAAAGGTACATGAAAGAGTGCTTGGAGCTTTAGAAGAAAAGGCAGGCGCGGTATTAAGAGGTTAATTTAAGTCGTCCAGCTCGAGATTTCGGGCTGGCTTTTTCTTTTTAGGGGAGGGAAATTCCGATTCGCTGATAAATCGTGAAATTCGCCGATAAAATAAAAAAGTGATATTTTAATATGTTTTTTTGCGCCATTTTTGTCTTTTTTAACACCCAAAACTCAATTTAGAAGAATCTTATTGCGAAAAATTATAAAAAAACCTCAAAAAAGACTGCCCCTATCACCAAAATTTCGGGGCAGCCTTCCAGATTAATGGATTCGATTAAATTTTTCCATAAATCTCATCATAATTCTGAGCTAATGCCACATCCAAGTCCGTCAATCCCCCTGCATTCCAGGAAGTTAACCTTAATGTCACCAATTTATAGTCAATCGCAATAAAAGGGTGATGGTTTTTATCTTCAGAAAGCTGGGCGATTTCATTCACGAATGTCACACCTTTTAAAAATTCCTGAAAGCGGTACTTTTTGACAATGAATTTTCCGTCTAATTTCCAGCCAGGTAATGCAGCTACAGATTCATTAATTTCAGTTTCGTCTAGTCTTCTAACCACCTAGATCCCCCCAATTGATTTTTACCTCATATTTTATTCTCCAAAGAAGAAGATTAACGCTTTTTATTAACAATTGCCAACGCTTTCTCGGTATTCGCAAAGTGCAGCTTCACAAACGATGGCAGCATATCACGCCCTTTACTCAATATAAGCTTAGCGGCGGCTACATCCACTTGAGCCCCGGCACCCTTCGGAATCTTAAATCCGGCTGCCTCGCTTAGCTTATCAATATATTGAATGAACGCATATCGAGCAAGAATGCTCGCCGCCGCAACCGCCAAATGAATGCCTTCCGCCTTGGTGCTAAAATAAACGTTTTCCTTCGCCACAGCTTTTTGACCTTTAACATGCTGAAAATAGGTACTACCCTGTACAAATTGGTCGATTAGAATAGCCTCTGGTTTTTCCGGAGAAATCTTAGCCAACACATTTAAAATGGCCTGATTATGTAGAATTGCCTTCATTTTCCCCTGCGACATCCCCTTTTGCTGCACCTGATTATATTTTTCATTTTTCAGCGTCATCAAGCTGAAGGGAACAACATCTTTGATTACCTTTGCAATCTCAATGATTTTTTCGTCGTTTAAATCCTTGGAATCCCTGACACCCAATTCTTTTAATAAAGGAATATGTTCTTTTTTAACATAAGCGGCAACAACGGTAATCGGTCCGAAAAAGTCACCAGTACCTACTTCATCAGAGCCGATGACAGACATCCCCCCAATACCTGCCGGAAGATCTCCTTTTGCAACTGATTTTCCTTTCGTAGAAACCGGAGCCGGATTGACTCCCCATCTACCAGCCTCTTGTTCACTAGCATTCCCTTGGAATAATACTTTTCCAGATTTATAAGCGGTGATCATGCAGGAAGGGGTTTTCGCCGCAAACACACTACCAGGAGGAAGTTTATCAACTAGATGCATGCTATAATAGCTTTTCATTTCCAAAATCTCTTTCATTCCAACATTAATGACTACATTACCCAAATAAAAGCACCACATTTCTATTAAATATATCATTTGCCAATTGGTTTAACTTTTCCACTTATATCTGTTCATGTTATGATATAGTGTAGGATTCTTTGAATGGAGGCATTTGCGTTGTCAAATACAGAAAAAAATCGAACAACCGTAGATATTTACGGACAGCGATACGTTATAGTAGGTACGGAAAGCTCGGGCCACGTAAGATATGTTACATCATTGGTTGATGACAAAATGCGGGAAATCAGCTCCAAGAATCCTTTATTAGATGCAGGCAAGCTTGCTGTTTTAACTGCCGTCAATGCAGTGAATGATTATATTAAAATTAAAGACGAGTTAGAAAGGCTGCAAGCAGAACTACAAAAAGAAAAGGACTAAGAATCATGTTGGATTTAGCTATTTTATTATTTCTTATTATCGGATTTTTTGTTGGCCTAAAAAGAGGCTTTATCATGCAGTTTGTCCATATAGCAGGATTTATTATTGCATACATCGTCGCATATTTATACTATGGTGAGCTAGCACCAAAGCTAACACTTTGGGTTCCGTATCCGAACTTTGGAGAAGGGACGACTTTAAAACTCTTAACCGACTCGAGTAGTGCGGAAACAGCATTTTATCGAGCAATTGCATTTGTGATTATCTTTTTCGCTGTAAAAATACTGATGCAAATCATAGGTTCGATGCTCGACTTTATTGCCCATCTTCCTATTTTAAGGCAGTTAAATATTTGGGCAGGGGGCATATTAGGCTTTTTGGAAATCTATTTAATTATCTTCATTGTATTATATATCGCAGCCTTAATTCCAATGGAACTTTTCCAAAACCCTCTAGACAATTCATTTTTAGCAAACGCGATTGTGAATCACACACCGATTCTTTCACAGCAGATTAAAGGCTTGTAGATTGAATAGACTGCAGCATGAACTTCTCTGTAGCAGAGAAGTTTTTCTTTATGCTGGAAAAAAGGTTAAAATGTACTCAAGGCAGGTGGATTTTATGGAAGTAAACAAAAAAGAAATCATTCGTCTATTAGAATTGATTGCGATTTATATGGAATTAAAAGGCGAAAACACGTTTAAAGTTTCGGCCTTTCGAAAAGCAGCAAATGCCTTAGAAACCGATGAACGCAGCTTAACAGAGATTGAGGACTTTACATCGATATCTGGAATCGGCAAAGGTACAGCGGCTGTGATTGATGAATACATAAAAGAGGGTTCCTCATCTGTTTTAAAAGAGCTTAAAGAAGAAGTTCCAGCCGGACTGATTCCTCTGCTACAGCTTCCGGGTCTTGGCGGGAAAAAGATCGCTAAACTCTATCAAGAGCTTGGAATCGAGGATGTCACAACTCTAAAAGAGGCCTGCGAGGCAGGCAAGGTTCAAGGTCTCGCCGGGTTTGGCAAAAAAACGGAAGAAAAAATCTTAAGTGCCATTGCTAATGTTGGCTCAAGGCCGGAACGGCTTCCACTTGCCTATATGCTCCCTGTGGCCGAGCAAATTGAAGCTAGACTTTCTCAAATGCCAGACATAGATCGATTCTCAAGGGCCGGCAGCCTACGTCGGATGCGAGAAACGATAAAGGACCTTGATTTTATAATCGGAACCCAAAACCCTGAGTCAGTTAGACAACAGTTACTAGAATTGCCTTATATAAAAGAGGTAATTGGCGCAGGGGACACGAAAGTATCAGTAGTATTTGAACTAGAATATGATGTTTCCGCTGATTTTCGTTTGGTGAAACCGGAGGAATTTATCACTACCCTGCACCACTTTACAGGCTCAAAAGACCATAATGTCCGGATGAGGCAGCTCGCAAAAGAGCGTGGCGAAAAAATAAGTGAATACGGTGTGGAAAACGTAGAAACAGGAGAAATCCGCACTTTCTCATCCGAGGAAGAGTTCTTCAAGCATTTTGATCTTCCGTTTATTCCGCCGGAGGTTAGAGAGGATGGCAAGGAAGTCGATACTTTTTCACACAATCAAGAGTTAATCGAGCTTGAAGATATTAAAGGCGATCTTCATATGCATTCCACCTGGAGCGATGGTGCCCATACGATTGAAGAAATGGCAGAAGCCTGTCGGGCCAGAGGCTATCAATATATGGCGATCACGGACCACTCGCAATATTTAAAAGTAGCGAATGGGCTGACGACTGAAAGATTATTAAAGCAAAAAGAAGAAATTAAGAAATTAAATGAAAAGTATGATGATTTTATCATTCTCTCAGGTGTCGAGATGGATATTTTACCTGATGGAACCCTGGACTATGACGATGAACTTCTAGCTGAGATGGATTTTGTCATCGCGTCCATCCATTCAGCTTTTTCCCAGCCGAGGGAAAAAATTATGGAACGACTGAAAACAGCCTTAACCAATGCCCATGTTGATTTGATTGCTCATCCGACTGGCAGAAAAATTGGCCGCCGCGAAGGCTACGATGTTGATATCGATATGCTGATTGAGCTGGCAAAAGAAACAAACACAGCGTTAGAATTAAATGCGAACCCTAACCGGCTTGACCTGGCAGCAGAATACCTAAGAAAAGCCCAGGATGCAGGCGTTAAAATTCTCATCAATACTGATGCCCATATGGTCGATACTTTAAAACATATGGCAATCGGCGTTTCAGCGGCTAAAAAGGGCTGGATAAAAAAATCATCGGTGATCAACGCCCTTGATAAAAATGACCTGCTAGAATTTTTGCATAATAGATAAAAAGGAGGCTCGACCTCATGCAAGATAGAGTTTTAAAAGTATTAGAATTCACCAAGGTGAGGGAGCAGCTGTTAGAACATGCTGCATCTTCACTTGGAAAAGAAAAAATAAAGCATTTAGTACCGTCGACTGATTTTGAAGAAGTAGTTAAGCTTCAGGCGGAAACGGATGAAGCAGCCACTGTATTTCGGATTAAAGGGAATGTTCCGTTATCCGGGATTCATGATATTCGTGCTCATATCAAACGCTCCGTCATTGGCGGCGTTTTAAGCCCGCATGAATTGGTGCAAATCGCCAGCACGATTCACGCCAGTCGGCAAATGAAGCGATTCATCGAGGAAATCGCAGAAGAAAGAACGGAAGTTCCGATTTTACTAGAGCAAGTGGACAGAATCATCCCACTAACGAATCTTGAACAAGCGATTAAATATTCCATCGATGAAAGCGGCGAAGTGCTGGATGGGGCCAGTGAGCTGTTACGGTCTTTACGACATCAACTTCGTTCCAACGAAGCGAGGGTGCGCGAAAAATTAGAAAGCATGATTCGCTCCTCAAGTGCTCAAAAAATGCTGTCCGATGCGATTATCACGATCCGTAATGACCGTTTTGTTATCCCTGTAAAACAGGAATACCGCGGTCACTATGGCGGAATTATCCATGACCAAAGCTCATCAGGACAAACACTGTTTATCGAACCGCAGGTGATTGTTCAGTTAAACAATCAGTTGCAAGACATCCGCGTCAAGGAACAGCTTGAAATTGAACGAATCCTGACAGAGTTATCTGCGAAAACGGCTGAACATGAAAGTGATCTTCAGGTAATCGTAAAGGTTCTAGCTAATTTAGATTTTATATTTGCAAAAGCTAGATACGGGAAAAAAATAAAAGCCACTATGCCCAACATAAATCATGAGGGAAGAATCACATTATTTAAAGCGAGGCATCCGTTAATTCCAATTGACGAAGTAGTGGCGAATGACATCATGCTCGGGAAAGATTTTACGACCATAGTCATTACGGGTCCGAACACCGGTGGTAAAACGGTTACCTTAAAAACACTTGGCTTGTGTTCCTTAATGGCGCAGGCAGGACTGCAGGTCCCCGCGCAGGACGGGTCTGAACTTGCCGTTTTTGACGCTGTTTATGCCGATATTGGCGACGAACAGTCCATAGAGCAGAGTTTAAGTACGTTTTCTTCCCATATGGTGAACATTGTCGATATCTTAAATAAAGTGGATTTTAATAGTCTTGTTTTGTTTGACGAGCTTGGAGCAGGAACTGACCCTCAGGAAGGGGCAGCACTTGCCATCTCCATTCTGGATGAGGTCCATAGAAGAGGGGCAAGGGTCATTGCCACCACCCATTACCCGGAATTAAAAGCCTACGGCTATAACCGTGAAGGTGTTCTCAATGCCAGCGTCGAATTTAATGTCGAGACATTAAGCCCAACCTATAAACTCTTGTTAGGTGTACCGGGAAGAAGTAATGCATTTGAAATTTCTAAGAGACTTGGCCTTAACGACCGGGTAATCCAGGCCGCACGCTCGCATGTCAGTGAGGATACGAACCAAATTGATAAAATGATCGCTTCCTTGGAAGAGAGCAAGCGGAGGGCAGAAATCGAGCAGCAGGAAGCACGCGATTATTTAAAACAGGCGGAAAAGCTTCATCAGGATTTACAAAAGCAAATGATGGAGTTTTATGAGAAAAAAGACTCGATGCTGGAAAAAGCGGCTGAAAAAGCCGAAGAGATTGTGGAAGAAGCCAAAAGTGAAGCAGACAAGGTTATCCGCGACCTTCGAAAAATGAGAACAGAAAAGCATGCCGAAATAAAAGAGCATGAATTAATTGATGCCAAACGCCGTCTCGAAGGAGCGGCACCGGAAATAAAGAAATCTGAAAAACTCATCAATAAGAAAACGAAAAAGGTTTCCTACATGCCTGGGGATGAAGTAAAGGTTCTGACCTTTGATCAAAAGGGCATCCTGGTCGAAAAAGTGACGGACAACGAATGGCAGGTCCAAATTGGCATTTTAAAGATGAAAGTGAAAGAAAAGGACATGGAATATTTGGGGACTCCGAAACAAGTGGAAACACGTCCGATGGCTATTGTTAAAGGCAGGGACTCTCAGGTTAAACTAGAATTGGACCTGCGTGGTGAAAGATATGAGGATGCCCTTCTGAAGGTAGAGAAATACATTGATGATGCCCTCCTGGCAAGTTACCCCCGCGTATCCATTATCCATGGGAAGGGAACGGGAGCATTAAGGCAGGGTGTTCAAGAATACTTAAGGAACCATCGTTCTGTTAAGAAAATCCGCTTTGGAGAAGCCGGAGAAGGCGGGTCAGGAGTCACCGTCGTTGAATTTAAATAATGTCCGGGGAGAATGGCAATGGACCAGTTTTGGGAAAACGAGTATATTCAAATAGCTGCTTATTATAGTGTAGTCATTTTGTGTATGATTGTCTTTTTAGCCATTTTTGAGGCTGTAACGAAATACAAAAATTGGGAAGAAATCAAAAAGGGGAATATCGCGGTGGCTATGGCTACGGGAGGGAAAATATTTGGCGTTGCCAATATTTTTCGCCACTCGATAGAACACCAATCTTCCGTTCTGACAATGGTTGGCTGGGGGATTTATGGCTTTGTTTTGCTATTAGCCGGGTATTTTATCTTTGAATTTTTAACACCCAAATTTAAAATTGACGACGAAATCCAAAATGATAACCGGGCGGTTGGTTTGATTTCCATGATCATTTCAATTGGATTGTCATATGTGATTGGTGCAGGAATTTCGTAAGGGGAGAATGAACAGTGGAGACATTAGCTAAGGTACTTCTCGGATTATGCGGCTTGTTTTTGCTAATCGGTGTTATCTATCTTGTTTTCTTTTAGGAAAAACTTTTTAAACTTGGTTGTTGATTTGCGCTCCAGGCGCTTCGCGCACCTTAGGGCGTGCCGGGGAGCCTCCTCGGCGCTTTAGCGCCTGCGGGGTCTCCCCTGCCCCGTACTCCCGCAGGAGTCTTCGCGCCTTCCGCTCCAATCAACAATGGTAAAATATCAACAAAAGCATTAACACAGACTTAGAAAAAATCATCGCTGAACAAGCTTCAGCGATGATTTTTTTGGCCTGCCTTCAATTGTTAATTGTGAAATACTGTATTATAATAGAATAAGAAATGAGAATATTTTTAATTATTTTATCAATAAGGAGGGTTATTATTGTGGAGTCCAAACCATGGCTGGCTCTTTATCCAAAGGAAATTCCTGCCACTATTGAATACTCCTCAGAATCCGTACAAACATATTTAGTCAATGCTGCCGAGCACTATCCGGACAAGATTGCCGTTCATTTTATGGGGAAAGATTTGACCTATAAACAGCTGTATGAGGATGCGTTGAAATTTGCCGGTTACCTCCAGGAGAAACTTGGCATTACAAAAAGTGACCGCGTTGCTATCATGCTGCCCAATACTCCACAGGCAGTCATTTGTTATTTTGGTATATTAATGGCTGGCGGAATCGTCGTTCAAACCAACCCGCTATACACCGAACGAGAACTTGAATATCAAATGAAAGATTCCGGTGCTAAAGCCATCATCACACTAGACATCCTCTATCCTCGTGTTTCTAAAGTAATGCCGCAAACGGATTTGCAGCATATTATTGTAACCGCCATCAAAGATTATCTCCCATTTCCAAAAAATCTCGTCTATCCGTACATCCAGAAAAAACAATATGGAATTGTCGTCATTGTAAAGCATGAAGGAAGCAGCCATTTGCTTACGGAAATTTTAAGAATGAAGCCTAAAAAACTAATCAGTTATGAGGTCAAAGTAGAAGAGGACTTGGCTTTACTGCAATATACAGGCGGGACCACTGGTTCCCCGAAAGGAGTCATGCTGACCCACAAAAATTTAATTACAAATACAAGCATGAGCGAGAAGTGGATTTACAAGTGCAAACCTGGGGAAGAAAGTGTGCTCGCCATCGTACCGTTTTTCCATGTCTATGGAATGACCGTATGTATGCTATTATCCATCAAAATGGGTTGTAAATTGATCTTACTTCCTAAATTTGATGCACTGACAACGTTAAAAACGATTCAAAAACAGCGGCCAACTCTTTTTCCGGGAGCTCCAACCATTTACATTGGTTTATTAAACCATCCTGATTTAAAAAAATATGATTTATCATCTATTACAGCTTGCATCAGCGGCTCAGCTCCACTTCCGCTTGAAGTGCAGGAAAACTTCGAAAAGGTTTCAGGAGGAAAGCTGGTTGAAGGCTATGGTTTGTCAGAGGCATCCCCGGTTACCCACTCCAACTTCTTGTGGGACGTTGAGAGAGTAAAAGGCAGCATAGGTGTCCCTTATCCTGATACGGAGGCAAAAATTCTTTCCACGGATACCGGAGAACCGGTGCAAGTAAGGGAAATTGGCGAAATCGTCATTAGAGGGCCGCAAATCATGAAAGGCTACTGGAATCGTCCTGAGGAAACAGCCGAAGTCTTGAAAGATGGCTGGCTCTATACAGGCGACCTTGGCTATATGGATGAACAAGGCTATTTTTATGTTGTAGACCGCAAAAAAGATATGATTATTGCAGGCGGTTATAATATTTATCCGCGTGAGATCGAAGAAGTGTTGTATGAGCACCCTGATGTACTAGAAGCGGTTGCTGCGGGGATTTCTGACCCATATCGCGGGGAAACCGTTAAGGCTTATATTGTTTTAAAAGAAGGTTCAAAGGTTACCCAGGAGGAAATGAACCAATTCGCCAGGAAATTTTTAGCAGCCTATAAAGCACCTCGCGTGTATGAATTTAGAAAAGAATTGCCAAAATCGGCTGTTGGAAAAATTTTAAGAAGAATGCTGGTAGAGGAAGAGAAACAAAAAATAGAAGAAGAAAGTAAAAAACAAGCTTAGTAGTATTTTTTTTTGAAAGTTAAGGCTTGTCTAAAAAATAATATCAAGAAGTCTATTCAGTAGTTCTTGACAGAAGTACATATAAAAATTATTATTAAAATATGAATGATGATTCATTCATATTTTTCTTTTTACATACTTAGAGTATATCAGTTTTCTTCAAAGGGGGGATAGCATTGAATAAAAGCAAGCCAAAGTATATGCAAATCATTGATGCAGCAGTCATCGCCATTGCTGAAAATGGCTACCACCAAACGCAGGTATCAAAAATTGCGAAACAGGCAGGAGTGGCTGACGGCACCATTTATCTCTATTTCAAAAACAAGGAAGACATCCTTATCTCTCTCTTTGAAGAAAAAATGGGTTATTTCGTTGAAAAAATAGAAGAAAAAATAGCAGGAAAAAAATCTGCGGCAGAGAAATTATTAATGATGGTTGAAACTCATTTCCAAGCATTATCTGAGGATCATCACTGGGCAATCGTAACCCAATTGGAATTACGTCAATCCAATAAAGAACTCCGTTTACGAATAAATGATGTTCTTAAAGGCTATTTGCAGGTGATCGATAAAATCCTTATTGAAGGAAAAGAAACTGGAGAGTTTTCAAGTGATCTCGATTTTCGACTTGCCCGGCAAATGATTTTCGGTACGATTGATGAAACCGTTACATCCTGGGTGATGAATGAGGAAAGGTATGATTTGAAGGAATTAGCAGCCCCAGTCCATCGTCTTTTGATTAATGGCTGCGGAGTTCGATAGTATAAGTTTGGAGGGGAATTGATGGAATATTTAAAATGGTCTCATGAGGACAGCATTGCTACTATTACTTTGGAGCGTCCACCGGCAAATGCCCTTTCATCAGGTCTATTAAGGGAACTATCTGCCGTACTGGATGAAATCGAACCAAACCGTGAAATTAGAGTTGTGGTCATTCATGGGGAAGGACGCTTCTTCTCAGCAGGTGCTGATATTAAAGAATTTACCACAGTAACTTCTTCCGAGGACTTTTCTAAACTGGGACAGTTTGGACAAGATTTGTTTGATCGGATGGAAAAATTCCCAAAACCGATTATTGCGGCGATTCACGGTGCAGCCCTTGGCGGAGGTTTAGAACTTGCAATGGCTTGCCATATTCGTTACGTCAGTGAAACGGCTAAACTTGGTCTTCCTGAACTGCAATTAGGATTAATTCCAGGGTTCGCAGGCACACAACGTCTGCCCAAATATGTAGGTGTGGCAAGAGCAGCCGAAATGCTGTTCACTTCTGAGCCTATCACTGGATTAGAAGCAGTCCAATATGGCTTAGCAAACCGTGCCTTTCCAGAGAATGAGGTTTTGGAGCAGGCGAATAAATTGGCTGAAAAAATTGCCAAGAAGAGCCCAGGTTCCATTAAAGCAAGTATCGAGCTTTTAAACTATGCTAAAACAGAAGAATTCTATCAAGGAACAAAAAGAGAAGCTGAACTTTTTGGCAAAGTGTTTGTCTCCAATGACGCTAAAGAAGGCATTCAAGCCTTCATTGAAAAAAGAGAACCTCATTTTAAGGGTGAATAGGCTTCCATTAACTGGGCTTGACCAATTACGAAGCTTTTAATAAAATTTTTTTGAAGACAATTTTCTCAATCTTTCAAACTGAGCGAATGCTCGAAATTTAGGAGGGTAACCATGAATATTTATGTATTAATGAAAAGAACCTTTGATACTGAAGAAAAAATTACAATCTCCGGCGGAAAAATCAACGAGGATGGCGCTGAATTTATCATCAACCCTTATGATGAATACGCGATTGAAGAAGCAATCCAAGTTCGCGATGCGAATGGCGGAGAAGTAACGGTTATCTCTGTAGGCACTGAAGAAACAGAAAAGCAATTGCGCACTGCACTTGCAATGGGTGCTGATAAAGCCGTCCTTATTAATACAGAAGACGATGTTGAAAACGGCGATCAATATACTACGGCAAAAATTCTTGCTGAATACTTAAAAGATAAAAATGCTGATTTAATCCTAGGAGGAAATGTGGCAATTGACGGCGGTTCTGGTCAAGTAGGTCCTCGAGTTGCTGAACTTTTAAACATTCCTTACGTAACAACGATTACAAAGCTTGAAATCGATGGCACAGATGTAACCGTTACCCGTGACGTTGAAGGGGATTCAGAAGTTATCGAAACAAGTCTTCCGCTATTAGTTACAGCTCAGCAAGGTCTTAATGAGCCTCGCTATCCTTCTTTACCAGGAATCATGAAAGCAAAGAAAAAGCCGCTTGATGAATTAGAATTGGATGACCTTGATCTTGAAGAAGATGATGTGGAAGCAAAAACAAAAACAATCGAAATCTACCTGCCAGCGAAAAAAGAAGCAGGAAAGGTTTTATCCGGCGATTTGAATGATCAGGTTAAAGAACTGGTTCACCTACTTCATACTGAAGCAAAAGTAATTTAATCGAAATTTCATAAAAATTGTTTGCAGGAGGGAAATGGAATGTCTAGAAAAGTATTGGTATTAGGGGAAGCTCGTGACGGTTCATTACGTAACGTATCTTTCGAAGCTATTGCTGCCGCAAAAACGGTTGCAGAGGGCGGAGAAGTTGTTGGAGTTTTAGTTGGCGAAGCTGTAAGCGCTTTAGGGGCGGAATTAGTACAATATGGTGCTGACCGTGTCGTGGTTGTCGAAGACGCAAAATTAAAGCAATATACTTCTGATGGTTATGCACAAGCCCTATTAGCGGTTATTGACCAAGAAAAGCCAGAAGGGTTGGTTTTCGGTCATACAGCACTTGGAAAAGACCTTTCTCCAAGAATCGCTGGAAAACTTCAATCTGGACTTATCTCGGATGCTACAGCTATTGAAGTGGCTGGAGGCAATGTTGTATTTACAAGACCAATTTATTCAGGTAAAGCATTTGAAAAGAAAATTGTAACCGACGGCTTAATTTTTGCAACCGTTCGTCCAAATAACATCGCACCTTTAGCAAAGGATGAGAGCAGAAATGGTGAAGTTGCTTCCCTATCTGTTGAAATTAAAGACCTTCGTGCGATTATCAAAGAAGTGGTACGAAAAGCTAGCGAGGGTGTTGACCTAAGTGAAGCTAAAGTCGTTATTTCAGGTGGACGCGGTGTTAAGAGTGAAGAAGGCTTTGCTCCGCTTAAAGAATTAGCGCAAGTTTTAGGAGGAGCAGTAGGAGCTTCCCGCGGTGCATGTGATGCCGAATATTGCGATTACTCCTTACAAATCGGCCAAACTGGTAAGGTTGTAACTCCTGACCTTTACATCGCTTGCGGAATTTCTGGTGCGATTCAGCACTTAGCTGGTATGTCTAACTCTAAAGTAATCGTAGCGATCAACAAAGATCCTGAAGCAAATATCTTTAAGGTAGCTGATTACGGAATCGTTGGCGACTTATTCGAAGTAGTTCCATTATTAACAGAAGAGTTTAAAAAGCTTAAAGTTCATTCATAATAATAAGGCGAGCGGAATGTTCCGCTCGTTTTTATTAGCGAGTCAGATTATTAGCTAGAGTAAACAAACGATGTTATACTTTCGGTAGTGTTTCATTATTCATTAGGAGGGCAATATAAAAATGGCTATTTCACATTTAACAGATCAAAATTTCACGTCTGAAACAGGTTCAGGTCTTGTACTTGTAGATTTCTGGGCACCATGGTGCGGACCTTGCAAAATGATCGCCCCAGTATTGGAAGAACTTGATTTAGATATGGGCGATAAAGTAAAAATCACAAAGCTTGATGTAGATGAGAATCCACAAACAGCTGCTAATTTTGGCGTAATGAGTATTCCAACCTTATTAGTATTCAAAGATGGTGAAGTTGTCGATAAAGTAGTCGGCTTCCAGCCAAAAGATGCATTAGCAAGCGTATTAGGAAAGCACGTTTAAGATTGAATGGAATCGTTCAAGTACAATAGACCCAGATATCAGACATTCAAAAATGTCTGATATCTGGGTTTTTTTATGTCCATTTTTGAAGGAACTACTAGTTAGAGGAATGTATGGGTTCAATAACATTTCATCTTAAATGAAAGTAAAAATATTGCACATTATAGTCAGAATCGTTAATTAATCAAAAAACACAATCCTATATAGTGGATTTATAAATAAAAAAAGGAGGTATCGTTCGTGGAAAATAAAGTCATCAAAACGAGTGTTCCGGTGAATTATGTACACAAAAAGGCATTTTGGACAAACAGGAGAAAAGAAGGTTTATTTGGATGGTTATTTCTATTGCCAGAAGTCATTGGAATCTTGTTACTTTATTTATTTCCTCTTATATTTTCGCTTGTCCTTAGCTTTTCTGAATGGAATTTGGTCGGGGGCTTAAAAGCTATCCATTTTGCCGGGTTTGATAATTTTCTTAAATTAATTGAAGATGAAAAAGTTATTACAGCTTTAAAAAATAATTTCATATTTACTATTTTCACTGTGCCGATTGGAATGTTCCTTGCCATTATACTTGCTGTCATTATTCATACGAAAGTTTACATGTCAAGTTATTTTAAAATCGCGTTTTTTATTCCTTATATTTCATCCATTATTGCTATTGGTGCTGTATGGAGTGCACTATTCCACCCATCCCTCGGCCCGATTAATCAATTTTTAACTGGTATAGGAATTGAAAATCCGCCAATGTGGTTAGCAAGTCCAAAGACTTCTTTAATTTCAATTATTATTATTACGATTTGGGCGGGAATCGGTTATCAAATTATCATTTATCTTTCTTCATTATCAAGTATCCCTGAAGAATTATATGAAGCAGCAAGTATTGATGGTGCATCACAACTTCAGCAATTCTTTAAAATTACGCTTCCATTGCTTGGACCAACAAATGTCTTTTTATTTATCACATTATTGATCGGTTCATTTAAGGTGTTTGATTTAATTGCCTTTTTAACGCAAGGTGGGCCAAATAACTCTTCAACCGTTATTGTATTCCGTATTTATGAAGAAGGTTTTCAACAATTCAATATGGGATATGCATCTGCAATTTCATGGTTATTGTTTATCATTGTAGGGGTAATTACATTAATTAGCTGGAAACTGCAAAAACGGTTTGTACATTCTTGATGGAGGTGAATTCAATTGAAAAAAAAGCCTGAGATTAGTAAGATCTTATTCACAATTGGTATGTTTGTATTATCAATCTTTTTCCTCATTCCATTAATATGGATGATGTCGGCTGCATTTAAATTTGAAAAAGATGTAATGGTATTTCCTATTCAGTGGATTCCTAAAGATTGGAATATTGTTGAAAACTTTAAAGCAGTTTGGATGGCAGATATTCCTTTTTATAAGTTTTATTTTAACTCTATAAAACTAGCTACCATCCAAACTTTATCGACCTTAATTTTTTCTTCCATGGCCGCTTTCGCCTTTAGTAAACTTCAGTTTAAAGGTAGAGACTTCGTTTTTGCACTTGTTCTTAGTTTCATGATTATACCTGAACAAGCTACATTGGTACCTAGGTTTATTTTAATTAAATGGCTTGGATTATATAATACGCATGAAGGACTAATCTTGATGGGGTTATTCTCCATTTACTTTACTTTTTTAATGAGACAATACATGCTTGGGATATCCAATGAATATATTGAGGCCGCAAAATTAGACGGAGCAGGCTACTTTAAAATTTATTGGAGTATTATTTTACCATTATGTAAGCCGATTTTGGCAACTGCAGGGATTATCAAGTTTATCTGGATTTGGAATGATTATCAGGGGCCACTCATTTTTTTACTGAACAAAGATCTTTATCCAATAACACTTGGTCTGCAATTATTTAAAGACGACTACGCGGATAACTTTGCGGTCTTAATGATGGCTTCAATGTCAGCAGTTATTCCACTTGTCATTGTCTTTATTATTTTGCAAAAGCAAGTTATAAAAGGAATTGCACTGGGCGGTGTAAAAGGCTGATTATATAGACTTGTTAAACTAGTAAAAAATGTGCACAAATAGTATCAAATTGTGCACAACTAGTAAAATGATTAAGAAGTATAATTTGAAATGTAAGCGGTTAATAAAAAAGAGGGGGATTCATATGAGTTTAAAGAAAAAAGCAGCTTTAGCAGTTAGTACAGTTTTTCTCGCAACGTCAATATTGTCTGCATGTTCGAGCAGCACTGAATCTAACGTTGATTCGAAGTCTAAGGGTCAAGAGGAAAAAGTAACAATTAAGTATTATAACTGGGACAACGAGGTGATGCAGGCTTCTACTGACAAATATATAGCGCAGTTTGAAAAGGAAAATCCGAATATAAAAGTTGAACATGTATCACTTGTTCCAGGAAACTCTCTTGAAACTTTAAAGAAGCTTGACGTATTAATGGCATCCGGTGAACCAATTGATTTATTTATGACCCCACACATTGATGCAATTTATCAACGAGCTGCACAAGACGTAGTTGAGCCGCTTGATGACTTATATAAAGAAAATAAATTAAATCCTGAGGAAGAATATTTTGTTAATCCTAAGTACAAAGGAAAATATTATGGGATTTTAACAAATGTCTCAACAAATTTTGTTCTTCTAAATAAAGATGCATTAGATAAGGCAGGTCTTGAAGTCCCGAAGGCTGGTTGGACATGGGATGAATTTGCTGAATATGCTAAAAAATTAACTAAGGGTGAAGGTACTGAAAAACAATATGGTGCATACTTCCATAACTGGGGATTATATGCGAATCCAATTGCCCAGGTACAATTTAAGCATCCATTTATGACTGAGGATGGGAAAACGAATTTTACTGATCCTTCCTATGGGTATTTCTTTAACCTCAGACGTCAGATGGAGAAACAAGATAAATCGATTAAGCCATATGCTGATGTTATTGGAGCAAAACTCAATTACCGGACAGAGTTCTTTAATGGCGATGCTGCCATGTTATTATCAGGCTCTTGGATGATTCCTGATACAGGTAACATCCAACAGTTCCCACACGAGTTTAAAACGGCTTTTGCACCAGTACCAGTATACAAAAAAGGTGACAAGCAAGATGTTTATATGGGTGGTAACTATTTAGCTATCGGTAAAAATTCAAAACATAAAGAAGCAGCCTTTAAATTTGCTCGTTTTATTTCAACAAACTTAACTGATGCAAGAACTGAGCTGTCTGGTTGGAAAAAGGGAGACGCAAAGCCACTTGTTGAAAAATGGATTTCCGGTAAAGAAAAATATTACGATGTAGATTCTCTAATGTACACATTATATGGCAGTGAAACTAAGGCATTGCCAGCTTCAAAAGTATCAATCACATATGCTGCACAATTGGATAAAATTTTAGGTGATGGATTTAGTCAGTTCATTCTTGAAGGCAAATCGGCTAAAGATGTTCAAAAGTGGATGGCTGAAGAAGCAAATAAAGTAATAGATGAAAATAAATAATAAGAATTTTACCAAAAGGCACACCAATGGGAGTGCCTTTTGTTTTCAATTTACCGGTAAATAATTTAATAGGTTAATAGCCGGTCCTGCCAAATCAAAAAATATTTTGTAGTATAATTAAAAATGAAAGCGATTAAATCTTAGTTTATAAAAAGGCGGCAAGATATATGAGAAAATTAAGTTATTATCAAAAAATACAGGCCTCATTTATTATATTAATCTTGCTTCCACTAATGGTAATTTCCATGTTGTCATACAAAAGCACGAAAGATATGGTTAAAGAAAAAATCGCACTCTCAAATCGTTCAGTATTAAATTTGCTTTCGAAAGACATTTCAAAAACAGTAGATGATTTAAATTATGTTACTCATTTTTACGTAGAAAACGATGATACTATTCAAACTCTTAACGATGTTAAAGATACCACTCAAATAAAAAGTTATCGAGATTATGAAAACTATCAAAGGGTGATCGCATCTTTTGATTTTATTTCAATTAAAATGTTAAGCACCGAGATTCATATGTTTTTAGTCAATAACCAAGGTTTTATCATCCCTTACTCAGATAGTATATCAGGTAAAACAACGTCTATTAATGTTTTAAATCGTCATTGGAAATTGTTGCAGCCTCAAATTGATCGTAATCAAACGAATCATTTACAATCGTTGGGAATAGTTAGTGATCCGAAAGATGGAAACTCCTATTACTATTTTAGTCGTGTTATTAAGCACCCTAAAACGGGAGAACCTTTGGCTGTATTAAATATTGGCATTTCCAAAAAATACTTTGAAACATTATTTGAATCTGCCAAGACAGGCAAACTTGCTCTATATGATGAGAATGGGAGGATAATAGCCGGGGATTCTACAGTTGCATTTGAGGGTGAAAAAAAAATAAACGGAGAAATACGCGATGAAGTTATCATCCCCATTTCAAAATGGAAACTTATTCATAAAACAACGAAAGAGGAAATCACTGGACAGATCTCAAAAACATTTTTAGTCAGTGCCATTATAGTTATCGTTTTCTTTTTCATCTTTTTGTTTATTTCTCTTTTAATAGCTAAAAGACTACATCGTCCGATACAAAGGCTTTCCTTTGTTGCAACTAAGTTTGGTAAAGGAGAGCGCGACGTACGCTTCTTACCTGTAGGCCGAGATGAGATAAATGAATTGGGTAGAACCATTAATAACATGTTAGATGAAATAAATAATTTAATTGAAAAAATTGAAAGGGAACAAGAGGAAAAACGAGAAATTGAACTGCGTGCATTATTTGCACAAATTAGACCTCATTTTTTGCTCAACACATTGAATTCAATAAAATGTAGTTTATTTATTAATAATGATTTAGCACATGCTGAAAAAATAAATTCTCTTATGAGTTTACTAAGATCTTATATGAAAATAAATGAACTTTCCACAATTGATAGTGAATGTAAACTATTAATTCATTATATTGAAATCATGAAAATGAGGACAGATGTAAATGTAGAACTTAAGCTTGAAATTGAGGAAAGGGTAAATAATATTGCATTACCAAAATTATTACTTCAACCCTTTATAGAAAATGCCATTGTTCATGGATTTTCTGAAAAAACAACTGGAGAAATAACCATCCGTGCTAATAAAATGGATCAATGGGTCTTTATAATGATAAGTGATAATGGAAAAGGGATGAGTGAAAATCAACTGTTGGAGTTAAACCGAATGTTAAAGATTGACTTTGAAGAAACATCCTATAATCGAGTTGGTTTAATGAATATTGCTAAGAGATTAAAGCTTTATTATGGTTCCAATACAGATATTGAACTTCAACAAAATGAAAATGGAGGCATAACGATAGTTATTCAAATTCCGTTTGATACAATAAGGAAGGTGAAAAATAGTTGATTAACATAATGCTGGTTGATGATGATGTACCAATGATTAAATATCTGCGCCAATTAATCAATTGGGAAGAGCATGGATTAAATGTTGTAGGCACATCCTATTCAAGTATAAAAGCCTTAGAGCTGTTTAAACAATATAAACCTGATTTGGTTATTTCAGATATTGGATTACCACAAATGAATGGCCTTGAACTAGCTTCGGAATTCAAACAAATCAAACCAGATGTAAGAATGATTTTTTTAACCTGTCATGAGGATTTCCATTATGCACAAAAAGCCATTCAGCTAAATGCCGAAAGTTATTTGATTAAGGATGAATTAACGAAAGAGCAGCTCGAAGAAAGTTTAAAAAATTCGATTAAAAAAATTACAGAAACTTCTGTTAGCTTAGAAGGTTTATCCTATAAGGAAATACTCAACCGGAATATTGAAATACTGAAACATTCGTTATTCGACCGTCTAATTAAAAGAGATAAGCCAGATATGATAATCCAGTTTGCAAAAAAACTTGATATTGGCTGGCAGTATCCTTCATTTATTTTAGGAACGGGTCACTTGTCCTTATCTACATTTATGGAAAAATATTCCTATCAAGATCTATCCATAATTAAATACGGATTTTATAATATTGCTTGTGATATTGCTAAAAAATATCATGGAATTACATTTTTTAATGAGGAAGAATCTATTGTTTTTGTTTACAACTATCGTCAAAATATAAAATTTGATCATCATCAGTACATTCAATCTTTATTAATGGAAATACAAGAGAAGATTTTTAAATTTTTAGGTCTGGAGATTTCTTTTATCTTTGCCCGTCAATCCTGTGATATAAAGAATGTTGGCTTTGTTTTCCAACACATGATTTACAATCGATATCGTTTTTTTTATAATACTGTACCGATTTTGAATTGGGATATGCAATCCAACCAAAGCGCTTTTTGTCCAATCAGCCGGCTTCTTGACAAAGAGATGAATGAACTAGTTATCGCTGTAAAAGAAAAAGATAGTAACAGAGTAAAAGAGATTCTATCATTTATCACTCTAACCGCAGTTGAAATGAAACTTGACCCTGAAGAATTGAAAAAGGTTATTGCACGTAGAATCCGTTTAATTGAATTACAGTATATTGAAACGGGAAATGAAGAGTTTTATTCGTTTCTTGAGGAATGCACTAGACTAAGTGATGCAGTAAAACTTGTAGAAAACAAGCTTAACCAGCTTATTCAATGGAATGGAAAAATGGACGGAGCAAGCATTAGAGAGCCCAAGTTACAAGAGATTGATCAGTACATCGTTCAGAATCTTTCTGAAAATGTAACATCTACAGATGTAGCCACTCATTTATTTATGAATCCAAGTTACTTCTCCCGTTATTTTAAGCGGTTGACGGGGGAAAATTTTACCGATTATGTTCATCGTTTTAAAATCGGTGTCGCTGCAAAAATCCTAGAGCAAACGGGAGAATCAGTTGAAGAGGTTGCAATAAAATGCGGCTATTCAGATCGAACCTATTTTTCGAAAGTATTTAAAAAATATACGAAAATGACACCGAGAGAGTACCGATCCAAGGTGGGTTATTAGTTGGGATGATTATTTAAATTTCGAATGGAAAAGGATAATAGATTAAAAAGTAAAAATATTCCCTAAAATTCAAAGAATATTACACCTTCCCCTTTGTTATTTAATAGTAAACTATTCTTAATTTTGAACTGAGGGGGAAAAAAGGTGCAAAAAGCAATGAGTATTTGTTTTACAATTTTCTTTATTCTAAGTTCAGTTCTTCCTGTAAATAAAGTTGCAGCTGAAGAAAGACAAATAATAAATTTAATACAAAATGGCAGGTTTGAGATAACAACTAGTAATAGTAACTGGACAAATAAGATGGGCCCTGAAAATTGGAGTGTTTGGATTCCGAGTGGTAATCCAGTTTTATCGATTGATTCTGACGTATATCATGAGGGGGGAAAGTCTATCTCTATCAATGCTTCTGAGACAAGCAGAGCGGATGTTCTACAAGATGTTGCTGTCAAATCTGGCCAAAACTATCAATTATCATTTTGGGTCAAAACAGAAAATATTGAAGCCTCTTGGGGAGGACTGTTTGTCCGAACACAGTACATGGATAGTAATGGTAAAAAAGTTAGTGATGGACCATCCACTGAAAAAACAATAGGATCACATGACTGGAGCTTAAAAGAATTAAATTTAGCTATCCCAGAAAGTGCAAGTAAATTACGAATCGAGCTATTTTTTGAAACAGCAAAAGGTAAAGCCTGGTTTGATGATGTAACATTAAAGGAATCTGTGAAAACGGTTACTGATTTTAAGTTGCAGGAAAATGCCATAACGTTAGGAATAGGGGAAACGATGACCTTGACTCCGATATTTACACCTGCCGATGTGACGGACAAAACCGTTTTTTTGACATCTTCAAACCCTGATATTGCAGTGATTAACGAAACTGGACTTGTTACAGGAGTAACCCCAGGAGTTACAACTATTAAGGCAACATCAAAAGATGGTGGATTTACAGCAGAGTGTCTAGTAAGCGTAGATTCGGCTGAGGCTGTTGAATCCTATGAAGAACTCCGAGTCAATTGGTTCAATAAACTAACGGGCAACGAACTATATAATCCTAACAATCAGGATGAGGCCACCTATATTGGTAGTTTAGTAGAAAAAATTACAAACGATGATAGAACAGGTTTATGGGATTCGATGAATAAGTCAGAGAATCGCACGTCTTTGTGGAATGATATCGCAAGTACAACTGATTCAGCTAAAATTACTACTTCCTACCAACGATTAAAAGATATGGCTCTTGCGTATTCTATCGAAGGTTCAACATTGTATGGTAATCAAACGTTAAAGGCAGACATTGTTAGTGGATTAGATTGGTTGTATACCTATCGTTACAATGAAAATAAAAATGAGTATGGAAATTGGTGGGATTGGGAAATTGGAACTCCTCAAGCGTTGAACGATATAGTTGTGTTAATGTTTGACGAAATATCTTCCACTCAAATTAATAAGTATATAAGAGCAATTGATAGGTTTGTTCCGGATCCTACGAAACGAGTTTCTCTTAGTGATCCAAACTTCCGTGAAACAGGTGCTAACCTTTTGGATAAGGCTCTTGTTGTTTCACTCCGTGGCGTAATTGAAAAAAATAGTGCGAAAGTATTGCAGGGGCGTGATTCAATTAGTAAAGAATATCTTTACGTTAATAGTGGGGATGGTGTCTTCAAGGACGGATCTCTTATTCAACACTTTAATATTGCCTATACAGGGGGATATGGAGCAACCTGGCTCGGCCGTACAGCTGATATGTTGTATTTGTTAAAAGATTCTCCATGGGAGGTCAAAGACACGACCGTTAATAATGTGTTTAACTGGGTAACCGATTCATTTGAACCAGTTATTTATAAAGGTGCGATGATGGACATGGTGACGGGCAGAGGTATTTCTCGGCAGAGCACGAATGAGCATGTAACTGGCAGGGCAACCATTTTAAGTTTACTTCGTTTGGCTGACGCAGCTCCTCCAGACAGGGCAATAGCTATCAAGCGAATGATCAAAGAATGGATTCAATCAGATACCACATTTACAAATTATGCGAATGGTTTATCAATTTATCAAATCAATCTTGTGAATTCTTTAATGAGTGACCCTACGATTGAGCCTATGGGAGAGTTAGTAAAGAATCAAGTCTTTGCAAGCATGGATCGGGTCGTTCATCTTCGGCCTGGATTTGGTTTTGGAATCAGTATGTTTTCTGATAGAATTTCAGGTTTTGAGTATGGTAATGGAGAAAATAAAAAAGGATGGTACACAGGAGCTGGGGCTACTTATTTATATAACAATGACCTAAAGCAATTTAGCAATGATTTTTGGCCAACCGTAGACAGTTATCGTTTACCGGGTACAACAACCGATCAATCAAAAGGAACGTTGAAGGATTGGGCAAGTTACTATAACCCAAGAACATGGGTTGGGGGTTCTAATCTTAATGGAATTTATGGTACTGCTGGAATGGATTTCTCCCTTGAAAAACTGACTGGTAGTTCACTGCATGGGAAAAAATCCTGGTTTATGTTCGATGATGAGATTGTTGCCTTAGGTGCTGATATTTCGAGCTCAGATGAGTCAAAAGTAGAAACGATTATTGAAAATCGACAATTGAATGATAATGGTGACAATAAGCTGATTATTAACGGGGAAGAAAAGCTAAATCAACTTGGTGATTCCGAAACATTAAACAATGTTAAATGGGCTCACTTAGAGGGAAATGTTCAAAGCTCAGATATAGGCTATTATTTTCCTGAATCAACTAGTCTGAATGGATTACGTGAAGCGAGAACAGGGACTTGGAACGAGATTAATAATGGTGGATCCTCTCAGTCTATTACAAGAAACTATTTAAGTTTAGCGTTTGATCATGGGAAAATGCCTATAAATGCTTCTTATTCGTATGTTCTTCTCCCGAATAAAGATGTCACCCAGACAGAAAGATATAGTAGTAATCCCAATATAAGTGTCCTTGCAAATACATCAGCGGTTCAGGCAGTAAGAGAAAAGACACTTGGGATCACAGCGGCAAACTTTTTTAAAGCAGAAACCGTAGACTTTATTACCGTGCAAAGCCCTGCATCTGTTATGGTTCAAGAGGATAGTAAAGGATTGACTCTATCAGTATCTGATCCAACACAAAAACAGGATAAAGTGATCCTGGAATTAAACAAAACAGGCCTAGATATTGATAAAAAGGATGAAACCATTACAGTTCTACAAACATCTCCAACACTAAAGATTGAAGTTAATGTTGCCGGTTCGATAGGGAAAACACATTCTATCAAATTCATAGATAAGACATCCCCTACCGTTATAGCACCAGAATTATTAGAATTATATCGTACGGATTCTATCAATCCGGAATTTGAGATTTCTGATTCCTTTAGCGGTGTCTTAAGTAAAGAATTCAAGTTAGATGGAGTGGTGATAAGTAATCCAATAAAAATACAGCCTTTTTCACTATCTATAGGAGATCATACTATTGAGGTTACCGCAACCGATATGGCTGGAAACTTTACAAACAAAACCTATAATCTTAAGGTTAAAATGGACATTGATCATTTAGATGAGGCTATTAACTATGGAAGGGAAATGGAATGGATTACTGATGAAGGAATAGCTGCTAGTCTGCTCTCAATGATTTACAAAATCCAGAATGGAAAGATTGAAGACAAACAAACACGGAATGGTTTAAATGCATTAGAAAATCTAGTTCAAGCACAATCCGGAAAAAAGATTAATACACCCTTTGCAAAATTGTTGCTTGAAGATTTAACTAATTTACTATTAGAACATCACAATTAATAATAACTGTAGGAGGGAGATCCGAAATTTTTATTTTGGTCTCTCTCCTTCTTTTTTTGCAAAAAACTACTTAAATATTTTTATAGGTAAAAAAAGTGCACATTTTTCTGTAAATATCACATATTCCACAGCTTTGTTTCCCATTACACTTAATACAAAAAGTTAGATTTAACTAATTGTTAGGAGAATGTATTCATGTGGAAATTTGCGATTGAAGACGCAGTGGAAAAAACTAGGGATAATATAGGTCGTTTCGGTAAGTTATTCCCACATGTCAGCATGAATGGTAAATATGAATTGAACGATAATGACGACTGGACCGATGGTTTTTGGTCAGGCTTGTTATGGCTGTGTTATGAATATTCTAATGATCCTATTTTTAAAAAAAAGGCTAAACAAACGGTTGATAGTTTTCAAAACCGCCTAAATAAAAATATAGTTCTCGATCATCACGACATTGGATTTTTGTATTCGCTTTCTTCTAAAGCCCAGTGGGTCATCGAAAAAAACGAGGCTGCAAGAGAACTAACACTGCAGGCTGCGGATAAGTTGCTTGGACGCTGGCGTGAGAAAGGTCAGTATCTACAAGCGTGGGGCCAAAAAGATCATGAACAAGAAGGCGGAAGAATTATTATTGATTGTCTGCTTAATCTTCCGATTTTATATTGGGCAACTGAACAAACGGGTGATCCCAAGTATCGGAATATTGCGATTGCTCAGGCTGATAAAAGCAGGCGCTATCTTGTTCGCGGGGATGATAGCTCTTATCATACATTTTTCTTTAACCAAGAAACAGGTGAACCTATTGGCGGGGCAACCCATCAAGGATATACAAATGGGTCGACATGGACTCGAGGTCAAGCGTGGGGAATCTATGGATTTGCCCTTTCCTATCACTATACAAAAAAATCGGCATATTTAGAAACTGCAAAAAGAATGGCGAAATATTTTATTAAACATTTACCAGATGACTATGTCTCCTATTGGGACTTTAATGCACCAGTAGATGTAAATACGCCACGTGACAGCTCAGCAACTGCAATTGCGGCTTGTGGAATACTTGAAATAATCAGCCAGTTAAATGAAGACGACTGGGAACGAACATATTTTGAAGATATAGTCCAAAAAATGATGCAATCACTTGTAGAAAATTATTCAACAAACAATGAAAACAATGAGGAAGGGCTCCTAAAGCATGGGTCCTATCATGTACTTGGTAATCTGGCAATCGATGATTATATGATTTGGGGAGATTACTATTATCTTGAGGCTTTAATGCGTTTAGAGAAAAATCATAAAGGATACTGGTATGAATAATCATAGATTCAAGCCTACTTTATATTTTCCCGATCATGAAAAGGAACTTATTGTAAAGTTGGCAAAAAGGCATTATCGCGAAGACGTCGAACGGGTGTGGGCTGTAGCTGAACAAGTAGTCAATCAAGTATTTGTATTCCAAGAAGCATGGGATATGGAACGGACAAATATACCTGTTTCATTCCAAGGGAAAATCGATTGGTCATATATTCCATTAGAAGACCCAGAGTGGACGTATATGCTAAACAGACATCGTTTTTTTATCCCACTTGGCCAGGCATACATGTTAACAGGGGATGAACGGTATGCTGAAAGCTTTTGCGAACAGCTTTCGGACTGGATTGATTCCAATCCTAAACAATCAAATACGGCATTGCTGACATGGCGAACAATAGATGCCGGTATACGAAGCAGCAACTGGATCAAAGCCTATGATTATTTTAAAAATAGTCCCCATTTTACAACGGAGATTTTTGAAAAAATGCTGTGTTCTTTATATGAACATGCCCAATTATTAGCCAGTGATTTTTCGAATTGGAAAGCGATTAGTAACTGGGGGGTTATTGAGAACAAAGCTTTATTTGAATTATCCATTTTTTTACACAAAATTAACCAGGCCAGCGTTTGGCAAACTTTGAGTTTAGAGCGATTATTGAAAACTGCCCGCCTTCAAATAATGAACGATGGAATGCATTGGGAACAGTCACCGATGTATCATAACGAAGTTCTTTTATGTTATTTAAGAACGGTTCAACTAAGTCAAAACTATGGGATTGAAATCGATCCATTAATAATAGAAGCAACAAGAAAAATGGCCTATGCCGATGTATTTATGGCGAAACCTAATCATCATCAGCCAATGAAGGGGGATAGTGACAGCTTCGACCTGAGGGATATCATTACTCAGGCGGCTATCCTTTTAAGGGATCCCATCTTAAAGTTTAGAGGTTACTCAACAATCGATTTTGAGAACTTATGGGAAGTTGGTTTAGAGGGTTTTGACATTTACCATAAGCTTCCTGCAGAGAAACCAAAGGAGCTGTCCGTTGGGTTTGAGGATTCAGGGAACTATTTTATGCGTTCAGGATGGGAAAATGAAGCTCTTTATCTATATTTTCATTGTGGCCAGTTAGGTGGCGGCCATGGACACGCGGATCTTTTTCATATCGATGTTCATGCCTATGGAAAAGAATTTTTAACAGACCTCGGCAGATATAATTATAGCGATAGTTATCCGTTAAGAAGGGAATTAAAAAGCGCAAAGGCTCATAATACCTCCCTCGTGGATGGAGTAGAATTTACGGAATGTATAGATACATGGGGCTTTGGCAGGATTGCTGCCCCGCTAATGACGAAGTGGACCAGCCA
Source organism: Neobacillus sp. DZ-9 (assembly GCF_059587065.1). Classification (NCBI taxonomy): domain Bacteria; kingdom Bacillati; phylum Bacillota; class Bacilli; order Caryophanales; family Bacillaceae; genus Neobacillus; species Neobacillus sp. DZ-9. The sequence continues at coordinate 198,601 of NZ_JCAIOL010000001.1, forward strand.
TGAACAGTTTGATTATGTTGAAGGCAGTCATGACGGTTACCTGCATTTAGACGACCCGGTTTATACCCGCAGAAGAATTATCTTTGTAAAGCCGTATTACTGGCTGCTTGTGGATGAGTTTGACTGTAAAGGTGAACATATCTTTTCGCAGAGCTTTCATTTTTCACCTGGTGAAATTGAGTTAAATGAATCCACTAAAAGCTGCTTTACAAAAAATGAGAATGAAGCAAATCTCTATCTCATTCCTATTAACTCAACTATTTTTACTGCTGTCATCAAGGAGGGGAATATCTCCTATGAATACAATCGGTTTGAAAAAAACATAAGTGTTCACTATAAAGCCAAATCAACTGGCCCAACAGCTTTGATGCAGGTAATATATCCACAGAAACCAGCCGAAAAAGATATCCCAACTGTGGAAGCAGTTGCAGTTTATGATTTATTCGGCGAGATAGTTGATCAAAAAGATGCACAAGCAATTAAAATTTATTTGCCTCTTCTGAAAGAGGAACATATAATCATCGTTTGTCATAAAAAGCCTTCCCTGCACCGAATGTCTTATTGTATTGATGGGACTCAGATTTTTGGAGAGATTGTTATCATCAAAAGAAAAGGTACAGAAGAAGAAGTGATTGTTATTAAATAGTACTAGCATGAGAGACTGATTTAACGGAAAAGGATAGGAATGGTGATGATGGAAACAAAGGGAATGCTTTCGGGGATTTATCGAATTTCAGAGAAAGTCATGCTGATTGCTTATACAAACATTTTATGGATCATGTTTTCACTTCTCGGCTTAGTTTTAGTGGGTCTCATGCCGGCAACGGTGGCCATGTTTGCGGTCATGCGTAAACTTGTGATCGAGGAGGAACAGGTACCAATCTTTCGTTTGTTTTGGAAGAAGTATAAGGAAGAATTTAGGAAAGCTAATCTATACGGTTACTTGTTATTATTTGTTGGCGCAGTTTTTGGACTGGATGTCATGTTATTTCAATCTTTAGATGGTTTGCCATATATGCTATTGTCAATCCTATCTGCCGGACTATTGCTTGTTTTTTTGGTCGTTGTCCTTTATTTCCTTCCCTTGTATGTCCATTATGATTTAACATTTTTTTTATATATTAAAACAGCATTCTTATTGGCCGTTACACATCCCATTCAAACGGTCATAATGATCGCTTCCGGTATCGGAATACTTTTCATCTTATTGCTGCTTCCTGGCTCTTTATTTTTCTTTAGTGGAAGCATGTATTGTTTTATTGTAATGAAAACAGTTTTCAAAGTATTTGGTCATGTAGAGGGACAAAAAGAACTATTAGAAGGGGAGAGCCGGTATGGCGAGTATTCAATTTGATAAAAATAGCTGGATTATTGATGGAAATCGAGTTTTCATCAAGTCGGCAGCCGTTCATTATTTCCGCCTGCCACGAGCTGAGTGGGATGAACTGCTAGATAAAATAGAAAATGCAGGCTGTAATTGTATTGAAACCTATATCCCTTGGAATTGGCATGAAGAGGCTGAAGGAGTATGGGACTTTGCAAACGATAAAGATTTAGAAGCTTTCTTAAAGAATTGTGCAGAAAGAAACTTATATGTAATTCTCCGGCCAGGACCATATATTTGTGCGGAATGGGATTTCGGTGGTTTTCCTTGGTGGCTAAGTACCAAGGAAAACATGAAATACCGCTGTTATCATGAACCATTTTTACACTATGTGGATCGGTATTTTGACGAATTAGTGCCTCGGGTTCTACCTTATTTAATAACGAATTCGGGTACAGTCATCATGGTGCAGGTTGAAAATGAATTTCAAGCACTTGGAAAACCGGATAAAAAGTATATGGAATATTTACGAGACGGACTCATTACAAGAGGAATTAATGTTCCATTAGTAACTTGTTATGGCGGTGTTGAAGGAGCAGTTGAGTTCCGGAACTTTTGGTCTCATGCAGAGGAACATGCAAAAATACTAGATGAAAGGTTCGAAGGACAGCCAAAAGGAGTTCTTGAATTTTGGGTTGGATGGTTTGAACAATGGGGCGGACCAAAAGCTAATCAAAAAACAGCCGGGATGTTAGAAAAAGCGTTATATGAATTGTTGCGGGAAGGTTTCACAGCCATTAATTATTATATGTTTTTTGGCGGAACGAATTTTGACCATTGGGGCGGACGTACGATTGGGGAACATACATTTATGATTACCTCGTATGATTATGATGCACCTCTAACGGAGTACTTGCAAGAGACGCCAAAGTATCATGCAATAAAACGAGTTCACAGCTTTATTGATTGGGTTGAACCGATATTAACTAATCCAGTGGCAATCGAAAAGTGTTACGTACTGCCTGAAGGCTTGCAAGGCAAAACATTGCAGAGTAAAGCTGGAAGTATTACGTTTCTTACCAATTCGAAATCGGAGCGTGTTATTCACAAACTTTATAACCCAGTGGGCCAATATCAACTCATTATTACAATTGAGGCAGATGGAATTTTACCTGTCGTAAAGAATATGAAAGCAGGAAAATTAGCGGGTAAAACAGTGAAGATTTTAGCACTAACTGCGTATTCCACTGGTTTTTCAAAAAATATCGGTACTGTCTACCATGAAACTGGGCAGCAATCCTCACTAGTTTTACAAGTAAAAGATGTTGATGAAATAACCATTTCCTGCCCATACCCGCAGCGTTATGAAAAACTTACCAATGGAGAATTGCAATTTACTCTCTTCCACGGATCAAAGCCTCAGGTTATTTCAATTAAGGATCGTAAAGATGAGTGTTTTGAAATTATCGTGAATGATCGAATGACGGTGGAGAAAAATAGCGAAATAATTGAGGCTAAAGCACAGGTTACATTTTCCTTAGCTGATTGGTATCGAGCGCCCGAAAAAATGGATGATTCAATCGGCAGGGAATCGGTTAAACCGCTGGATTTTAGTTCATTTGGACAATGGAGCGGGTATTTATCGTATACAGCACAATTTGAATCGAAGGAAACTTGCCATAAAACATTAATCCTACCGAGAATTGAAGATCCGGCACGAGTGTTCCTTAATAATCAATACATCGGTCTAGTGAATGATTTAGGGGCAGCTTCTATCGAGCTTCCTGTTGAAAAAGGCAATAATAGCATCCACTTCTTGGTTCAAAATATGGGCCGCTACAATTTCACACAAGCTTTAGGGGAAGCGAAGGGAATAAGTGAGTCTCCTAGTCTTGATGGACTTGTTGTTGACTTATTAGATGGCTGGAAAGTGGAAGGTATCGGTAAAACACATTCCTTAAGAAAGATTCCGGAAATTGAGGGAAGAATTTCGTTTTTGAAAGAAATTGTCAATGATCAAGGCTTCGATAAAGCCGTCCTTATTGGAGAAGGACTTCAAAGATTGCGCTTGAATGAAGGGGTGCCGGTCATGCTCATGACGAACGAAACCGCTTGGAATCGTTTTGATGCACCATATGGAGTGGCAGATGTAAGTCATCTCTTAAATGATGGCTTTAATGAATTTGAATTTGATGGGCAGGGGCTCAAAGGAATTTCGAAAATTAAGCTTTATTTATATAAGGAAGCAAATCAGATAAATCATTGGAAAATGCATAGTGCTGCTCTTTTAACCGAACCGAACGAATGGCAAAGGATTGATCATCTATTAATTAAGGACAAGGTCGAACCATGTTGGTATAAAACCACCTTTACAACATCATTACTATCTACTGATGATGTAAAAGTGAAGATACGTTTAGATGGGTTATCGAAAGGAACTTTCTGGGTGAATGGTTTTTGTTTAGGACGATACTGGCAAATCGGACCTCAAGAAGAATATAAAATCCCTGCAAGTATTTTAAAGCAGGAAAACGAACTAATTATTTTTGATGAGGAAGGCTGTTTACCGCAAGTAAAAATAGAAACTCTTTAATTGATTTTTTTCCTTTTATTTAAATGATTTAAAGGATTATAGATTTTAAGATGTTGTTGAAGTATCTAAAAGTAAGGGGGGTTTTTATGAAAAAACTAGAAGTGTTAAATAGGATTATTGGGTGTGGAGTGGTAGCCGTTGTCAGGGCAGATTCCACTGATGAGGCCTTACATATCTCTGAAGCATGTGTGAAGGGTGGAGTTACTGGGATTGAGATCACCTTTACCATCCAAAATGCAGAAGAGGTTATCAAGGCATTGGCTTTAAACTATGCTGACCACCAAGAGGCAGTCATTGGAGCAGGGACGGTTCTAGATGCAGCTACTGCAAGGATTGCCATTTTAGCTGGTGCGCAATTTATCGTAAGTCCATGCTTTGATGAAGATACAGCGAGACTTTGCAATTTGTATCAGGTTCCATATATTCCTGGTTGTATGACCATAACTGAAATGAAAAATGCGTTACAACTTGGGGTCGATATTATTAAATTATTCCCTGGTAATGCCTTTGGACCTGAGTTTATCAAGGCGGTAAAAGCTCCGCTCCCACAGGTAAATATTATTCCTACCGGTGGTGTCAGTCTTGATAACGTTGATCAATGGATCAAGAATGGCTGCGTCGCTGTTGGAGTAGGAGGAAACCTTGTCGCACCTGCAAAAACAGGGGATTATGGGAAAATTACCAATTATGCCAGCGAATATGTTAAAAAAGTCCAGGAAGCAAGAGAGGCTCTAAAATGAAAAAGGTAGTTACAATGGGAGAAATCATGCTGCGCTTTTCTACACAAACTGGAACACGGTTAAACCAAGCCGACCTTTTTACCGTTCATTACGGCGGTGCAGAGGCCAATGTTGCTGTTTCACTAGCTCATTTTGGCTATGAGACTTATTTTATTAGCAAAGTTCCGAATAATCCATTGGGAGAGGCTGTGAAGAAGCATTTACGATCCCATGGTGTTCATACTGATTTTTTACAAAAAGGTGGAGAGCGTTTAGGAACGTATTATTTGGAGACAGGTGTTGGTGAAAGAGGTCCGCAAGTAATTTACGACCGTAAATACTCCAGTTTTTCACAGTTAACAATGGAAGATATTCAAATAGAAGAAATGTTAAAAGGGGCGGCACTGTTTCATGTGTCTGGAATAACCCTTGCACTATCACATAATTTAAGAGAACTCACTTATTTTGCGATAAAAAAGGCTAAGGAAATGGGTGTGAAAATCAGCTTTGATTTTAATTATCGTGCCAAACTCTGGGGTCAACAAGAGGCTTCGGAGGCAATCAAACCATTGCTGCCGTATGTCGATTTTTGTTTCTGCGGGGAATTGGACGCGATTCACATCCTTGGATTTGATAAGGTTAACGATTCCATTCCAGCGGATGAAAGATTGAAATACTATTATCAAAGAATACGAGAAAAATACCCGAATATCGAATATTTCTGTTCAACATTCCGGACATCCATCTCGGCTTCAAGCAATAACCTGCAAGGGAATTTGTTTGCAGCCGGTGAGCTTTACCAATCCAAAATTCACCATATTGAGCCAATTGTTGATCGCGTCGGAGGTGGTGATGCATTTGCTGCTGGAGTTTTGTATTGCTTCTTCGAAGACCTCACGCCACAGGAAATTATTTCTTTTGCAACAGCAGCATCAGCCTTAAAGCACACTGTTCATGGAGATTGCAATTGCTTTACGAAAGAAGAAGTATACCAGTTTCTTGGAAGTGAACAAGGTAAAATCGCTAGATAATCATTTTATTATTATAATTTCAACAAAAAGGAGATAAGAATTATGGAAACTCGTTATGCTATTCACCCCGAAGATATGAAGAAATATACAACGGATGATCTGAGAAGGGAATTTCTAGTTGAAACACTTTTTGAAATTGGCCAAGTACACTTGACCTATACCCATAATGATCGAATGATTTTTGGCGGTGTCACCCCTGCTGATAAAGAATTAACAATAAAGTTAGATAAAGAATTAGGGGTTGAATATTTCCTAGAACGTCGTGAATTAGGAATCATTAACATCGGTGGAGAAGGTTCTGTAATTCTTGATGGGACCGAATATGATATGCAGATGCGTGACGGTTTATATGTAGGAAAAGGAACAAAGGAAGTGCTTTTTCGTTCCAAGAATGCTAGTAATCCAGCAAAATTTTATATTAATTCAACACCGGCACACCACACCTTTCCAACGGTAAAAATTGATATTAACAAAATTGATCCTTTACAAATGGGTGATCCTTCTACATTAAATGAGCGGAAAATCTATCAATATGTTCACCCGAACGTTTGTCAGAGTTGTCAACTGCAAATGGGGTTAACAATGCTTGCAGCGGGGAGTGTCTGGAACACAATGCCTTGTCATACCCACGAACGCCGGATGGAAGTATATTTGTACTTTGATATGGAGCCAGAAACACGTGTATTCCATTTTATGGGGAGACCAGAGGAAACAAGACATTTAGTGATGAAAAATGAACAAGCAGCAATTTCACCAAGCTGGTCAATCCACACAGGAACAGCCACAAGCAATTATACTTTCATTTGGGGGATGTGTGGTGAAAACATCACCTATTCAGACATGGATCACATCAAAATGGATGAATTAAGGTAGGGGGGCTAATAGGATGACAACAGATATCAGTTCTTTTTCACTTGATTTTTTTAGCTTGGCTGGAAAAGTGGCCATTGTTACAGGTGGCAATAAAGGATTGGGGCAAGGGTATGCAGTGGCCCTTGCCAAAGCAGGTGCAGACATATTTGTTGTATCTCGCAGTGATGATTGGGAACAAACCAGGGAATTAATTGAAGAAACAGGCCAGAGAGCAGAGTTTTTCATGGCTGATTTAAGTAACAGAGATGCTGTTAAACAAGTCACAAATCGATGTTTAGAAATGTTTGGTAAGATTGATATTTTAGTAAACAATGCTGGTACAATTCGGCGTGCCCCATTACTGGAGTATAAGGAAGAAGACTGGGATGATGTAATGGAAATCAATTTAAATTCCCTTTACTTTTTGAGCCAGGAAGTAGCAAAGCTGATGATCGAACAAAAAAGCGGAAAAATCATTAATATCGCTTCCATGCTATCTTTTCAAGGAGGAAAATTTGTGCCTCCCTATACTGCCAGTAAACATGCTGTTGCTGGTCTTACCAAAGCGTTTGCGAACGAATTGGCAGAATACAATATTCAAATCAACGCTATTGCACCTGGATATGTTAAAACCGCCAATACAGAACCTATTCGTGCAGATAAAAAACGGAATATGGAAATTTTATCACGGATTCCAGCCGGCCGCTGGGCGAATCCCACAGACCTTATGGGGGTTGTTGTGTTCCTGGCAAGTAAAGCCTCCGATTATATGAATGGTCATATTTTAGCGGTTGACGGCGGTTGGCTGGCAAGATAATCCTATGAATTTCATTATTAAAAAACCGGGCTTTCTCCGGTTTTTCTTTTTTTTCCAGATACATATGCTTTTCATTATGGATTGTTTGTTTTAAAATTTATAGATAGACAAAAAAGACGGATGGGAGTGGCCGGAATGAATGAAACCATTAAGCAAAAACTGACACTGCTGCCTGATCAGCCTGGCTGCTACTTAATGAAAGACCGTCAGGGAACGATCATTTATGTGGGGAAAGCCAAAATATTAAAGAACCGGGTTCGGTCTTATTTTACCGGTTCACATGACGGAAAAACGCTAAGGCTTGTTCAGGAGATCGAAGACTTCGAATACATTGTCACCTCCTCTAATATAGAAGCACTCATTTTGGAATTAAACCTAATTAAGAAATACGATCCAAAATATAATGTCATGCTTAAGGATGACAAAACCTATCCATTTATCAAGCTGACAGCCGAAAGACATCCGAAGCTGATTATCACCAGAAAAGTAAAAAAGGATAAAGGCAAATATTTCGGTCCCTATCCGAATGTTATGGCTGCTAATGAAACGAAGAAGCTGCTAGACCGGATTTATCCGCTTCGCAAATGTTCGACTCTTCCTGACCGGGTCTGCTTGTATTATCATCTTGGACAGTGCCTGGCACCATGTGTCAATGAAGTGACGGAACAACAGTATAAAGAAATGATTGATGAAATTACCCGCTTTTTAAATGGAGGTTATAAGGAAATTAAAAAAGATTTAACTGAAAAAATGACCTCAGCGGCAGAAGAACTGGATTTTGAAAGAGCGAAGGATTTCCGTGATAAAATCATCCATATTGAAACGATAATGGAAAAGCAAAAAATCACGATGACCGACTTTACTGACCGCGATGTATTCGGCTATGCAGTTGATAAAGGCTGGATGTGCGTTCAGGTCTTTTTTGTGCGCCAAGGGAAGTTAATCGAACGAGATGTATCGATGTTTCCAATCTATAATGAACCAGAGGAAGAAATCCTCACATTTTTAGGACAATTTTACCAGAAGACAAACCATTTTAAACCGAAGGAAATTCTTATTCAGGATGAAGTCGACTTAAATATGGCGGAACAGCTTCTTGAGGTAAAAGTGTTACAGCCGCAGCGGGGGCAAAAAAAGGATCTCATCAAAATGGCGATTAAAAATGCGAAAATTGCCTTAAATGAAAAGTTCTCGCTGATTGAAAAGGATGAGGAACGAACCATTAAGGCAGTGGAAAACCTGGGGGAACTTCTCGGAATTTATACGCCGCACCGCATCGAGGCCTTTGATAACTCTAATATCCAAGGAACCGATCCCGTTTCGGCCATGGTTGTGTTTACGGACGGTAAAGCAAACAAAAGGGAATACCGCAAATATAAGATTAAGTCAGTAAAAGGTCCCGATGATTATGAATCAATGCGGGAAGTCACTCGAAGAAGGTATTCAAGAGCCTTAAAGGAAGAACTGCCACTTCCTGATTTAATTATTATTGATGGCGGCAAGGGGCACGTGGAGGCCGTCAGGGATGTTTTGGAGAACGAGTTAGGGCTCGATATTCCCCTTTCAGGTTTGGTGAAGGATGAAAAGCACCGCACCTCCCAGCTTTTATACGGCAATCCATTAGAAATTGTCCCGTTGCAACGGAACAGCCAAGAATTTTATCTGCTTCAAAGAATCCAAGATGAGGTTCACCGCTTTGCAATTACCTTCCATCGCCAAATTCGCGGCAAGAGTGCTTTCCAATCATTGCTTGATGATATTCCTGGAATTGGCGAGAAGCGGAAGAAATTATTGCTTAAGCAGTTTGGATCTGTGAAAAAAATGAAGGAAGCTGGACTCGAAGAGTTTAGGGCGATTGGAATCCCTAAAGATGTGGCGGAAGAATTAATGAAAAAACTTCAATCATAAGGATTGTCAGAGTAATATTATCATGCTATAATGAGTGAAAATTTAATTTACTGTCACTTTTACGTACTAAAGTGAAGGTAGAGGTGCGAGCTTCAAGAGTAAAGGTTCTGAGAAGGATGAGCTTCCAGGACGAGCCTTGAAAGGGGATGTTCGCCGAAGTGAAGAAAGTCTCATTTCTTTCTTTGCTGGTCCTGTATTGAATAAATGCCGGATTGTCAAGGCTGTTGCCTTGGAGAGCTATCTTACCTTGTAGGCGCAAGATTTTTTTGTGTTTATAAAGCAATGAGATACTCTCTCATTGCTTTTTTTATTTTTTCCAGGGAAAACTATAGCAATCACTTGAAAGTAGGGGAAAACGAACATGGGGCTTATTGTACAAAAATTCGGGGGGACTTCCGTTGGAAGCGTCGAGAGAATTTTAAATGTAGCAGAATGTGTTAGAGAAGAAACTGAGCGGGGAAATAAGGTAGTTGTCGTCGTTTCGGCAATGGGAAAGTCAACGGATAAGCTCGTTAACTTGGCAAAGGAAATCTCCGCTCAGCCTAATAAGCGGGAAATGGATATGCTTCTTTCTACCGGCGAGCAGGTGACCATCGCGTTATTGAGTATGGCCTTAAACCAAAACGGCTTGGAGGCTGTTTCCAACACTGGCTGGCAAGCGGGAATCGTGACAGAACCTGTTCATGGAAATGCAAGGATTTCAAAAATCAATACCCAGGCGATTGAAGCCCAGCTTAATGATGGGAAGGTCGTCATTGTTGCCGGCTTCCAAGGAATTACCGAAGATGGTGAAATTACCACTCTCGGACGCGGAGGTTCTGACACGACCGCAGTGGCTTTAGCAGCTGCTTTAAAAGCAGATAAGTGTGATATTTATACAGATGTTACCGGAGTATTCACAACGGATCCTAGATATGTGAAAAACGCTCGTAAATTACTATCGGTCTCTTATGATGAAATGCTCGAGCTTGCTAATTTAGGTGCAGGCGTTTTGCACCCTCGAGCGGTGGAATTTGCCAAAAACTATAATGTCCGATTAGAAGTCCGTTCTAGTATGGAGAAAATTGAAGGAACTGTAATTGAGGGGGAAGCTACAATGGAACAAAACTTAGTCGTCCGCGGAGTCGCATTTGAAGATGAAATTACACGGGTAACCGTATTAGGACTTAAAAATTCATTAACAAGTCTTTCAACTATTTTTACAACACTTGCACAGAATCACATAAATGTCGATATTATCATTCAAAGTACAACCGAAACTGGTACAGCTAATCTGTCTTTCTCTATTCACACAAATGATTGGGTTGACACGTTAAAGGTTTTGGAAAACAATAAAACTGGCTTAGGCTATGAGCAGCTTGATGCAGAGAATAAATTGGCGAAGGTATCAATTGTAGGTTCTGGTATGATCTCCAATCCAGGAGTTGCCGCAAAAATGTTTGCCGTTCTAGCTGAGAACAATATTGCTGTAAAGATGGTCAGCACTTCTGAGATAAAAGTTTCCGCTGTTGTAGAAGAAAAAAATATGCTGAAAGCGGTAGAAGTATTGCACGACGCATTTGAACTTGGAAACAACTAAAAAATAGTGAAAGGCACCTCGATGGTGCCTTTCACTATTTAAATTGGATCTTTCTTATCCCATTTGACAGTGAAGCGGACGGTGTTAGATTTTTTGACTGGATGTTCAAAGGTTTCGGCTATGGCTTCCTTTTGCAGCTCGATTTGCTGTGCAAGGAATCCGGCTTCCAGCTGAAAAAAGTTTTCTGCCTTTGATTTGACTCGTGATACCAGAAGTGGACTTGATAGTTCAAATTCTATCTCATTTTTATTTTCATGATTGATGGTTAACTGTCCCCAGGAAGCATTGGCAAAAAATTCAACCATTTGAGCATAATCGGATAAAGGAAATTTACGTGCTAGCCGTTTGCCGGCCCAATATAAAATTTCTGGCGTATCTTTTCCTAAAATCTCAGGCAAAAGAACTTCTCGGATCAGTTCATAACCGAAGGTGGATATGGTTCTTGGTTCTTCTATAGGTTGCTTGAGTTCAACGACTGTACTATCTTTCACTTGTTTCCCCTCTTTCTATCATTCTATTATATACAAACTATGTTACAATTCAGTACCGTTTTTATAAAATAGGGCTTACATTTTGAAGGGATTTTTTGTTATTTTGCTATATCATCACTCGTTTACTATCATAATTATTATTTCCTAAAAATTTTATATTCCAACCGTAAGATGTTGGTAATTTGAATGTAAAAATCTAGATTATTTTTCAAAAAAAACCACCACAAAATGAATGCGCTTTCATTCTATTATAATATCAATATATTTTAAAAACTTTATTTTTTACCAAAGATTTGTGTATCCGGTTTCTTGACGCTCTATGATGATGGGAGTAAAATGGACATGTCACATTATTGTCACAATGGTGCTAGGTTACATATTCTTTAAAAAGGAATGAAAAAAGGAAAGAACTTAACATCATTTTTACAAATTAAAAGGGGGTAAATGTATGGCGAGTAATCGAGAGTTTTTTAATCGGAGATTGCATTCATTGCTGGGAGTTATTCCTATCGGGATCTTTCTCATGCAGCACCTAGTAGTTAACCATTATGCAACAGTGGGAGTCGAGTCTTTCAATAAGGCTGCGAACTTTATGGGGGGTCTTCCTTTTCGCTATGTCTTAGAGACAGTAATTATTTATTTACCATTGTTATTTCATGCAATTTATGGGCTTTATATTGCTTTTACTGCCAAAAATAATACTAGCAGATTCGGATTCTTCAGAAACTGGATGTTCTTGCTGCAACGTATCACAGGCGTCATTACGCTGATCTTTATTGCTTGGCATGTATGGGAGACCCGTGTTGCTGCCGCTTTTGGACATGAAGTTAATTTTCAAATGATGCAGGATATTCTTTCATCACCATTCATGTTTGGATTTTATGTTGTTGGGATTATTTCAGCAATTTTCCACTTTGCCAATGGATTATGGTCATTCATGGTTAGCTGGGGCATCACTGTATCGCCACGTTCACAAGTCATTGCTACATATGTGACACTCGTGATTTTCTTAGCACTTTCTTATGTTGGAATTTCGACTTTGTTAGCATTTGTATAATAGTTCACAATTACGATTGATCGGAAAAAATAATTGGATTTTGGATTAAGGGAGTGAGTCAAATGAGTAAAGGTAAGGTAGCCATAGTCGGCGGCGGTTTAGCAGGCTTAATGGCAGCAATTAAGGTAGCGGAATCCGGAACACCAGTAGAATTGTTTTCGCTTGTTCCTGTGAAACGCTCTCACTCTGTTTGTGCCCAAGGCGGTATTAATGGAGCAGTAAATACTAAAGGTGAAGGTGACTCCCCGTGGATTCACTTTGACGATACCATTTATGGCGGAGATTTCTTAGCAAACCAACCGCCTGTTAAGGCAATGTGCGATGCTGCACCTGGAATCATCAATTTATTTGACCGGATGGGAGTTATGTTTAACCGTACTCCTGAAGGACTTTTAGACTTCCGTCGTTTCGGCGGTACTCAGCACCACCGTACAGCGTTTGCCGGTGCAACAACTGGTCAGCAGCTTCTTTACGCATTGGACGAGCAGGTTCGTCGTCATGAAGTAGATGGATTAGTAACAAAGTACGAGGGCTGGGAATTCTTGGGAACAGTGATCGATGACGAAGGCACTTGCCGCGGGATTGTTGCTCAAGACCTAAAAACAATGGAAATCCGTTCATTTGCCGCTGATGCAGTCATTATGGCATCAGGTGGACCTGGGATTATTTTTGGAAAGTCTACTAACTCTGTCATTAACACTGGTTCTGCTGCATCTATCGTGTATCAGCAAGGTGTTTATTATGCGAACGGTGAAATGATCCAAATTCATCCTACTGCTATTCCTGGCGATGACAAGCTTCGCCTCATGAGTGAATCTGCACGTGGTGAAGGTGGACGGGTTTGGACTTATAAAGATGGTAAGCCATGGTACTTCCTAGAGGAAAAATATCCTGCTTACGGAAACCTTGTACCACGTGATATCGCAACACGTGAAATTTTTGACGTGTGTGTAAATCAAAAATTGGGAGTTAACGGCGAAAATACAGTTTTCCTTGATCTTTCCCACAAGGATCCACACGAATTGGATATTAAACTAGGTGGAATCATCGAGATTTATGAAAAATTCATGGGTGATAATCCACGTAAAGTACCGATGAAAATTTTCCCTGCGGTTCACTATTCAATGGGCGGACTATGGGTTGATTATGACCAAATGACTAATATCAAAGGTCTGTTTGCAGCAGGTGAGTGTGATTATTCACAGCACGGCGCTAACCGTCTTGGAGCAAACTCCCTTCTTTCAGCCGTTTACGGCGGAATGGTTGCAGGACCAAATGCTGTTAAATATATCAATGGACTAGAAAAGAGTTCCGATGCTGTTTCTTCTTCTGTCTTCGATCGTCATGTGAAAGAACAGGAAGAAAAGTGGAATTCGATCATGTCTTTAAATGGAACGGAAAATGCTTACGTTCTTCATAAAGAGCTTGGTGAATGGATGACTGATAATGTAACCGTTGTTCGTTACAATGACAAGCTGTTAAAAACAGATGAAAAGATTCAAGAGCTCATGGAGCGCTACCAAAATATTAACATTAATGATACATCTAAATGGAGCAACCAAGGTGCAGCCTTCACACGTCAATTACAAAACATGCTGCAAATGGCTCGTGTTATCACCCTTGGTGCTTACAATCGTAATGAAAGCCGTGGTGCTCATTACAAGCCGGATTTCCCAGAGCGTAATGATGAGGAATTCATGAAAACAACAATGGCTAAATTTGTTGATTCTAAATCTGCTCCTGCTTTCCATTATGAGGACATCGATGTATCCTTGATTAAGCCACGGAAGCGCGATTACACTACAAAGCATTAATGAAAGGGGAGTAGGAATAAATGTCTGAAAAGAAAATGGTAAAATTTATTATCCAACGTCAGGATAGCGAAAATGCCGCTCCGTATGAGGAGACTTTTGAAGTCCCTTATCGTCCGAATATGAACGTTATTTCTGCGTTAATGGAAATTCGTAAAAATCCTGTTGATGCTAGTGGAAAAGCTACTACCCCAATCACTTGGGATATGAACTGTTTAGAGGAAGTTTGCGGTGCTTGTTCAATGATTATCAATGGCAAGCCGCGCCAATCCTGTTCCGCTCTTGTTGATCAATTGGAACAGCCAATCCGTTTAGCGCCAATGAGAACTTTCCCTGTTGTCCGGGACCTTCAGGTTGACCGCAGCAGAATGTTTGATGCCTTAAAGAAAGTAAAAGCGTGGATTCCGATCGATGGAACGTACGACTTAGGTCCTGGACCACGTATGCCAGAAAATAAGCGTCAGTGGGCCTATGAGCTTTCAAAATGTATGACATGCGGTGTATGTTTAGAGGCCTGCCCGAATGTTAACAGTAAATCCGACTTTATCGGTGCACAGCCATTATCACAGGTTCGTCTCTTCAACGCCCATCCAACAGGCGCAATGAATAAGGCTGAGCGTTTGGAAGCGATTATGGGTGATGGTGGACTTGTAAACTGTGGTAACTCGCAAAACTGCGTTCAATCCTGCCCGAAAGGTATTCCATTGACTACTTCAATTGCAGCGTTGAACCGTGATACAACGATTCAATCATTCAGAAGATTCTTCGGAAGCGACCATCAATAAATTTGCTTTATTAACCTTCTTTTCAATTTTGGAAAGAAGGTTTTTCTGTTTTTAAGATTGAAATCTTTGTTATACTTGTAAATATGAAAATACCTTTTAAAATAGGCAGGTATCCCTAACGTGAAAGCAAAATTTCCGTTGTTCATCATTTTTATCGGTCTCGTTCTTTTAGGCATCGGTGCCTGGCAATATATTGATGTCAAACTCCAAACAAAGGCGTCTCTAAAAGAGGCAAAGGAGATGGTGCTCGACCAGCCTGCTAGTGCAGAAGTGCAGCAGCAAAAACATAATGCGCCAAAGATGGGGGAAACGGCCGGTCTTTTAGTCATTCCCAAAATTAAAGCAGAGTTAGCGATCGTGGAGGGCACAGACCCGGATGATCTTGAAAAAGGTGTCGGCCATTATAAAGGCTCATTTTTTCCCGGAGATAAGGGGCAAATTGTTTTATCTGGACACAGGGACACGGTTTTCCGCCGGTTAGGTGAATTGAAAATTGGCGACTCCCTGAAAATGCAAATGCCATTTGGAAACTATACCTATGAAATTACCCATACCAAAATTGTTAAATCCGATGATACCAGCATAATTACCTTGCAGCACGAGAAGGAAGAATTAATACTCACGACCTGTTACCCATTTCGATATGTAGGGAATGCCCCGAAAAGGTATATTATTTATGCGAAGCTGAAAAACTCCTAATTATTAAGGGGTTTTTATTTTGCAGTTTCAAATTCTAATAAAAGAATCTATAATAAAATGAATAGTCATTCATTCGTACAAAAGGGGACCAACTAAATGGGAAAAGCAATATACATAGATGATTTTGATAAATGGGAGCAGGAATTTGAATTTTATTTACCCGTCAAGGTTCGATTTTCCGAAACAGATATGTTTGGACACCTCAACAACACCGTACCATTCATCTATTTTGAGGAAGCGCGAGTTGAATTTTTAAAATCGATCGGATTTATGCAAAGCTGGACACGGCCGGAAAGTAAGACAATTCCCGTGGTAGCGGACCTCCAATGTGATTTTTTAAAACAGATCTACTTTGATGAACAATTAAAGATCTATGTTAAAGCAGAATCCGTAGGAAATTCATCTGCCGATATCCACTACTTGGGGAAAAGGGAAGACGGTTCGATTGGCTTTGTCGGCAGGAGCACAATTGTTCAAATCTCCAAAAAGACAGGCAAAGGATTTCCATGGACAGAGCAACAGAAAAATATACTCATAAATAATGAAAAAATTGGCATATAATTTTATTTTCCTTTAAAGAAATATAGTCACTCCATTTGCCCTATTCACATAAGATATGGTGACTAAATTTATACCCACCCCCGGTGCATAACTGGCGAAGGCAAGGAGGGTCACAATACTTGAAGGAGAATGATTATACTCACAAGCCATTACTCACCAAACGCGAAAGAGAAGTATTCGAACTGTTAGTACAGGACAAAACAACTAAGGAAATCGCTGGTGAACTTTTTATAAGCGAAAAAACGGTTCGAAACCATATTTCGAATGCCATGCAAAAGCTTGGTGTAAAGGGGCGTTCTCAAGCTGTTGTAGAGCTCCTTCGTATGGGAGAGCTCGAACTATAACAATGACCGGCATCCATTTTGGAGGCCGGTTCATTATTTTTGTTTAAAAACTCTTCGATTATTTCAACTTGAAATTTTAGCGAAAAAAGTAGAAAATAAGGACAAGCATTAAGACTATTTAAAAAAAATCATTAAATAGATACTCTTGTCTTGAGGGAGAAGCTTTTTTATAGGAGTGTATGATCATGAAACTCGAAAATACTGAAAAAATTAACGGGGAAATTGTTGCCAATATTGAAAAAGACTTACGCTATATATCTGGAATCATCAAGCAAAAAGGAAGAGAAATGTTAAGCAATTATAAAATTACCCCTCCGCAATTTGTTGCCTTGCAATGGCTATTTGAAGATGGCGATATGACAATCGGTGATCTTTCAAATAAAATGTATTTGGCCTGCAGCACAACGACGGATCTTGTAGACCGCATGGAGAAAAATCTTCTAGTTGAACGTGTAAAGGATCCAAGCGACCGCCGGGTGGTCAGGATCCATCTGCTGGAAGAGGGCAAAAGAATTATTGATGAAGTCATTAAAAAACGTCAAGTGTATTTAGAGGAAGTATTAGACGATTTCTCAGTGGAAGAAATTCGATTCCTTCAAAAAAGCTTGATGAAACTTCATCAGGAAATGCGTTAAAAGAGGCGAGAAATTTGAAGCAACCAATTGGTGTAATCGATTCTGGTGTGGGTGGATTAACCGTTGCCAAAGAGGTCATGAGGCAGCTTCCTAATGAGAAAATCATCTATTTGGGTGATACTGCCCGATGCCCGTATGGTCCCCGGACACCCAGAGAAGTAAAAAAATTCACATGGGAATTGACCACCTTTTTACTAGAAAAAAACATAAAAATGCTTGTAATTGCTTGTAACACGGCAACGGCGGCAGCTCTTGATGAGATTCGAAAAGAATTATCGATTCCCGTTCTTGGTGTTATTAACCCAGGAGCAAGGGCAGCCATCAAGCGGACTAAAAACTACCGGGTTGGGATTATCGGTACAGAAGGGACGGTCAAAAGTGGTGCTTATGAAAGGGCACTCAAATCACTAAATAGCCGGCTTTTTGTGACCAGCCAGGCCTGCCCAAAATTCGTTCCTCTCGTAGAGAGCAGTGAGTTTGACGGCCCTATTGCTGAGAAAATCGTTGACGAGGCATTAAAGCCGCTCCAAAATCAAAATTTGGACACATTAATTTTAGGCTGTACTCATTATCCGTTGTTGGAACCATTAATAAAAAATGTAATGGGTGACAATTGTAGTGTCATCAGTTCCGGTGATGAAACAGCAAGGGAGATCAGTGCCATCCTGCAGTATAATGGCTTGTTGGAAACATGTGAGGAAGAATCTTTGCATGAATTTTACACGACCGGTTCAAGGAGGATTTTTTCAAAAATTGCTTCGCAATGGCTGGGAATCCCTATAAATGAAGTGAAAAAAATCAAACTGTAGAGTTCTCAATTTGGGAGCTCTTTTTGTATGAAAAAAATTTTAAAAAGATGTTCTTTTTTCTGTCCTAAGGCGGTCTAATTTTTTCCTAGGCTCGTATACATATTAGTACAAACAGTCTTAGGGGGGAATTAATTTGTTTAAAAATAAAGCAAAAATCCTTGGTTTAACGGTGCTGACTTCATCAGTGCTGCTTTCTGGCTGCGGCTTGTTTGGCGGTGAAACACAAAAGAAAATTGACCCGCCAAAAACAACACAGGTAGTCGATAAAAAAGAAAATAAAGAAACAGCGGCTGCGAAGAAGGCCAATGCTGAAAACACTGTTCAAACAGAACTATACTTAATTGATAAAAATGGCTATGTCGTTCCTCAAACACTGGCACTTCCTAAGACCGCTTCAGTGGCGAAGCAGGCACTTGAATACTTAGTGGTGAATGGCCCTGTTACTGACATGCTTCCAAATGATTTCCGGGCTGTCCTGCCAGAGGATACAGACATTTCTGTAAACATTGATAAAGACGGGCTCGCTTCAGTTAATTTTTCAAAAGAATTTAAGAATTACAAGCCGGAAGATGAGAAAAGAATTCTTCAATCTGTCACATGGACTTTAACCCAATTTGATAATGTTAACGCGGTGGCTATTAAAATGAATGGAACGGCGCTTACGAAAATGCCTGTGAAAGGAACTCCAATCAGCGAGCGTCTTTCAAGAGCATCGGGTATTAACATTGATACAACGGATGTAATGGATATTACGAATACCAAGCCTGTTACCGTCTATTACATAGGTGGAGAGGAAGAGGGCTCCTATTACTATGTTCCGGTAACCCGCCGTGTCCCTGCCAGCGAAAAGGATAACATTACTGCTGTTGTGAATGAATTGATTCAAGGGCCTAGTGAAAATTCAAACCTAGTCTCTGAGTTTATGTCTGATGTAAAGCTTTTAGAAGCGCCTAAGATGGCCAATGGTCAGGTGACTTTGAACTTTGATGAAAATATTTATGGCAGCTTTGAAGAAAAAGAAATCTCTCAATCATTACTTAATGCGCTCGTGCTTTCATTAACGGAGCAAAAGGACGTTAAAAAAGTGGCCATCCAAGTTAAAGGCAAGGCAGAGCTGAAAAATGATCAAGGCAAAAAATTGACTGAGCCGGTAACTCGTCCAGAAAAAGTCAATACAGGTAGTTTCTAAAAAATAATTTTTGTTATACTATATAGTGACCATGAAAGAGGTTGGCTTTTAAGGCCGCCTCTTCTTTATTTGGCATTGTCGTAAATGAAGGGGGCGTATGTTATGCGTGTTGATGGCAGGGAGCCATTACAGCTAAGGCCAATACATATTGAAACAAACTATTTAATGCATCCCGAAGGATCTGTCCTCATTTCAGTAGGGAATACGAAGGTAATTTGTACGGCGAGCATCGAAGATCGAGTACCGCCGTTTATGAGAGGCGAAGGAAAAGGCTGGATTACAGCCGAATATTCGATGCTTCCGCGGGCAACGGAATCGAGAAATATAAGGGAATCCTCAAAAGGAAAGGTCACTGGCCGGACGATGGAGATTCAGCGTTTAATTGGTAGAGCACTTCGAGCTGTAGTCGACCTTAGTGCTCTTGGCGAGAAAACGGTCTGGATTGATTGCGACGTCATTCAAGCAGACGGCGGCACAAGAACTGCTTCGATAACAGGGGCTTTTGTCGCGATGACGATCGCAATAAATCGCTTATCCGAGAAAAAGTCAATGTCAAAGTTTCCAATTATCGATTATTTAGCGGCTACAAGCGTTGGAATTTTACAAAAAGGTGAAACGGTTCTCGACTTGAATTATGCGGAAGATTCCAAGGCCCACGTCGATATGAATGTCGTAATGACAGGCAGCGGCGAGTTCGTCGAATTACAGGGGACTGGCGAGGAATCTACTTTTTCTTATGAACAGCTGCAAGGATTACTTCATGCTGCACAGGAAGGGCTGATGGAGCTGCTTGAACATCAAAAAACCGCACTTGGCGAAGAGATTGCGAAGAAAATTGAGGGCCGGCGAAAGAAGTAAACTCATTTTTGGTAAAGGTTGATATTACTGTCTTCTTGATTGGTGGTCTAACCGTAGAATTAAGATTTATAACATGAGAGGCGAATGATATGAAGGAAGTTATTATTGCTACTAAAAACCCTGGTAAAGCAAGAGAATTTGAGCATATTTTTGCCCCTAGAGGATATTCGGTCAAAACCCTGCTAGATTTTCCGGAAATCCCAGAGGTCGAAGAAACAGGTTCAACCTTCGAAGAAAATGCCATTTTAAAGGCAGAGGCTGTTTCACAGGCGCTAAATAAGATGGTGATTGGTGACGATTCAGGCCTGATCGTGGATGCCTTAGAAGGCAGACCAGGAATCTACTCCGCCCGTTATGCGGGAGAGCCAAAGAACGATCAAAATAATACAGAAAAAGTTCTGTCTGAATTAAAAGGCGTTCCCGAGGGGGAGCGAACAGCCCGTTTCTATTGTGCATTAGCAGTGGCAGTTCCAGGGCAAGAAACCTTCACGGTGTCAGGCACTTGTGAAGGGCGTATTTTAGAAGAGCAACGTGGTACTAATGGTTTTGGCTATGATCCCGTTTTTTATGTCCCTGATAAAGACCGTGCAATGGCTGAGCTTTCTTCAGATGAAAAAAATAAAATCAGCCACCGGGCAAATGCTCTGAAGAAGCTGGATGATGTGCTGGATGGTATTTTAGAAAAGGCTAATGAGGCATGAGCAAGGTTTTAGTTGTTAGCGATAGTCATGGATTGACAAAGGAACTCGAGATTTTACGTGAAAGACATTTGAATGAAGTCGATTTGATGATTCATTGCGGCGATTCACAATTGATGCCTGATGATCAATCCATGTCTGGCTATTTAACCGTAATGGGTAACTGTGATTTCGGTGGAGGGTACCCATTAGATACAACCACGGAGGTTGCCGGCAGAAAGT
This sequence comes from Neobacillus sp. DZ-9, assembly GCF_059587065.1. Classification (NCBI taxonomy): domain Bacteria; kingdom Bacillati; phylum Bacillota; class Bacilli; order Caryophanales; family Bacillaceae; genus Neobacillus; species Neobacillus sp. DZ-9. Next base: position 219,583 of record NZ_JCAIOL010000001.1, read on the forward strand.
TATTCATTACCCATGGTCATCGATATTCTGTAAAAACTTCTTTGATGAATTTAAAGTATAAAGCACAAGAGGTTAATGCTGATATCGTCTGCTTTGGACACTCGCACGTCTTAGGTGCAGAAGTGATTAAAGAGACGTTGTTCTTAAATCCAGGAAGCATCCGTCTTCCCCGTGAGCGACTAGAAAAAACTTATGTTATTTTGGATTTATTGGATGATAAAATAAAAATGTCCGTGTTTGAAATGAATGGGCGGGAGATCTTAGAGCTTTCTCGGGAATTTATATTACCTCAAAAATGATTTGAAACCTAGTAGTGACCGTGCAGGGGGAAAATAGCTTTGCACGGGCACTAAGAAGGGTTCATAATGCCTGTGAAACAAGAATAATAAGTTTCACGGTCGTTAAGAGGGGTTCATAATGCCCGTGAACCAAGAAAACGATGCTCGACGGTCGTTAAGAAGGGTTCATAATGCCCGTGAACCAAGAAAAAGATGTTCGACGGTCGTTAAGAAGGGTTCCTAATGCCCGTGAACCAAGAAAAAGATGTTCGACGGTCGTTAAGAAGGGTTCCTAATGCCCGTGAACCAAGAAAAAGATGTTCGACGGTCGTTAAGAAGGGTTCCTAATGCCCGTGAACCAAGAAAAAGATGTTCGACGGTCGTTAAGAAGGGTTCCTAATGCCCGTGAACTAAGAAAAGGTTGTCCCATGGTCGTTAAGAAGGGCTCATAATACCCGTAAAACAAGAAAAGGTTGTCCCACGGTCACTAAGAGAGGTTTATAATGCTCGCGAAACGAGAAAAACGAGTTCCCGGTCATTAAGAACGATTAAAATTTTCATATCGAAAACTTAAATTAAAATAAAAATAAAAAATGTAAAAAACCCGTTGACTTTTAGATATTAGGATAATATAATAAATCTTGTCGCTGATAATTAAATACGTCCCAGTAGCTCAGCAGGATAGAGCAACGGCCTTCTAAGCCGTCGGTCGGGAGTTCGAATCTCTCCTGGGACGCCATACTACATACCAGACATTAACTCACTTTTGATAGTGAGTTTTTTTTGTGCCTCATTTATGCTACACTATTTTCCAAGACACGCAAAAGGACGGATTTTTATGAAAAAACGGGAAAAAGCGAAACGAATCGATAATGTAATTTTCTTTCCCGGAATTGAAAAAAGATTAACAGATAAAGGCTTAGAGAGCCTGCGTAATAAAAAATATCAAGAAGCCATTACCCTTTTAGAAGAAGCAAAAGAACTAGATCCAGAAAATGCCGACATCCTAATCGGACTTGCTCTTGCCTATTTCGAGGCAGGATCCTTTAAAAAAGCAAGAAAGCTCGCCAACGAAATGCTCCTAAAAGGAATTGGAGATTATTTTCAAATGGTAGACCTCTACTTAACAATCCTTATCCAACTCCATGAATACCAAGAAATCGTCTCGACCATTGAAGCCTTGTTAGATGAAAAAGAGATTCCACTAGACAAACATGATCATTTTTTAACCATCCTCCAATTCAGCCGGAGAATGGCGGAGAATCGCAAACTGGACATAAATGAACCCGAGATGGAGGAAAACCATCCACAGCAGCTAAATCTTTTATCATCAAACAATCTCAATGAACAAATGCTGCTAATTTCGAACCTGGCAGAAAAAAATATCCGCCCCTATGTTCCTGAGATTGAAGAATACCTCACATCAGAAGAAGGGCATCCGTTTCTTAAAACGATTCTGTTAACGCTGCTCAAAGAGCAAGAAATCGATCGAGAATTAAAAATCACAAAATTCTCACAAGAAAACGCAGTCATCCCCACTCAATTGCCAGACGTTAGACAGCAGCCCAGAATGATCCAAATTAAAGCTCTATTAGAAAATCAACTTGAAAGCAGTGACCCTGTTCTCTTTGAAAATATCATCGCCTTGGTAGAACGAATTTTTTTTATGAGCTTTCCGTTTGAGCTGCAACCTGAGAACAGTTCTGCTTGGGCCGCAACCTTCTACATTCTTGCACAAGAATACATGGGAATGGAGCCTAAATTACCTCAAACAGCGATGGAATATGGAGTCACATTGCAAGAAATAGAGCAAGCTAGAGGCCAAATTGAACAAATTGAGAAAATTTCTTATCCTAATATATAACCTACGGTGTTGAAACACAGCAATCCTGTGTTATAATGTAGGGGTTGCATTGTGTAAAAAATTATATTTTACATTAAAAAAGTGGAAATATGACTTATTGGACAAGACATATTTCGATTCTTAATTCGTTACGAATGAAATGAGAATAGATGTTGGAGGGAAAATAGGTATGACAGCAAAATGGGAAAAATTAGAAGGAAACCGCGGCGTCCTTACAATTGAAGTAAGTGCTGAACAAGTAAGCAAAGGGTTAGACGAAGCATTCCAAAAAGTTGTTAAGCAAGTAAACGTTCCAGGATTCCGTAAAGGAAAAATGCCTCGTGGTATGTTTGAAAAGCGTTTCGGTGTAGAATCACTTTACCAAGACGCATTAGATATTCTTCTTCCAGAAGCATACGGCAATGCAATCGACGAAGCAGGAATCGAGCCAATCGACCGTCCTGATATCGACATCGAACAAATGGAAAAAGGCAAAGACCTTATTTTCAAAGCAACAGTTCAAGTTAAGCCTGAAGTAACATTAGGCGAATACAAAGGCCTTGAAGTAGAAGCGTTAGATACAAACGTGACTGACGAAGACGTTCAAAAAGAATTAGAAACACTTCAAAACCGTCACGCTGAGCTTGTTGTAAAAGAAGACACTGCTGCTGAAAACGGTGATACAGTTGTTATCGACTTTGAAGGATTCGTTGATGGCGAAGCTTTCGAAGGCGGCAAAGCTGAAAACCACTCTTTAGAACTTGGAACAGGATCTTTCATTCCTGGCTTCGAAGAGCAATTAGTTGGTGTTAAAGCTGGCGAATCTAAAGATGTAGAAGTATCATTCCCTGAAGAATACCATGCAGCTGAGCTTGCTGGCAAACCAGCAACTTTCAAAGTAACTGTTCATGAAATCAAAGGCAAAGAGCTTCCTGTATTAGATGACGAGTTTGCAAAAGATGTTGACGATGAAGTAGAAACATTAGATGCATTAAAAGAAAAAATCAAAACTCGTTTAGAAGACAGCAAAAAGCATGAAGCAGAACACCACCTTCGTGACACAGTAGTGGAAAAAGCTGCTGAAAACGCGGAAGTTGAAATTCCAGAAGTTATGGTTTCTAACGAAGTAAACCGCATGCTTCAAGAATTTGAACAACGTCTGCAAATGCAAGGCATGAACCTTGAGCTTTACTTCCAATTCTCTGGTCAAGACGAAGCGGCTCTTCGCGAACAAATGAAGGAAGAAGCACAAACTCGTGTGAAAGTGAACTTAACACTTGAAGCAATTGCAAAAGCTGAAAACCTTGAAGCAAATGACGAAGATGTAAACGCTGAGCTTGAAAAAATGGCTGGTATGTACAACATGTCAGTTGATGCAATCCAACAAGCACTTGGCGGCGTAGAAGGCATCAAAGCTGAGCTTAAATTCAAAAAAGCGATCGACTTTATTGTTGAAAACAAAAAGTAATTTTTATAAGTAATCGCAAGGCACGATTTTGATCGTGCCTTGTTTTATACATTTTTTCAATTACATATTATAATTATGTCAGGGAAACCTTTTTAACAATGGGCAGGAAATTCAACATTACATATCGAATTAATAATTTCCAAAGAGCTTTTAGATTTATTTTTAAAAATTATGGCAAAGATTAATGAGTACATATGTTTTAAACTGGTGTTTCTCCAAACAAACCAAAACATAAAGCATTTTAGTTCCAGTCCATTGGCCTAATATGTTACAATGCAGAATACATACCATTTTAGAAATAGTTTGAACTCGGCTTTTGTTTGGATGATCCACCAGCTTCAAAGAAGGTTATAACACGTTTCAAGGGGTGAAAGAGTTGTTTAAATTTAATGATGAAAAAGGACAATTAAAATGTTCATTCTGTGGAAAAACGCAGGATCAAGTCCGTAAACTAGTGGCAGGGCCGGGAGTTTATATATGTGACGAGTGCATCGAGCTTTGCACAGAAATCGTTGAGGAAGAGCTTGGAACTGAAGAAGAAGTAGAATTTAAAGATGTTCCAAAACCAAAGGAAATTTGTGAAATTCTTGATGAGTATGTAATTGGTCAGGATCAAGCGAAAAAATCGCTTTCCGTAGCCGTTTACAACCACTATAAGCGCATCAATTCCAACAGTAAAATTGATGACGTTGAGCTTTCCAAGAGTAATATTGCTATGATCGGGCCAACAGGAAGCGGGAAAACTCTATTGGCACAAACATTAGCTCGTATCTTGAATGTGCCATTTGCTATCGCTGATGCTACTTCTCTTACTGAGGCAGGCTATGTCGGTGAAGACGTTGAAAATATTTTATTAAAATTAATTCAAGCTGCCGATTATGATGTAGAAAAAGCTGAAAAAGGCATTATCTATATCGATGAAATTGATAAAATTGCCCGCAAATCCGAAAACCCATCGATTACACGCGATGTTTCCGGTGAAGGTGTGCAGCAGGCATTATTAAAGATTCTTGAAGGTACGGTGGCAAGTGTTCCTCCTCAAGGTGGAAGAAAGCACCCGCATCAAGAATTCATTCAAATTGATACCACCAATATTCTATTTATCTGCGGTGGTGCGTTTGACGGAATTGAACCGATTATTAAGCGCCGTTTAGGACAAAAAGTAATTGGTTTTGGTGCAGATCCAAAACAAGCAGAGATTACTTCAAAAGAGCTGCTTTCAAAGGTATTGCCTGAAGACTTGCTGCGATTTGGTTTAATCCCTGAATTTATTGGTCGTCTTCCAGTAATTGCAAGCCTTGAACAATTGGACGAGGCGGCATTAATTGAAATTTTAACAAAACCAAAGAATGCGCTTGTGAAACAATATCAAAAAATGCTTGAAATTGATGATGTTGAGCTAGAATTTGAAGAAGGCGCATTAACGGAAATCGCGAAAAAAGCGATTGAACGCAAAACGGGTGCTCGTGGATTACGTTCAATCATTGAAGGAATCATGCTCGATGTCATGTTTGACCTTCCTTCCCGCGATGATATTACAAAGTGTATTATTACGAAAGAAACAGTCATCAACAACAGCGTTCCGAAGCTTGTTTTAGAAGACGGGACAGTCGTTGCTGAAGAAAAATCAGCATAAAATAGAGGGACCTAGCGTTTGCTGGGTTCTTTTTTTATGTCTTTATTTACAGAAATTGTTAAAATAGACAAAACCATTGAAAAAATAGACAATGTACTCCAAAAAATAGACAAACCCACGAAAAAAATAGACAAAACCACCAAAAAAATAGACAAACCCATCCCAACACAGATTCCCAGCACATCAGTTTCTTGCATTTTGTGGTTTATTCCACCACTCGGCAGGAAATACTTATTAATATCTATAGAAGTACAAAGTGCTGGAGGGAAAAATATGAGTTGGACGGGGATTGCTTTATTTATACAGCTGTTTTTTGGAATCATCATCGGGCTATACTTTTGGAATTTGCTTAGGAATCAGCGAACTCAAAAGGTTTCCATCGATAGGGAGTCCCGAAAAGAAATGGAACAGCTTAGAAAAATGAGATCGATATCATTAACAGAACCATTATCTGAAAAGGTACGTCCCACAAGCTTTCAAGACATCGTTGGCCAAGGGGATGGTATAAAATCTTTAAAAGCAGCATTATGCGGACCGAATCCGCAGCATGTCATAATTTACGGACCACCGGGCGTCGGGAAAACAGCAGCAGCCCGTCTTGTATTAGAAGAAGCAAAAAAGAACGCGAAATCACCATTCAAAAAAGAATCCGTTTTTATTGAACTAGATGCTACAACAGCACGATTTGATGAGCGGGGGATTGCTGACCCGTTAATTGGATCCGTACACGACCCGATTTATCAAGGGGCTGGTGCAATGGGCCAGGCTGGGATTCCGCAACCTAAACAAGGGGCCGTAACAAATGCTCATGGCGGTGTCCTTTTTATCGATGAAATTGGCGAACTGCATCCGATTCAAATGAACAAATTGTTAAAGGTTTTAGAGGATCGTAAGGTTTACCTTGAAAGTGCCTATTATCATGAAGAAAATACACAGATTCCAACGCATATCCATGATATTTTTAAAAATGGCCTACCAGCCGATTTCCGCCTCATTGGGGCAACAACGAGAACACCTAGTGAAATTCCCCCGGCAATTCGTTCGCGCTGCATGGAGGTTTTCTTCCGTGACTTAAATCAGGAAGAAATTGTGACAGTAGCAAAAAAAGCAGCGGATAAGGTGAATATGGAAATAAACGATACGGGTGTGAATACACTTTCTACATACGCCCGTAATGGCCGTGAAACGGTCAATATGATTCAAATCGCAGCGGGACTTGCCATTACGGAAGACCGCAATTTTATCAAAGATGAAGATATCGAATGGGTGATCCATTCCAGTCAAATGACTCCGAGAATGGAAAGAAAAATCAATGATATTGCCCATGTTGGTCTTGTCAATGGACTAGCTGTATATGGACCAAATTCCGGTGCGCTTCTCGAAATAGAAGTGACGGTCATTCCGGCAAAAGAAAAAGGAACCATTAATATTACAGGAATCGTCGAAGAGGAAAGCATTGGCGGACAGGGTAAATCGATACGCCGCAAAAGTATGGCACGGGGCTCGATTGAAAATGTCATAACCGTTCTCCGCTCCATGGGTGTCCCGGCAAATGATTACGATATCCATGTGAATTTCCCAGGCGGTATTCCAATTGACGGACCATCAGCAGGAATCGCCATGGCGACAGGTATATATTCAGCAATTTATAAGATTCCGATCGACAACACCGTAGCGATGACGGGTGAAATCAGTATTCATGGAAATGTAAAACCAATTGGCGGCGTTTATCCGAAGGTAAAGGCGGCCAAGAAAGCCGGTGCGAAAACGGTTATTATCCCGGAAGAAAATATGCAAACGATTCTTAATGAAATCGAGGGCATTCAAATCGTTCCAGTCAATCATCTGCATGAGGTATTTGAAGTTGCCTTGAAAAATGATTATCGGAAAAATATCGCCATTCCCGCTTCTATTGAACTATCTAAAAAAGAGTCCATTTAACCAAACACTTCGGTTTGACCTAAAAAGCAAACCGGAGTTTTTTTGTGAGAATGTTGGGGAAAATAATTATATTGCTAAAGAGATGCCTACCCTATCTCTAAAAATAGACACGTAAAACCAAATAAGATAGAATTGTACAACAAAGACTATTCTGCTTTGGCAGTAGTAAAAAAGGATTATGCATGTGGAGGTGCTGTATTTTGGCGAAAAATAATGAATTGCTCGTCCCCCTCCTGCCGCTTCGGGGATTGCTTGTTTATCCAACCATGGTGCTTCATTTAGATGTCGGCCGTGATAGATCAGTGCAGGCCCTCGAAAAAGCAATGGTAGATGACCATTTAATTTTTTTAACCACTCAAAAGGATGTCTCGATCGATGAGCCTTCTGAAGAGGATTTATACAAGGTTGGAACCTTAACGAAAGTTAAACAAATGCTTAAATTGCCAAATGGAACAATCCGAGTATTGGTGGAAGGACTAAGCAGGGCGGAAATTGTTTCTTTTTATGATGAAGAAGATTACTATTCAGTCACCATCACCACCTTCGAGGACTCAGATACGAAAGATGTTGAAGACCAAGCCTTGATGCGGACGATGCTTGATTATTTCGAGCAATACATAAAATTATCCAAAAAAATCTCTGCTGAAACCTATGCGTCTGTCGCAGATATTGAGGAACCTGGGAGAATGGCGGATATCATCTCCTCCCATTTGCCAATCAAGCTGAAGGAAAAACAGGAAATTCTTGAAACGATTGACGTAAAAAAAAGAATGAACATGGTCATTGACACGATTCATAATGAAAAAGAAGTGCTTAATCTTGAAAAGAAAATTGGCCAGCGTGTCAAGCGGTCCATGGAAAGAACCCAAAAAGAATATTATTTACGTGAACAAATGAAGGCGATTCAGAAGGAATTAGGCGATAAAGAAGGCAAAACAGGTGAAATCGCCGAACTTACCAAAAAAATTGAGCAATCGGGAATGCCTGAACATGTCCATCAAGCAGCGCTTAAGGAATTAGACCGCTATGAAAAGGTACCTACAAGCTCAGCGGAAAGTGCGGTCATCCGCAATTATATTGAATGGCTAATTTCCGTTCCATGGTCGAAAAAGACAGAGGATGACATTGATATCCTTCGGGCTGAAAAAATCCTTAATCAAGACCATTATGGCCTTGAAAAAGTGAAGGAACGTGTGCTGGAATATTTAGCGGTTCAAAAGCTGACAAACTCCTTAAAAGGACCGATTCTATGTCTTGCAGGACCTCCTGGGGTCGGGAAGACAAGCTTAGCACGTTCCATCGCAACTTCGCTCAATCGCAACTTCGTCCGTGTATCACTTGGCGGCGTTCGTGATGAATCCGAAATTCGCGGTCATCGCAGAACGTATGTCGGCGCCATGCCAGGCCGAATTATTCAAGGAATGAAAAAAGCGGGCACGATAAACCCTGTCTTTTTATTAGATGAAATCGATAAAATGTCGAGCGATTTCCGCGGCGATCCATCTGCAGCGCTGTTGGAGGTCCTTGATCCAGAGCAAAACCATAATTTCAGCGACCATTATATAGAAGAAACGTACGATTTATCGAAGGTCATGTTTATCGCAACGGCGAACAACCTGTCCACCATCCCGGGGCCATTACTAGACCGAATGGAAATCATCACAATTGCCGGCTACACTGAAATTGAAAAGGTTCATATCACAAGAGATCATTTGCTGCCAAAGCAAATAAAAGAAAATGGCCTTTCAAAAAGCACCTTACAGGTTCGTGATGATGCGATTTTAAAAGTTGTCCGCTATTATACACGCGAAGCAGGGGTTAGAAGTCTTGAACGCCAGATGGCGACAATTTGCCGCAAAACGGCCAAAATCATCGTATCTGGTGAAAAGAAACGCGTCGTTATTACCGATAAAAATGTAGAAGAGTTTTTAGGAAAACCAAGATTCCGGTATGGCCAGGCGGAATCAGAAGACCAAGTGGGCGTGGCAACAGGATTAGCGTACACTACCGTGGGCGGAGATACCTTGCAGATAGAAGTTTCCTTAGCCCCCGGAAAAGGAAAACTGGTTCTCACGGGTAAACTTGGTGATGTCATGAAGGAATCAGCGCAGGCAGCCTTCAGTTATATTCGCTCTAAAGCGAAGGAACTGGGTATTGATGAGAATTTCCATGAAAAATATGATATTCATATTCACGTACCGGAAGGAGCCGTACCAAAGGACGGACCATCTGCCGGGATAACTATGGCAACCGCACTGGTATCTGCCTTAACGGGCAGACCGATCCGCCGCGAAGTCGGCATGACCGGTGAAATTACCTTACGCGGCAGAGTGCTGCCGATTGGCGGCTTAAAAGAAAAAACACTTAGTGCTCATCGAGCAGGCCTCACAAAGGTCATCCTTCCAAAGGATAATGAAAAAGATATCGATGACATTCCTGAAAGTGTTCGAAATGAATTAGAGTTTGTTCCAGTAACACATGTTGATGAAGTATTGAAGCATGCTCTATTGGAAGGCGGAGCAGAATGAAAGTAGTAAGTTCAGATATAGTTATTAGTGCAGTTAAACCTGAGCAGTATCCGGAAACGGATCTGCCTGAATTTGCACTTGCCGGCCGTTCAAATGTCGGCAAATCTTCTTTTATCAATAAGATGCTGAATCGGAAGGGCTTGGCGAGGATTTCTTCCAAGCCTGGAAAGACTCAGACATTAAACTTTTTCCTAATCAATGAAATTCTTCATTTTGTTGACGTTCCTGGATATGGATATGCAAAAGTGTCTAAGACCGAGCGGGCAGCCTGGGGGAAGATGATTGAAACTTATTTTACGACCCGGGAGCAATTAAGAGCGTGTGTGCTAATCGTTGATTTGCGCCATCCGCCAACTTCTGATGATGTCATGATGTATGATTTTTTAAAGCATTATGAAATTCCTTGCGTCGTCATTGCCACTAAAGCGGATAAAATCCCAAGAGGAAAGTGGCAGAAGCACCTAAAAGTGACACGTGAATCGTTAGATCTTGATCCCAACGACCATATCGTCCTGTTCTCCTCTGAAACCGGGGAAGGAAAGGATAAAGCGTGGGCAATTTTACAAAGCTATATGTAAACAAAAACCGCCAGGCGTAATGCCAGGCGGTTATTTTTTCTTTTTTAGTAAAAAATAAATACCAACAACTATTAAGAGAGCGGGCCAAAATTTCCAAACCAAGCTCATTCCGTTTTGTAATAATCCAAGATATCCCGCAATTTTATCATAGAAAAGCAGCATCACTGCTAAAATGAGAAAGAGGAATGCTTGAAATAATCCTGTGTTTGTTTTTTGAAAACGGAGAAAGTATCCGATTGATATAATCAAAATTAACATACCGATCGTGTTAGTTGGCCAAAACGAAACATGGCCGGCGAGATGAAAATGAAGGCCAAATCCAGTCATGATTACGCCTGGAAGAATGGCTTCCTGGTCATTAGCCCAAAACCCTTGACCGAGAAAAGCAATTCCAACAATAATGATTAACGTAGGCCAAGTGAAAAATTGTTGAAAAATAGTTATCCCTGCTTGTTGTAATAAAAAGTAGGCTCCAAAACCAATTAATATAATTCCAGGGAAAATACGCTGGTTTTTCATTGAAATACACCACTTCCAGTAAGGTTCACTTGAATATCATCGATTTTTTTGGTACTGTACATAGGGAAGTAATTTTGCCCATATAATTTTCTATGTTACCACATAGTTTCATTTAATGTTCACATTTTCCGAGCGAAAGTAAAAAATGCTCGTGATATAATCAATCTAGTTATTCATGTTATTAATGGGGGTGTTCTAAACAAATGCATATATTAGTTGTCGGTCTAAACTATAAAACTGCCCCTGTCGAAATCCGTGAGCGGTTAACTTTTAGTGAAACTGATCTTGTGGATGCCATTAAGAAATTAAACACAAAGAAAAGCATCCTAGAAAATATCATCTTGTCTACATGTAATCGTACGGAAATTTACGCGGTTGTCGATCAATTACATACAGGCCGCTATTATATTAAAGAATTTCTCGCTGAATGGTTTGGAATGGAACAAGCAGAATTTTCACCGTTCCTCTTCATATATGAAGAGGATGGTGCGGTCGATCACTTGTTTAATGTAACCTGTGGACTAAATTCAATGGTCTTAGGTGAAACGCAAATTCTAGGACAGGTTCGTACAAGCTTCATGCTGGCCCAAGCAGAGGAAACTACAGGTTCCGTGTTTAACCACTTGTTTAAACAGGCGATTACTCTTGCCAAACGGGCTCATTCAGAAACGGAGATTGGTGCCAATGCTGTTTCAGTCAGCTATGCAGCAGTCGAACTAGCAAAGAAAATTTTCGGGTCGCTTGCAAATAAGCATGTGTTGATTTTCGGCGCAGGCAAAATGGGTGAATTAGCCGCACAAAACCTGCATGGCAACGGCGTCAAAAAAGTGACGGTCATTAACCGGACTTTTGATAAAGCCAAAGTGTTGGCCGGCCGTTTCAGCGGTGAAGCAAAGACGATTTCTGAATTGGAAAAGTCCTTAGTAGATGCAGATATTCTAATCAGTTCAACAGGTGCGAAAGATTTTGTCATTACCAAAGCGATGATGGCAAAAGTTGAAAAAATGCGGAAGGGCAAGCCATTATTTATGGTGGACATTGCCGTACCACGCGACTTAGATCCGGCTATTGCGGAACTGGAAAACGTCTTTTTATATGACATCGATGATTTAGAGGGAATTGTCGAGGCTAACTTGCAAGAACGCAAAAAAGCGGCTGAAAAAATCATGCTTATGATTGAAAAGGAAATCGTCGACTTCAAGCAATGGCTAGGTATGCTTGGTGTGGTTCCTGTCATTTCAGCTCTTCGCGAAAAAGCCCTTGCGATCCAGGCTGAAACAATGGAGAGTTTGGAACGCAAACTTCCTAATTTATCTGATCGTGATATCAAGGTGTTAAATAAACATACCAAGAGTATTATTAACCAAATGTTAAAAGATCCAATTTTACAAGCAAAAGAATTGGCTGCAAAACCTAATGCCGAACAGGCCATGGACTTATTTATGAAAATATTTAATATTGAAGAGCTTGTTCACGAACAACATGCGAAAGCAGCCGAAACCAATAAAATATCGGTTACAGAAGCACAGGCTTCCTTTCAGTCATAAGGGGGCCCCCTGAATTATGTCTGATGTCTTTATGACAAGGCTTCATGAATTTACAGTTGTTCTGTATGCCTTCAGTGTGTTGTTATATTTTTTCGACTTCATTCACCATAACCGGAAGGCAAACCGTACTGCCTTCTGGTTACTTGCATTTGTATGGATTTTACAAACAGTGTTTCTATTTTTCTATATGAATAAAACAGGCAGATTCCCTGTTCTTACTATCTTTGAGGGACTCTATTTTTATTCTTGGGTATTAGTCACATTGTCACTTGGTATAAATCGATTACTTAGAGTGGATTTTATTGTTTTTTTTACAAATATATTAGGCTTTATCGTCATGGTGATTCATACCTTCGCCCCAATGCAATACCATTCACATGTCATGGCCAAACAACTAGTATCTGAACTTTTATTAATTCATATTACGATGGCCATTCTATCATATGGGGCTTTTTCATTATCTTTCGTTTTTTCAGTGCTATACCTGCTTCAATACGATCTATTAAAAAGAAAAAAGTGGGGAACACGTCTCGTCCGGATCGCAGATTTAGAGAAGCTCGAAAGATTATCTTACATATTAGCCGTAATCGGTGTTCCTATGCTGCTGTTAGCCCTCATCTTGGGTTTGCAATGGGCTTTTCTTAAGGTTCCCGGGATGCCTTGGTATGATATGAAAATTATAGGTTCGTTTCTCTTACTAACGGCTTATAGCGTTTTTTTATATCTTCGAATTGCAAAAAATCTATCAGGGAAAAAATTAGCCCTTTGGAATACAGCATCTTTTTTAATCGTATTAATTAACTTTTTCTTATTTGGTCGATTATCATCTTTTCATTTATGGTACTCATAGGAGGCAGTCATGCGAAAAATTATTGTAGGCTCTAGACGCAGCAAGTTAGCTTTAACACAAACAAATTGGGTGATTGAACAGCTAAAAAAAATAGACCCCCGCTTTGAATTCGAAGTAAAAGAAATCGTCACGAAAGGTGATAAAATATTAGATGTCACCCTTTCCAAGGTAGGCGGTAAAGGGTTATTTGTAAAGGAAATTGAGCAAGCCATGCTGAATAAAGACATTGATATGGCGGTTCATAGTATGAAAGACATGCCTGCTGTATTGCCGGAGGGTCTGACTATCGGCTGTGTGCCATTTCGTGAGGATCACCGCGATGCCCTTATTTCTAGAGACCATGTAAAGCTAATGGATTTGAAGCCTGGTGCCATTATTGGTACGAGCAGTCTGCGCCGCAGTGCCCAGCTGTTAGCTCAGCGTCCGGATTTAGAGATTAAGTGGATCCGCGGCAATGTCGATACAAGATTGGAAAAATTAAAGAGTGAAGAATACGATGCCATCATTTTAGCGGCAGCAGGCCTTTCCCGCCTCGGCTGGGCAAGTGACGTCGTGACTGAATTTATTGATGCTGAAATTTGTACCCCTGCCGTTGGACAGGGGGCATTATCGATCGAGTGCCGTGAAGATGATAAAGAGCTTCTTGAGCTGTTTGAAAAATTCACCTGCAAGAAAACGGAAAGAGCCGTTCGCGCAGAGCGTGCCTTCTTGCAAAAAATGGAGGGCGGCTGCCAGGTGCCGATTGCCGGGTTTGCCCGTATCGATGAAAACGATGAAATCGTCTTAAATGTATTAGTGGGATCTCCTGAAGGTCAAGAGATTTTTAAAGAAGAACTTCGCGGACAAAATCCGGAAGAGCTTGGTGTTCAAGCTGCGGATTTATTAACTCAAAAAGGAGCCAAGGACCTGATTGAACGAGTGAAACGTGAGCTCGAAGGTCAATGCTAAACTCCCTGCCTCTCCTTGATAAAAAAGTGCTTGTTCCAAGAGGAAAAGATCAAGCAAAATCTTTTTCGCAGCTTGTCGAACGCTTTGGAGGGATTCCCGTAGAAATCCCTCTAATAGCCTTTCGACCCATAGAATCAAATGAGCGCCTTCAAGACTGTTTGAGGGCTCTTGATACATATGATTGGATTATTTTTACGAGTAATGTTACGGTGGAAACCTTTTTTTCTTTTATAGAAGATGGTATGGAGGTTTTACCGAGGGTCGCGGTCATTGGCAAAAAGACCGAAGAGATTTTAAAGGAAAAAGGGGTTCAAGCTGAGTTTGTTCCTTCGGTTTATGTTGCCGAAGAATTTGTAGAGGAGTTTTTACCGATCCTTGAGCGTGGTTCTAAGGTGCTAATTCCAAAAGGCAATCTTGCCCGTGAATATATCGCAACTGCATTGACAGAGGCTGGCTCTCAGGTTGACGAGGTCGTCATATATGAAACATACCTGCCTGAAGAAAGTCGTTTAAAAGTACGTGGAATGTTGGCTGATGGAGAGATTGATATTTTAACTTTTACGAGTCCATCAACGGTTGATCATTTCATGGAAGTGGTAAAGGAATACGGTTTGTACGAGCAGATGTCAAGCTGCATCATCATCTGCATCGGGCCAGTCACCGAGAAAAAATTACAAGAATACGGCCTTACGGTGCATGCTTCACCAAAGGAGTATACTGTGAAAGACATGATCAATAGCACGATAGATTTTTTAAATAAGCATCGCTAAAATAGGATTCGCCAATAAAAGCTACAGATTCGCAAATAAGCCAGAAAAATTCACAAATAAAGTATTATTTTGGGAGGAAAATACTATGGATCTTCAATTTAAACGCCACCGCCGCCTGCGTTCAAGCGCAAGCATGCGTGCACTTGTTCGAGAAAACCACCTGAAAGCGGAAGATTTCATTTATCCGCTGTTTATTTATGAAGGGGAAAACATTCGCAACGAAGTATCATCTATGCCTGGTGTATTCCAAGTATCCATGGACAATCTGCAAGCCGAAATGGAGGATATTGTGGCCCACGGAATTAAGTCCGTATTGCTATTCGGTATCCCGAAAACAAAAGATGCCTGCGGTGAGCAAGCCTACCATGACCATGGCATTATCCAGGTTGCAACTCGTTTTATAAAAGAAAAATTCCCAGAAATCATCGTTGTCGCTGATACATGCTTGTGTGAATACACCAGCCATGGCCATTGCGGTGTCGTAGAAGGGGAGAAAGTCCTAAACGATGAATCCCTTGAATTGCTTGTAAAAACAGCTGTCGCCCAAGCTGAAGCTGGAGCTGATATCATTGCACCGTCAAACATGATGGACGGCTTTGTAGCGGCAATTCGTGCAGGTTTAGATGAAGCTGGTTTTCAAGAAATTCCAATCATGTCATATGCCGTCAAATATGCTTCCGCCTTCTATGGCCCATTCCGTGAAGCGGCAGAAGGCGCACCGCAGTTTGGCGACCGCAAAACCTATCAGATGGACCCGGCAAACCGCTTGGAAGCCTTTAGGGAAGCAGAATCCGATGTGGCTGAGGGAGCAGATTTCTTAATCATTAAACCTGGAATGCCTTACCTAGATATCGTTCGTGATGTGAAAAATACCTTTAATTTACCTGTTGTCGTATACAACGTAAGCGGAGAATATTCCATGATCAAAGCGGCTGCCTTAAATGGCTGGATTGACGAGAAAAAGACCGTTCTTGAAATGCTCATTGGCATGAAGCGTGCCGGTGCAGATCTTATCATCACCTATGCTGCAAAAGATGCGATTCGCTGGTTAAAGGAAGAAGAATAATCCATTTTTGAAAAGAGGGAAAAAGATGCGTTCGTATACAAAATCGATTGAAGCATTTAAAGAAGCCCAAAAACTTATGCCTGGCGGTGTCAACAGCCCGGTTCGCGCCTTTAAATCAGTGAATATGGATCCGATTTTCATGGAACGAGGCAAAGGCTCCAAAATCTATGATATTGATGGCAATGAATATATTGATTACGTTCTTTCTTGGGGGCCGCTAATCCTCGGCCATACAAACGACCGAGTGGTGGAAGGGCTTAAGAAAGTAGCTGAATTAGGTACAAGCTATGGTGCACCAACCTTAATGGAAAATGAATTGGCGAAGCTTGTCATCGAACGTGTACCATCTATTGAAGTGGTACGGATGGTTTCATCTGGTACGGAAGCAACGATGAGTGCGCTTCGTTTAGCCCGCGGCTACACAGGACGCAACAAGATTTTAAAATTTGAAGGCTGCTATCATGGGCATGGCGATTCCTTATTGATAAAAGCTGGTTCTGGTGTGGCAACACTTGGATTGCCAGACAGCCCAGGGGTGCCTGAAGGGGTAGCCTCCAACACGATTACCGTCGCTTACAATGACCTTGAAGGCGTACGATATGCGTTTGAACAATTCGGTGAGGATATCGCTTGTATCATTGCTGAGCCAGTTGCCGGTAATATGGGACTTGTTCCGCCGCTTCCTGGCTTCTTAGAAGGCCTTCGTGAGATTACCTCGGCGAACGGCTCATTGCTTATTTTTGATGAAGTAATGACTGGCTTCCGTGTGGGTTATAACTGTGCGCAAGGTTATTTTAACATTACACCGGATATTACCTGTTTAGGTAAAGTAATCGGCGGCGGCCTTCCTGTTGGAGCATATGGCGGCAGAGCGGAGATTATGGAGCGGATTGCCCCAGCCGGTCCGATTTACCAAGCTGGAACCTTGTCTGGTAACCCACTTGCAATGACAGCTGGCTTTGAAACATTAAGCCAATTAACACCGGAGCACTATGACGAATTTATTCGCAAGGGTGACCTTCTGGAAAAAGGCTTTAAGGCAGCAGCTGAAAAATATGATATTCCTATTTCATTCAACCGAGCTGGTTCGATGATTGGTTTCTTCTTTACAAATGAAGAAGTTATCAATTATGAAAAAGCAAAGTCCTCTAACTTGGAATTCTTTGCAGCGTATTATCGTGAAATGGCTGATCAGGGCATCTTCCTGCCGCCATCACAATTTGAAGGATTGTTCTTATCAACTGAGCACTCTGATGAAGATATCAAAAAGACGATTCAGGCAGCAGAAGTTGCTTTTTCAAAACTGAAATAAACATAAATGGGACACTCTTATCATATTTGATAAGAGTGTTTTATTTTAAAAAACTATTAATTTTGGACATGTTTTTGCAACATTCTTTTGATAAACTAAGTCAGTTGTAATAGATGATCAGAGGGCAGGGTGCGGAAATGTGAAGAGAAAAGGTCTGGCTTTACTGATGCTAATGTTCGTGGTTTTGATTAATACGACTGGTTGTGAAATGCAGTTTCTTCAAAACAGCAATGCGATGATAAAAAAGCCTGACCAAATACAGGTTAGTAAAACGAGTAATCTGGAAAACACGAACCTAAAGGAAAAAGAAAGTACTTATGAGGATAAAGAACAACTTCAAAAGAATATTAGAGAGCTTTTGTTTTCAAAAAATGTTAGCGGCAGCGTACTAGTAGCTAAAGATAATCAAGTTATTTTTAGTGAGGGGATCGGTTATGCCAATAAAGAGAAAAAATTATTAAATGATGCTTCCACTACTTATCCGATTGGTTCGATTTCCAAATTATTTTTAGCTACCAGCATTATGAAGCTCCAGGAGGAGAAGAAATTAAATATAGAAGACCCTGTCTTGAAATATATCCCAGACTTTCCAAATGGTTCTAAAATAAAACTCTATCATCTCATGACACACACTTCCGGAATCCAAGCACTTCACTGGCATAAGGGAGATGTTACACCCCTGAATCTGATTCAAGAAATTGAGAAAGGTCCTATAAAATTTCAACCCGGGACCAAATGGGATTATCTAGATGCTAATTATATTGTCCTTGGATATATTTTAGAAAAGGTGACTGGTACGTCTTTGCACGATTTTATCCAAAAAAACATCCTGGATCAAGTTCCAATGTTGCACACGGGTTTTATGACTCATGAACATCCTGCCCCATTTACTTCAATTGGGTATATAATGAAAAATGGAGAAGTCGAACCTGTGAAATTCATGAATGTCTATCATTTATTTGCCTGTGGAGATATATACTCGACACCATATGACATGTCTTTATTTGATCGTGCCTTATTAAACGGAAAACTTGTTTCAAAAAGCAGCGTAGAACAAATGCTTACCCCTGGATATAACAGGAAATATGGCCTGGGGCTTTACTATAATAAATCAGCTGCATACAGTTTAGGCGTGGTAGGCGGATGGTACACGATGCATGCCTATTTTAACGATCAAACTTCTGTAGTCGTCTTTTTAAATGAAAAGGACAAAATAACGCAGATTGACTCTGTAGTTTTTCAAATTTATCAAATGGTGAAGGATTATTCCGAACAACAGAAAAAAAATAAAATCGTCCATCATTAAATGTCTAAACACACTCGTCTGAAGAAGACTGGTGTGTTTTTCTTCTTTAAAGATGCTTTTTAATCATAAATAAAAGAGATGCCTCATAGAGTGTAAGTGACATAGTGATTTTGCGTAAAGGAAACGAAAGGAGGAGTCGCTTTGTCCCAGGAGAATCAATCGTGTCTGCGATTTTCCTTGGAGGAGTCGCTGTGGTTTAGAAAAGGACAGGAAGTCGAAGAGCTTATCTCCATTTCTCTAGACCCGGACATCACCATCCAGGAAAACGATCAGTACGTAACCATAAGAGGTTCGCTGGAACTCACCGGCGAATATAAAAGTTACGAAGAAAGCGAAGTAATTGAAGAAGAAGGGTTTACCTCTCAAAAATTTGTCGAGCGAGTGGCAGAACGCGAAGGGGAAGAAATCTGTGAATTTTCACACCGTTTCCCAGTTGATATCACCATTCCTAACAATCGGATTCAAAGTATTTATGATATTGATGTTCTTGTTGAATCATTTGACTACTCCCTCCCAGAGCGCAGCTGCCTAAAGCTCTCTGCTGAGCTGACCATCAGCGGCCTTTACGGAACTGAGCAGCAGGAGGAGGAAGCAGAAGCAGCAGAGCCTGAATTTGAAGTCCTTCACCGCTCCGAAACTGAAGTGGATGAAGTAGAATCCATCCAGGCTGCGTTACAAAGCAATTATCAAGACAGCTTCTTGTTTGAAACAGAGGCAAGAAAGCCGCTTGAAGAAGAAAGTGTTGACGTTTTACCGAAATATCCAAACTTCAATTATCAGCCGCAGCAAAACTTTTATCAAGAAGAGGAAGAAGAAAACTACCAGCCTGCCTGGAGCTTCCAAGAAGCAAGAGGTGATAAGAAAAAGGCGGTTGTAGAAGAAGAGAAAATTGTTGTTGAAAAAGAGCCGGTTCAAAAAGTGGAAGTTAAAGCAGTGGAAGTTTCAGAGCATGAAGAAAGCTCCTCTTCATCCTCTTCATCAGAAGACTTTATCCAAAAGATTAAGAAAAAGCTTCCGATTAAAAAGAAAAGCATGACGCTGACAGAATTTTTTGCCCGGAAAGACGAGGGGGCAGAACAAGCGAGATTAAAGATGTGCATCGTTCAAAAAGGGGATACAGTAGACAGCCTGGCAGAACGTTACGATGTCTCCGTAAACAATCTTCTTCGCGTCAACCAGCTGGAACTGAATCAAGATGTTTATGAAGGCCAGGTATTATATATCCCTGCAACACTAGCAAAAAAATAATTTTTTAAAAGAAGATGAGCGGGTTTTCTGACCTGCTCACCTTCATTTATCAGTGCTTCTGTTTTTCGAAGAAAGAGAGTTGAGTTCTATGAGTGACTCAAGCAGAATTGATGAATTTTCACCAATATTAAATAACTATCTTATTGAACCTTATTTTGTTGAAGATTTCGGACCTGTTCAAAAAGTCTATTCCAATAAAGGCACCTTTGCATTAAAAAAAATCGCCCCTGCAACAGGAACCGATTTCATTCGTCACGTTCATCTACTTTATCAAAAAGGCTTTAATCGTATCGTTCCAATCTATCCGACGATGGATGGCAGGTATGCTGTCCTCCACGAAAATAACCTTTATTATCTAATGCCATGGATGCCGAATGATCACCGAGAAGATCGGCAGCAAAAGAATCACCAGCTTTTCCGTGAACTGGCCAGACTTCACACCCTTTCTGCGAAAGAGATCACGATAAGCAAAGAAGAACGAACTGAACATTATGAAAAGACGATTCAACAATACGAAAAACATCAGGAATTCTTGGATGGCTTCGTGGATGAATGCGAAAAGAAAACCTATATGTCGCCATTCGAATTGCTTTATTGCCTGTACTACAATGAAATAAACCAGGCACTTAGATTTTCGAAAACAAAATTTGAAGAATGGTATGAGGGGACAAAAGAAAACGATAAGGCACGAATGGTGATTACCCATGGGAAATTATCATCCGAACATTTTCTATACGATGAACGGGGCTACGGCTTTTTTATCAACTTTGAAAATGCCCGCTATGGTTCACCGATTCATGATCTTCTGCCTTATTTATCCCGCGCCTTAAATACAAGCCCAAAGCGCAGTGATGATGTCATCGATTGGATTTATCATTATTATAAATATTTTCCGTTCAAAGCAGATGAAAAACAATTATTTTACAGCTATTTGGCTTATCCAACTCCAATTATCCAAATGGCAGAAAAATTTTATCGAAAGCAGCGGCCGAAGAACGAGTTGAAATTCGTCCGTAAGCTGCAGCAACGCTACTGGCATTTGAAAAACTCGGAGTATGTCGTGATGAGAATGTCGGAAATCGAAGCCCAGCAAAAAGCAAAAGAAGGAGCCCAGTAGCAGTGAAAAACCTGCCTCATGGGCTCCTTAAACTATGTCAAAAAAGATGGAAATCGCAATCGCGATAAACACCGCTAATAATAATACGTCAAAGACTGTAGGCAATAACAGCGTTCGAATAAATTGAAATATCACAAAAGGGACAATAAATTGTCCGCATACTCTCCGGCACGTTCTAAACCAGGGTTGGTATTTAATTTTGTTGAAATTCCCTTTCACCTGGAAACCTCCCCTTGCTTTTATGACATTTATTTTATGTATATTCCAAACCCACTACGTATTCCCCTAAAATAAATCATTTTAATGAAAAATTCAGATTGAATAGTTTATTAGGAAATGGAATAATGAGAAAGTAAATAAATTACCAGTTATTTTAAAGGGAGAAAAATAGTAAATGTATTGGTTTATCGTTTTGTTTCCGTTAATGGTTTATCCGTGGGGAATTGATCCATACTACACCACCACTAAGACCAATTACTTGTATCTTTTTGTGGTTGCTGCTTGGCTCTTTATTATTTTTAAACGAAAATATCGTACTTTATTACCTGCAAAAGAGGAATCAAAAGCAATCTATATATTATTAGTTTTCTTATCCTTAGTGGAGCTTTCAACTGCTTTTTCCAATTATACATATAGCTCGGTTTATGGCTCCATCGATCGCAAGGAAGGACTTATTACCTTCTTCTCCTATTGCAGTGTTTTTCTTTTTTCATATAAGTTACTAGATTTAAAGAAGGTAAATAAAGTCTTTCCTGGCATTGCCATTGTTTCAATGATTGTTTCCGTGTATGGAATACTGCAGCATTATTCTTTAGATTTCCTGCCGAGAAACAGCGCAATGCGCGGTTATGCTGGAACCTATACCTTTTTTGATAATCCTAACTTTTTTGGATCGTATCTTGTTTTAATTTTGCTAGTCTCGATGATGGCGTACTTACCGGAAAAAAATAAAAAGTTATTATCGTTATATTTTATTGCGTCAAGTTTAGGCTTTATTGCGCTTATTTTTTCGAGTACAAGAAGCGGCTATGTTGGGGTTTTTTGCGGAACTGTTTTTCTTTCCCTATTTGTTGTCCTAAAAAGAAAATTCCTTTGGAAGAGATGGGCTTCCTTAGTAATTACGATGGCACTTTTACTTTTGGTTATTAATATCACTGAAAAGGGCCAATACTTTAATCGGATCAACTCTGTTGTCACGGATACCTATAGTGTGGCATCCAATCAAAGTACCGGTCATGAGGGTTCATCGCGCTTTTTTATCTGGGAAAAATCGGTGCCGCTTATTCCAAAGTATTTTTGGGTTGGCTCTGGTCCTGATACATTTGAATTTGTATTCAAAGCATCTCCAGAAGAACGGCAAGAATTTTTTGGCGATCCAAACATAACAGTGGATAAAGCCCATAACGAATATTTGCAAATAGCCATTACATTAGGCATACCTGCACTCTTAACTTACTTGCTTTTCATATTTGTCATTTTTAGGAGGGCATTCCAAGCTGTTAGACAAGCACAGTGGAATGAGAAATTAATTCTTTACGGACTAATTGCGACAATCCTAGGGTATTTGGTACAAGCATTTTTTAATATTAGTACGGTTCCGGTTGCACCGATTTTTTGGTCCATCCTAGGCATTACTATGGCTAAATCGGAAAGCATTCTTAAAAATTCCAATGCAGCACAATCATTTGAAGAACTAACTGAAAAAAGTGCATAATAAATACAATCAATTTCGTTTTCCAGTTCATAAAGTATAAATAATAAAAAAATCGGCAATCATGATTGACGTGAAACCCTATTTTTCGGTAGTATAACAATATAATTTAAAAAGTTAAGCTAAGACAGGGAAGAGTACGATGTCAGCCTGCTTAAAGAGAGGGAAATCATTAGCTGGAAGATTTCCTAAGAGGTTCATCAGAAGGTCGCCCAAGAGCTTCTTCTGCGAAAAGGTCATTTGGCCCGAGTAGTTGAAGACGGATGAAATCCGTTATCCAGTTAAGTGCCAATCATGAATTTGATTGGAAAAAAGGTGGTACCGCGAAGCAACTCCATTCGTCCTTTTATGACGAATGGGGTTTTTTGTATTTTCACGGAATATAAAGGAGGCAAAACAATGGAAACAAAAGAATTATCAATGCCAACCAAATACGACCCGCAATCGATTGAAAAAGGTCGTTATGAATGGTGGTTACAAGGAAAGTTTTTTGAAGCATTAAATGATGAAGGCAAACAGCCATATACAATCGTTATCCCGCCGCCAAACGTTACAGGCAGACTTCACCTAGGTCATGCGTGGGATACTACGTTACAAGATATCATTACACGAATGAAAAGAATGCAGGGCTATGACGTTCTTTGGCTCCCTGGAATGGACCACGCCGGAATTGCGACCCAGGCAAAAGTAGAAGAAAAGCTCCGCAGCGAAGGCAAAAGCCGCTATGATTTAGGAAGAGAAAAATTTGTTGAAGAAACCTGGAAATGGAAAGAAGAGTATGCTTCCCATATCCGCCAGCAGTGGGCAAAACTTGGCCTAGGCCTTGATTACTCACGTGAGCGCTTCACCCTTGATGAAGGCTTATCTGCAGCAGTTCGTGAAGTATTTGTTACACTTTATAACAAAGGACTTATTTACCGCGGCGAATACATCATTAACTGGGATCCATCCACGAAAACGGCTTTATCTGATATTGAAGTTATCTACAAGGATGTTCAAGGTGCTTTCTACCACATGAAATATCCGTTGGCAGACGGTTCAGGACATATCGAAGTTGCGACAACCCGTCCTGAAACAATGCTTGGTGATACAGCGGTTGCCGTTCATCCAGAAGACGAGCGCTACAAGCATTTAATCGGAAAAACCGTAATCCTTCCAATCGTTGGTCGTGAAATTCCAATCGTCGGCGATGATTATGTGGATATGGAATTCGGTTCCGGGGCTGTAAAAATTACACCAGCACATGATCCTAATGACTTCGAACTTGGCAACCGTCACAATCTTGAACGTGTCCTGGTTATGAACGAAGACGGCTCGATGAACGAGAAGGCTGGTAAATATCAAGGTTTAGATCGTTTCGAATGCCGTAAGCAAATTGTTAAAGACCTTCAGGAACAAGGCGTATTATTCAAAATTGAAGATCACCTGCATTCCGTTGGCCACTCTGAGCGTAGCGGCGCAGTAGTCGAGCCATACCTTTCAACTCAGTGGTTTGTTAAAATGCAGCCGCTTGCCGATGAAGCGATTGCTCTTCAAAGCAAAGAAAACAAAGTAAATTTCGTTCCAGACCGTTTTGAAAAAACATACCTCCATTGGATGGAAAATATCCGTGATTGGTGTATTTCAAGACAGCTTTGGTGGGGACACCGTATCCCGGCATGGTATCACAAAGAAACTGGAGAAGTTTATGTAGGCCATGAAGCACCAGCTGACAGTGAAAACTGGGAGCAGGATAAAGACGTATTAGATACTTGGTTCAGTTCCGCACTTTGGCCGTTCTCGACAATGGGCTGGCCTGATACGGAAGCGGCTGATTTCAAGCGTTTCTTCCCAACAGACGTTTTAGTAACCGGTTATGATATCATTTTCTTCTGGGTATCTAGAATGATTTTCCAAAGCATCGAATTTACTGGCGAGCGTCCATTTAAAGATGTTCTTATCCACGGTCTCGTTCGTGACGAGCAAGGCCGGAAAATGAGTAAATCTTTAGGTAACGGTGTTGACCCAATGGATGTCATCGATAATTATGGTGCAGATTCCTTACGCTACTTCTTATCAACTGGTACTTCTCCAGGGCAGGATTTACGCTATAGCACTGAAAAGGTTGAAGCGACCTGGAACTTTGCCAATAAAATTTGGAACGCCTCCCGCTTTGCGTTAATGAATATGGACGGCATGACCTATGAGGAAATTGAATTCAGCGGTGAAAAATCAGTTGCCGATAAGTGGATTTTAACTCGTCTAAATGAAACGATTGACCATGTAACTAGACTATCTGATCGCTATGAATTCGGTGAAGTTGGCCGTGCTCTTTACAACTTTATCTGGGATGATTTCTGTGATTGGTATATCGAAATGGCGAAGCTTCCACTATATGGTGATGATGAAGCGGCGAAGAAAACGACTCGTTCCATTCTTGCTTATGTATTAGACAATACGATGCGTTTATTACATCCATTCATGCCGTTTATCACCGAGGAAATTTGGCAAAACCTTCCTCACGCTGGAGAATCGATTACTACAGCGAAATGGCCTGAGGTGAAGCCTGTGCTTTCTGATGAGGAAGCAGCCGGAGAAATGAAGCTGTTAATGGAAATGATCCGCTCTGTACGGAATATCCGTGCCGAAGTAAATACTCCATTAAGCAAGAAAATCAAAATGCTTGTTAAAGCGAAAGATGCAAAGATATTAAAATCCATCGAGAAGAATCGCAGCTACATCGAACGCTTCTGTAATCCGGAAGAATTAACAATGGGCACTGAGGTTCAATCTCCGGAAAAAGCGATGACAGCGGTTATTACAGGTTTAGAAATCATCCTGCCGCTTAAAGGCTTAATCAACATTGACGAAGAAATCGCTCGTCTACAAAAAGAATATGAAAGACTAAATAAAGAAGTAGAACGAGTTCAGAAGAAATTAAGCAATGAAGGCTTTATCAAAAAAGCTCCAGAAAGTGTAATTGCTGAAGAACGTGCCAAGGAAAATGATTATCTTGAAAAGAGAAGCATTGTTGAAGCGCGTATTAAAGAATTAAAAGGTTAAACAATAAAGAGACGAATCCAATTTGGATTCGTCTCGCCTTTATTCCAAGACTAAATAGATGGAGTGTCAAGAATGTTTACTACATACCAGGAAGCATTAGATTGGATTCATGCCAGGTTAAGGCTAGGGATTAAGCCCGGTTTAAAACGGATGGAATGGATGATGGAAAAGCTCGACCACCCTGAAAATAAAATCAAGGCCGTCCATATTGGCGGTACAAATGGAAAGGGTTCAACCGTTACCTTTCTACGTTCGATTCTGGAAGCAGCCGGTTATACGGTTGGTACGTTTACTTCTCCCTATATCGAACAATTTAACGAAAGAATTAGTATGAACGGGAAGCCGATAAGCGATCAAGAAATCCTGGATCTAACCAATATCATTCTCCCTTTATCAGATGAATTAGAGGAAACGGAACTGGGCGGACCAACGGAATTTGAAGTGATTACCGCCATGTCCTTCTATTATTTTGCTAACATGAATAAGGTGGATATTGTTCTTTTTGAAGTAGGTCTTGGTGGACGATTTGATTCGACCAATATTATTCAACCATTAGCTTCAATCATTACAAACATAGGGCTCGACCACACAAATATTCTCGGAAATTCTTATGAAGAAATTGCATTTGAAAAAGCGGGAATTATTAAAGCGAAGACACCAATCTTTACAGCGGTGAAACACCCCGGTGCATTAAAAGTCATCGAAGACCAAGCGGAGAAAAAGGAAGCACCCATTTATCGGTTAAATCAGGAATTTTCCTTAAGCGCTCATACATCGCTCACAAAAGGCGAAGTTTTTAATTTACAATCCCCAACAAGCAACATGGACCAACTCGAAATCAGCATGATTGGTCAGCATCAAACGGAAAATGCTTCACTGGCTGTTTGTGCGGCACAATTTTTGAATCAAGCTAGCTCGTTCAACATTGCTGAGCAAGCTATCAGAAGCGGATTAAAATCAGCCTATTGGCCAGGAAGATTTGAAATCCTTTCAGAAAATCCACACGTGATTATCGATGGTGCCCACAATGATGAAGGAATTACAGCATTAGTTCATGAAATATCTTCAAGATATGCAGATCGAGATATCCATATCATTTTTGCAGCCTTAAAGGATAAGAAGCTCGATAAAATGATTGCCAAGCTCGATACCATAGCGAATCAAATTTCCTTTGTCAGCTTTGATTTCCCGCGGGCCGCTGAAGGGAAGGATTTGCTGAACATCTCCCAATCACAAAACAAAGTGGCCGTTGACAATTGGAAATCTTATATTAAAGAAGAGATACAAAACCTTCAAGAAAATAGCATAATCGTCGTGACAGGGTCGCTTTATTTTATTTCGGAAGCAAAACCATTTATATGTAAAAATTTGAAAAATTTGACGATTTCGTTATGACAAGCCCCCTATTATTTGATAAAATGATTTTATCTTGAATTAATAATATTTGTTCGAAGAGGGGGATGAAGATGCATGTAAACCCACAAATGAAAAGAGCCATTTTTTGGGCGTGGCTCATAATAGTTCCTTTCGGAATGTGGTGTGCATTTGAAACTGATCCTCCTCATATTTCTGGTAAGTGGGTCGACTTGTTAGCTTTTTTATTTTTAACCTTGATTGTTGCAACAATGCCAATTGTCATCAACGACATGTTTATTTTTTTAATACAATGGGTAGCACTGGCCACGTTTTTAAAATATGGCTTATTTGTTGAAATGGTGTTTGCACAGGTTGCTGTCATTGTATTGCTTTTAAAGCTTAAAATTCTTCGAAACGGTCAATTTTTTCGACTACCGTTAAATTTGATTATGTTCTTTTTAGTGTCTTTTATTAGCGGGAGTGTCTATTACTTACTAGGCGGAGAGCCAGAACCAAAATTGGCTGATAATTCAACCGCAATCGGTCTAGCAGTCTTATATGCAATATTAAATTATTTGATAAACCAAGTAATCATATCCTTTAATCTTTATTTTATTTACAAACGCAAAGAGCCTTATTTTGGGAAGGATTTCTTTGTTGAGACCATTACAACATTGATTACCCTACCAATTGGTATTATTTTGTATATCCTCTACTATCAGGTGGGGCTTTTTGCGCTGTTATTTGTAGGTGTACCGTTTGTAAGTTTATCAATCATATTTAACCTTTATTATTCAAGTGAAAAAATTAATGTATATCTGCAAAAGGCAGCCGAAATAGGCCATCAAATGGCAGAACGCCTGCAGGTAATTGATGTTATTGACCTATTTATTCAAAAACTGGGGGAAATGATTCCAGTTGACTATGCCTACATTTTGGAAGCAAAAGAAGATGAACTAATAATAATTCGTCGGATGGAAGCTGGAAAAGTATTATCCAATGATTTGCCAGCCTTGAAAAAAAATGAAGGCATCAGCGGCAGAAGCTGGGCGAACCAAAAGTCCTATCTTTACTCGGCAAGATTTAAATGGCGGGGAATAACAACAGGGTATATACCCGGTGGTGCAGAAAGTATTTTGTCTGTCCCAATCTTTCGAAACAGAAAGGTAATTGGCGTATTGCTTTTGGCTTCAAAGCGGAGACGTGCCTATGAAAAATTTCAACTTATGATCATTGATATTCTTTGTTCCTACTTTGCAGTTGCGATGGAAAATGCAAAGCACTATGAATTGACGAAAATGCAAAGTGAACACTGCTCCTTAACGAAATTATACAATTATCGATATTTTGAGAACCTGCTGAATGAAGAATTTGAAAAATTGACCCGATTCGAACGGAGAACATTATCATTAATTATCCTAGATATAGATCATTTTAAACGAGTTAACGATACCTATGGTCATCAAAGCGGAAATGAAATCCTACGTGAACTTGCTAGCAGAATAAGTAACCTGGTAGGAGTAAGCGGGACTGTTGCCAGATATGGTGGAGAAGAATTTGTAATTTTATTGCCAGATGCCACTAAAGTAGAAGCCTATCAAATGGCCGAGCATATTAGGCAATTGATAGCGGACAGGCCTTTTATCCTTCGGCAGTCTTTAGATTTCAATCAACAGCAAGTAATGATAACTGCTTCTATTGGTGTTGCTACTGCTCCAGAGGATGCTGAGGATCCATTAGCGTTAATTAGGCATGCTGACAGAGCACTATATGTTGGAGCGAAGAGGGCTGGAAGGAATAGGGTAGCGGAGTATTCTTCATGTTAAAAAAAGGTGTGAACGTTAGTAATTCTAACAGTCACACCTTTTTTATATGATTTCTTAATAGTCAACATTACTTATAATTGGGCTGACATTATTGCCCCAATTTATTTGGAATGCTGGAGGGACATAGGTTCCGCATTGTTTTTTGAAATTATCAAAATTCATATTCCCAAATCCTGAAACTTCTTTATAAACATTGCTATTATCCTTCTGATAAACCTTTCCTAAAACTAATAGATTATTTGAATTGTCCACCGTTTTACTGTCGTTAATATACAAATTTCCATAAACACACATTTTTGAGGAAGAAATAGTTAATTTATTTACGGTTGCATTTTCACCTACATATACAAAAGACTTGTTCGAAATGTCAAATTGTTGTGCTACAGATAAACTTTTTTTAACTAACAATTGTGATAATGTATCAATTTTTAAGTTTTGTTGAAAGGTTGCATTTCCGTTCGTTTCAATTAACATATTGGTTTGGCTATTCATATTTTTCCCGACGGTAATATCACCATCAGCATGAATTTTTATAACACTATTATTGTTTTCGTTTCCATTACCTGTAAGCGTTAGAGTACCGGTTGTATAAATTGTTTTGTTGTCAGACAATAAATTATTCCCATTGAATGCTGCATTCCCCTCAATATAGACAGGGTTACAATTTTTATCTAACGTTTCACATACTTTAGTTGGTTTCATTACATTAGAGTAATTTGGTAGTTGATAGTTGTTAGGATCGTCAGTTATAGGTAAATTAATAATAGTATCAAGGTTTAGATACATTTCCGCAAAAAGAGTGGTCTCTTTACCATTTTCGTTTCCAACAATATTAAAGCTGATATTAACTTTATACGAATTGGATGCCGAGTCAGCGGCCACAACAAAATTTTTCAAATAAAAGGATGCATTCGGATGCTCATCAACTCTTATTGGTGCAAGTGAAGTCCCGCTTGGAACCATTGACTGAAGCTCACTAGCCATTTGTAATGTTGCTTCTCTTTTAAAGTCCTTTGTTGTTGTGGCGTTAGGTTGACTCATGATGGTACTGACATAGGAATTGACGGTATTTCTTTTTGATTCGTACATTTGTTGGATGGCAACTTGATAATAGGAGATTCCCATTTCTGCAGCTGAAACAGATTTTGTACTTTTATCAACTACTTGATTTTGTTTTGTACTTGAAAAGGCTTGTCCCATGAAGGAAAGTGTAATAATCATAAAAATAGTTATAATGACTAATATGGTTACAAGTGCATAACCTTCTTCATTCTTAAAATATTTCATTGATATTTAACACCCTTTACTCGATAGAGGTAAGTATCTATCGTCATTTTATTATTGGGATCTTTTTTGTCACTCGTAGTCAGCGTTAACCGAACATCATTGCCAGCTCGGTTAGGAATGACTGAATTAGTGATTCCATTTTTAATATCAAACTTGAAGCAAATATAAGGATGTTTGTATATTTCCGTTCTTGTTGAATTATCTTTATTGGTAATATTAACGGTAATTTCGCAATTCGAGTTCGTGTTAAGTATGTCATACTGTTTAGCTGTTTGGTGAATCTTTAATAAGTTGGTAACTAAAAGGTTTGTTTCTTGTTGCATTTGATTTTTTGAGATTGCTTTTTGAGAAAAATTAAATCCTTGGAAGAAAACACTCCATATAATGACACTAACCATTGAAAAAATTGTTAATGTAGCTAAAACCTCGACCAATGTTAACCCACGCTCATCTTGAGGCAATATCATTCCCTCCTATCTTTTTACATATCCGAAAGTTTCGGCAATAATATTGCCTCTTTTATTTAATAGCTGAACGACCATGGAATGAACGTAAGACACGCTTGAACTTGTATTAGGGGATTTTTTTATTTTGATCCGAACATCATAATTACTCCTCGTAGTTTCAAAATAATAATAGTCAGGATATTTATTATAAGAAAAAAGAGAATAATTAATCATTTCGCTTACATAAGCAGGGGTAAAGCCAGTTATTCGGTCATTTCGCTCAAGAAATGTTTTCACCTCAGGTGATTCCTGCCAATTTATTAGAACTTCTTTCGCCGTATTAATTGCTTGAGTTTTTTCTTGATTTTGCTTATTCACAAATCCCATTTGTGGGAAAAAACTCATAGTTGTCAAAAGAACCATAGATAATATAACAATTGATGTGAGTACCTCAATTAATGTTAATCCTTTTTCATTTTTCGACAATTCCACCTAAATTCCTTCCCTTCTTGGGATAAAAGATTAGTTTAATAGAATCATTTTAACAAATTTATTAGATAAAATTTAACAATAGTCAGTAATTAATACCTATAAAAGTTTTTCGTCTTCTTTTAAACTAGATGAAAATATTATACAATATTTAGTAGGCGATTTTTGTCTATTTTTGTATGAAATTAATAAATCTTAGTTTATTTTGAAAAAAAATGAAGTTTAATAGTATAAAAGTTTGTTGAATAAAAGGGGAGGTACGGGATGGAATCGATAGTTTGGGCCTTTGGAGCTATGTTGTGTATGATGTTGGTTATAGCCTTTTTGCCTATTGGTATTACGTTAAGAGGTAAGATTTATTTGGTTTTTGCTAGTTTTGTATTAGCCCTTGGAGGTATTGGAGCAGTTACTTCTTTCCCGCTATGGCAGTCCGGATTAATGATTTTTTTACTTGTCTTAATTACTGCTTATATAATGAACAGCCGTCTTGCTGCAGTTTTATTTTGTCAAGAAATAGACTCTATTGAAGATGATTACGAGGATGAAAGTCCTGAATCATTTGACCTTGTTACACAATCAGAAAATACTACAGATTTAGACATGATTGATTTAGGAGAAATTGAAATTACTGCCCCATCAACAGAAAATGTCTTAAATATTAATGAAGACTCTCTTGAATTACAACCTCAAATGTTAGAAGAACATGATGAGTTATCAGGAATAGGCGATGATGAAATTTCATTTTTGGATGAGCGGCCTGAAATTCAAGTAGTTGAAACACATGAAGATATTGAACCGGAAGAGGGATATTTAGCGGATATTGAAAGTTTACTCTTTGAAGAAACAATTAAAACGACTGTATCCCAAGAAGATGATTTACTTGTGGAAATAAAAGAGGATAATTCAGAAGAAGAAAACTTCCTTTATGATGAAGAAAACGACTTAGAAGAATTATTTTTTGCAATGAAAGAAACGGCAACCACAATTGATGAAAAACCAGAGGAAAGCCAATTGAAAAAAACTGTTCAATTGCAAAAGTAATTTGGAAGAAAGGGGGAGTAGGGATGAAGAAAAACCAAAAGTTTATCAAACTTTTTATAGTACTTTTTTTCGGTACAGCGTTTATTTTTAGTTTTTCACACTTTGGAGCACAGGCTTTCGAAAAATTAGGAAACGCAGATGGAAAATATTCAGATGGGACGACAATTGGAAGTTTAGATATTTCCGGGAAAACGGATAGTGAAGCGGCTAGTTTGCTGGAAGAAAAATATGTCGAATGGCTGAAAGCTTCAAAGTTTGAATTACAATATAGTGAGCTAAATGTTCCTTTTGACCTTAATCTTTTAAACCTGGATACAAAATCAACGATTAATTCTATTAAGGACGGTCAGAAAAACACAGTTTATATTAGTTTAAACCAATCTGATGTCGAGGATCAGATTCATATTCTTTTCCCGCAGCTCAATAGTAAAGAGATTGACGTAGGTAAGTTGAAAACTAATTTAGAAACAACTGCATCCACGTTTCAGGCAGGCACTTCTTCCTTCAACCTTTATAATGATTATTCCCTTGGAGGTAAAAAAGAATTTATCGTAAGCGAAACAGCTCTTAAAGTAACTGATATTCCTGCAGAACTTCAGACAATCGTGAAGAAAAGTCCTGAAATCAAAGTTGCGGAAGGAGCCACTTTTTCCCTTTTGGATTTTGCTAAGAATCAAAAGATTGAGAAGTCTGATGCGCTTAGTATGCTTGCTACAGGGATATACCAAACAGTTTTACAGACTAACTTTACAGTAGTGGATCGAAATATTAGCAATACAATTCCTGCATATGCAGAACTCGGATTTGAAGCAAGAGTCAGTCCTGCACAGAAGACGGATTTAGTCATTACAAATCCAAATAAATCAGCCTATACCATACAGTTAACATTAGAAAACAATCTATTAAAAGTAAGCCTAAAGGGTGAGAAACTACTTTACAATTATAAAATTTCTAAAAAGGACCAACAGCAATTAAAACCAAAAACAATCGTTCAATACAGTCCGCTTCTTAAGTCTGGTAGAACCATGGTTAAAACTGCAGGGGCTGATGGAATTTCCGTAAAAGTGTACCGGGATATTTACCAAGGTGAACAATACCTAAAAAGTGAACTAATATCTGAGGAATATTACCAGCCAATTTATCGTGTTGAAGTTCATGCTTTAACTGGAACACTTCAAGGGGCATCAACAACTACCACCAGCCAAACTAACAGCACAGTGAATGCTGCAACTCAAACGAATCCTGATGGAAGTCAAACTCCTTCAACATCTGTCACAATACAACAAGATTCTAATGTTGATAACCTTTGGGGGAAGCCGAATGAACAGCCAAAATAGTGTTGAGTTAAATAAAAAGAAACAAACTAGAACACGACTTGGTGATTTATTGTTAGAAGAAGGAATCATCACCGTTGAACAGTTAGAAGCGGCTTTGGATGAAAAAGGGTCAAACCAAAAACTTGGTGAAGTATTGCTGCAAAAGGGATATATTACCGATCAACAATTAGCAGAAGTTCTCGAACGCCAGCTTGGTATTCCACATGTAAACCTTTTTCAATATCCATTTGATACAAATCTCTTCTCGATCATTTCGAAGGATACGGCAAGACGGAATTTAATTGTTCCTCTAAAAAAAGAGGGAAACAAGCTATTTGTGGCAATGGTTAATCCGATGGATTTTATCATTATTGATGATTTACGTTTATCGACCGGATTCCAGATTGAAACTGCGATTGCAACAAAAGATGACATCCTGCGAACTATAAATAAATATTATGACGATGATGAGGGCTTAGAAGAGCTTTTCGATGACTTTTCACCAAGCGAGCGTGGCAGGGATGAAGATGTTACTAACCAAGACTCGCCGATCGTTCGTCTCGTCAATCAAATCCTAACTAATGCCGCCATTCAAAAGGCTAGTGATATTCATATTGACCCGCAGGAAACGAAAATTGTTGTCAGATATAGAGTAGATGGCGTGCTTAGAACTGACCGTGTATTACCACGCCATATGCTAAGTGTGTTAACAGCCAGAATTAAAATTATGTCGAACCTAGATATCACCGAGCACCGGATTCCACAAGACGGACGGATAAAACTTCACCTTGATTTTCATCCGATCGATCTTCGTGTTTCCACGCTGCCAACTGTATTTGGCGAGAAAATTGTTATGCGTCTGTTGGATATGGGCGCTGCGTTAAATGATATAAATAAAATTGGTTTTAATACCCTTAATTTTAAAAGATTCAATGACATGATTGAACAGCCGACGGGGATCGTTCTAATAACTGGACCAACAGGTTCAGGGAAATCATCTACACTTTATGCTGCTCTAAATAAGCTTAATAGTGAAGAAGTAAATATCATTACAATTGAGGACCCCGTCGAATACCAATTGGAAGGCATTAATCAGATTCAGGTTAACACCAATGTTGGGATGACCTTTGCAGCAGGTCTTCGTTCAATCTTACGTCAGGACCCGAATATTATCATGGTCGGTGAGATTCGTGATAAAGAAACAGCGGAAATAGCGATTCGTGCCTCTTTAACTGGGCATTTAGTCTTAAGTACTTTGCACACCAATGATTCATTAGGGACCGTGACACGTCTTATTGATATGGGAGTAGAACCGTTTTTAATTGCTTCCTCACTAAGCGGGATTGTTGCCCAGCGTTTAGTTCGAAAGGTTTGTAAGGATTGTGCCGAAGTTCAGGTACCATCAATGAGAGAAAAAGATATTTTTGCAAGACGCGGGCTGAAGATTGAAAAGGTTATGAGAGGAAAGGGATGTCCTTCTTGTAATATGACTGGCTATAAAGGAAGGGTAGCACTTCATGAAGTGTTAGTGCTTAATGACGACATGCGCCGAGTGATTATGAATGAAAATTCCTTTCAAAAGCTAAAAGAACATGCGATAAAAAATAAAACAATCTTTTTGATTGATGATGGTTTAATAAAAGTGAAACAAGGCTTAACAACAACAGAAGAAGTATTGCGTGTAGCCATTTTGGAGTAGGAGATCGAACAGATGAAAGAAAGAATCGATAATATTTTACGTGCCGCGCTTGAATTTAAGGCTTCCGATATCCATTTAACAGTGGGTGTTCCTCCAGTATTCCGTATCAATGGAGATATTAAACGCTATGGGAAGGATATGTTATTGCCAGCAGATACAGAAGAGATTGCTAAAACAATTGTACCTGAAAACATGTATGACTTGTTTAAGGAAAAGGGAGAGCTGGATTTCTCTTATGGTATTCCCGGAGTATCACGTTTTCGTGTTAATGCCTACCATCAAAGGAAAAGTGTAGCACTTGCTCTTCGTGTAGTTGCATCCAAAACGCCGACAATCGAGGATTTGAATTTGCCGGAAATAATTCCAAAGCTAATGGAGAAGCCACAGGGATTAATTCTTGTTACTGGTCCAACAGGCAGCGGTAAATCAACAACACTTGCGTCAATGATTGATTATATGAACAGGACAATGCGTAAACATATCATTACCCTGGAGGACCCAATTGAGTATCTTCATAAACACGGCAATTCGATAATTGACCAGCGTGAGGTTGGTTTTGATACGAAATCATATGCTAATGGCTTGAAGGGAGCGCTCCGGCAGGACCCTGATGTTATCCTTGTTGGTGAGATGCGAGACCTAGAAACGATTGGAATTGCAATTACCGCTGCGGAAACAGGCCACTTAGTGCTAGGAACCCTACATACATCGAGCGCCCCGTCCACCATTAACCGGATTATCGACGTATTCCCGCCGGCGCAGCAGCCTCAAATTCGGGTTCAGCTGGCATCGGTATTAGTAGGAGTTATTTCACAGCGTCTATTTCCCACTGCCGATAAAAAGGGCCGAAAGGCGGCAACTGAGATTTTAGTTAACAATCCGGCCATTGCCAACCTTATCAGAAGTGAAAAAATTCACCAAATTTCAAGTACAATGCAAACATCTCGTGCCCAGGGAATGCATACACTTGAAATGAGTATCCGAGACTTGCTTGACCGCAATTTGATTGAAAAAGAAGCTGCAACAAAATACTTACACGAAAAGATGATGCAGGATGCCTAGGTTTAAATATTCCGGTCGTGACAAGCGTGGGAAAAAGCAGGGCACAGTAACAGCAGCTTCCAGACGGGAAGCAATGATGAAGCTAAAAGAAGATGGCGTTCGGGTTGTTGAAATGAAGGAAGTCCCGGAAACCCTTATGACTATGGAACTAACAATTGGAAATCCAGTTAAGCTTCAGGATTTTGTTATTTACATTAGACAATTTGCCACATTGTTGAAGGCAGGAGTTACCATTGTTGAAGCAACATCTGTACTTGCTGCCCAAACAGAAAGTAAAGCATTAAAAAGGATTTTACTAGATGTGGAGCAAGAACTACGTGAAGGAAACCCATTTTCGGAGGCTGTTTCCAAGCATAAGAAGGTATTTAACTCTATGTTTGTTAATATGGTTAAGGCTGGAGAAGTGAGTGGTAATATGGATGAGACACTTGAGCGCCTTGCTGAAGATTTTGAAAAACAGCATCACACAAGGCAAAAGGTTGTCTCAGCACTTACTTACCCGCTTGTAATTGGTATTATTGCCATCATGGCAGTTATCTTCTTATTAGTTGGGGTAGTCCCCAAATTTGTTACGATGTTTAAAGACATGAATGCTGAGTTGCCAGCAATAACGAAGTTTGTCTTATCATCCAGCGAATTTATGAAATCATTTTGGTGGATTGTTTTACTATTATTTATTGCTATTTATCTTGCTTTTACATTCATGAAAAAAAATAAACAGACAAAATACTATCTAGATTATGCACTCTTAAGGATGCCTATATTCGGTAAAATGATGCAAAAAGCACAACTAGCCAGAATGATGAGAACACTTAGCACGTTATTTTCAAGTTCAGTTCCAATCTTGCAATCGATGGCTATTGTAGAAAAAGTGGTTGAAAATGAAGTGATTTCAAAAGTTATACGTCAATCTAGGGATTCTCTTGAAAAAGGAAGATCGATGACAGAGCCGATGAATGATCATTGGGCCTTTCCTCCTCTAGTAACGCAAATGATCTCAATTGGTGAGAATACCGGGGCTTTAGACGCAATGCTTTCAAAGATTGCTGAATTCTATGAAAAAGAGGTCGAAGCAGGAACGGATAGGCTAAAGTCCCTAATTGAGCCAATCATGATTGTCTTTTTAGCAGGGATTGTAGGTGTAATAGTCCTATCCATAATGATGCCAATGTTTTCGATGTTCGACCAAATGAGCTAAGAAATACAAATTTTCACATAATAAATGCAAAAATCCAAATTTTGAGACAAAAAATGATAAAAAACTCTTTTCCAACACTGTCATTTATTGTATACTCATAGAGAAATAATACTAGGTTCATAGAACCAGAAGGAGCGGGAAAATGGTACAAGCTTTAAAACAAAAAATGAAGGAACAAAAAGGTTTTACCCTAATTGAATTACTTGCAGTAATCGTTATTTTAGGGATAATTGCTGCGATTGCAATTCCAGCGATTGGAAATGTTATTAACAAATCAGATGCAAAGGCACAAGCTCAAACAGGTTTACAAATTATCAATGCTGCGAAATTGTATGTAGCTGACCATAATGATGTTAAAGATAAAGATGTTTTATCTGATGCGGATTTAAAAGATTACTTAGATAGTGCGAAAGATAAAAATGGTGATGACTTAACAGGTTTTTCAGTTACAGTTGATGCTGTTGGAACTAGTGGCAAATTCTCATATACTCTTAATGGTTATCCAGGTAAAGACGATTCTAAAACTGAAGCAAAACTTATTGAAGAAGCAAATTAATGTTTTTATTTTTACTTTTTTATGGGTTAATTCTGGGTTCTTTTTACAATGTTGTAGGACTAAGGGTACCTCTAAAGAAATCAATAGTAACACCAAGATCAGCATGTCCCAACTGTGGACATCAGCTTACACCATTAGAACTAATTCCGGTTTTATCATATATGCTTCAAAAGGGGAAATGCCGCGGCTGTCAGTCGCGGATTTCTCCTATCTATCCATTATTTGAACTGCTGACAGGAATCTTGTTTGCAGCGGCACCATACTTGGTTGGATGGTCTGGAGAATTATTCGTTGCCTTAACGTTAATTTCAATGTTTATGATTATCATCGTATCCGATATTCATTATATGATCATCCCTGATAAAATTTTAATTTGGTTTGCAGGGATTTTTTTATTGGAACGAATTATTATACCTTTAGACCCATGGTGGAATAGCGCTTTAGGTGCAGTCACAGGGTTTTTACTGCTGTTTATCATTATGATCGTCAGCAAAGGCGGTATGGGCTTTGGTGATGTGAAACTATATGCCCTGCTTGGTCTTGTTCTAGGGCTTAAACTGGTCTTATTATCTTTTTTCCTTTCAACACTGTACGGTGCTGTAATCGGCGGATTAGCCCAGCTATTTAAAATCGTAAAAAAACGCGAACCGATTCCATTCGGCCCATTCATTGCAGCTGGTACATTGACAGCTTATTTTTGGGGTTTGGATTTAATTGATTTATACTTTCAAATTCTTTTATAAGAATTTTTTATAAGGGGTTCATGATATGGCATTTTCCCTCTTTTCTACTAAAAATCGAATAATCAACCTAGTAATAAATGACCACTCGATTCGCTTTCTTGAGTTGAAACAAGCGAATCCCCCTACACCGCAAAGGTGGAATGAGCGCTTTTTGCCTCCTGGAATCATTACGGATGGAAAAATCGTTGACATTGATTCACTCTCAAGTATTCTTGAGGAATGTATTGACGAATGGAAAATTCGCCGACGTGCAATTCGTTTTAATGTACCAGATCCTTTGGTTATTATACGGAAAGTCTCGATTCCAGCAGATGTGCAAGAAGATGAGATTAAGGGGTATCTTTATTTAGAGCTGGGTTCTAGTATACATTTACCATTTGAGGAACCGGTATTTGATTATTACTCACTACCGGATAACGGCAAAACAAAGGATTTATTATTATTTGCTGCTCCAGAGCAAAATGTGATGGAGTATGTTGATTTACTCAACAGTCTCAAATTAAATCCGGTTGCGGCTGATATCTCTCCGCTCTCCTTATATCGTTTGTATTACCATTTAGGGCAGGCAAGCGAGAGTGAGGTCCTATTCACAGTCCAATTTGATTTGACAAGCGTCAATTTATGCATCTTTGATGAGACAGTGCCATTAGTCATGCGACATTTCGCTTTACCCTTTGATTTTGACAAATGGGAAATCACCCGTGATACGTTAGGATTAATGGTATGTAAATATAAAGGGGAACCGGAAGAATTGGTTGTCCAATTTGAAGACATTTTTAAAGAAATAAATAAGTTATTGGATTTTTATAGATATTCACTTAATAATGAAAAGCAGGATGTTACCAAGTTTTTATTATATGGCGACCATCCAATGCTTATGGCTATATTTGATGAAATGCGAGAAAGATTTGAAATTCCTGTTGAATTAATCAATTTCGAAAAGGAAGCAAACAGTAAACCGGTTAGTGTACCGAATAATTTATTACTGCCTTTAGGTCTTGCTTTAAAAGAGGTGCAATGATGCTAGTAGAAATTAACCTGCTTCCTCAAAAAGAGCCCAAAAAATTCAATATTATCTATTTGACATCCATCGTTGCGGCATTAGTTCTTATTGGCGGGGTTTACTTTTGGCAGATTCAATCCGTCAAAAGTGATGTGGAAGCTGTTGATAGCCAAATTGCATCGGCAAAGCAACTTGCTGAAAAGCAACAGCAAAATGCCAATCAAGCACAAGTAGCATCTTCAGCTGGATTACTAAAATCTGCCGTTGAATGGGTGAAAAACTACCCAATTCAAACCATCCCGGTAATGAGACATCTGACATCTCTATTACCAGAGCGCGGGTTTATCCAATCCTTTGCCTATACTGAGGCGGGGACGGTAACACTTAGTGTGCAGTTTGACAGCGCAAGAGAGGCAGCTTATTTTCTGGAGAACTTAAAGGAATCTAAGTGGATTGCTGATGCCAGCCTTAACTCACTGAGTGCTGTCGAGGAGAAGGAAACTGCTGCAACACCGGCACAAACAACTAATCAAAATACTGCGACTAATACTAGCAGCCAAAACAAAGGTACAACCACAACAACTGCTACTCAAAATACAACGAATACAAGCACTGCAGCTACTACTAATCAGAGTACAGCTGCTGCCGGTCAAACTAGTACAACAAGTTCAAATACTAATACAACAACGAATACTGCAAACAATTCAGTGGCTGCTGCCACTGGCACAACTGCCCAACCTGATAAATATATTCTTCCAAGGTATCTTGGACAATTTGAAATTAAGTTTAATAAAGATGTTATAAAAACGGATTTGAGCAAGAAGAAGGCTGAAGGGGGGACAGGCACATGAAGTCCCGCCTATCAAAACTAGACAAAATAATTGTGGGTGGCGGCTCCCTATTAATCATACTGGTATTCGTCTATGCCCAGTTCCTTTCGCTCTCACCTTTGAAATCAGATTTATCATTAAAGCAGCAAGAACTACAGATTGAGAAAAAACTGTCAGATATGATGACGAAGAAAAAGTCTGACTCCCAAAAGACTGAACCTGAAAATACTAGTGAACTGCAAAAGCAGCTTCCTGTTATGCCGCTTCAGGAACAAGTTCTTTTGGATTTAGAAAAGGCTGAAACAGTTTCTAATAGTCAAATTAAAAGCATGAGTTTCACGAAGGATGCAGATGTGACGCCGCCAGCTGCTGAGGCTGCAGCAGCAAATACTGGCACAACTCAAACAGCTGCACAAAATCAGACTGCCACAAATCAGGGTACTCAAAATCAGGCGTCGGCCCAAAATCAAACGACAACTGCTCAGGGGTCTGGCAATCAAGCTGCAACTCAACAGACGGCTGCAGCCACTGCCCCAAACGGTCTCAAAAAGATTACCGTTCAGCTTCAGGTTGAATCTCAAACCTATGCAGAATTAGAAAAATTCATCGAAACTTTGGAATCGTTGCCGCGAATTGTGGTAGTGGAGGCAATCAATTATACCGGCGGGGAAGAGGCCACGAGTCTTGATCAAGAAGATAAACCGTTAACCTATTCGCTTACCGTCTCTGCCTTCTACATGCCAACATTAACCGACCTTGCAGCCCAACTGCCAAAAATCGATGCACCTGCACCGGCGGGTAAAGATAATCCATTAAGCGAGTTTCCTGCTACAGCAACCACTCAGCCTTAATGAACAAATTAGCGAACGAACAATAAATTTGGCGAAACTCTACGATAACAAGACGACAAAAGTCTTGTTATTTTTTTTTTTTCCTGTGATAGGATGAAACTAATTATCTGTCGGAAGAGAGAGGAGAGCGTAGAGTGGACAAGCCTAAAAAAGGCAATACGATCACGATAAAATTAAATGGAGAGAACCAGTCCTATCAAGAAGAACCCCCAAAACAAGATTTGGAAGCCAACATTGAACCCTATGCCAAAGTAATAAAAATAAATAAAGACCTGCCGGAATCAGAAGGGATTTTTGAAACTGCTGCCGCACAGGAGTCGGTTGATGAGAGCTTTGACTGGATTATTCCTGAATCGGATGAAAATGATATTGAGGAATTCAAATTTACAAATAATACAAACCCTAAAACAACCAGCCATAAAATGCTAACATCTTTTACGACTAACTCTAAGAAGAAAAATGGGCGGCCTTTAGGTTCCATATTAATCTCTGCATTTTTCGCGGTTCTGATTGGCACCACAATTGGCTTTTTCATGTTGAAGCTTGTCATTTCAGAGCAGGGGAATAAGGCGCCGGTGAGTCAGACAATCGTAAAGGAAACAGGAACAGAAAAAACGGCAACTGAAGGTAAAGCTTTATCAGCGACTATTGATCAATTAACAACATATGTGGTTCAAGGAGGAGTATTTTCTTCTAAAGAGGGCACCCAAGAAATCGCAAAAGAATTAAAACAGAAAGGTGTACCATCGCAAACGGTTGAATTAAATGGTAAGTTCTATCTCCTTTTAGGCTTAGCAGATTCAATCGAAACGGCTAAAGCTCTAGGAAACCAGTATAAAGAAAATGGAGTAGATGAAATATTTTCAAAGCCGTTATTACTAGATGAAAAGAAAGTTTCTAACGTAACGGATAAAGAAAAGTCTTTTATTGAAGAACTTCCAACCATCTATCAAACTTTGGCAGGAGCAACATCGAGTGCTCTCGTCTCAAAAACGATTCCAGCAGAGTCCGCGAAATCTCTAGCTGGCATTGAAGAAACATTAAAAGCCAGCGGCATTAAAAATGAGAAAATAAAAAACCTAAAGACGGAATTAACCAGTGCGGATGAAAAGATAAAAGCTTATCAAAAGTCTAAAGATGCAAAAAGTTTAACCGAAGCACAGCAGCATCTATTAAACTTCATATCTCAATACAATGCCATGTGAGTCAGCATCTGACAAACTTCGGTATTTTCCGGGAAATGAATAATATTATTTAGCCTGCTCAACTAGGGCAGGCTTTTTATTGTACACAGTTCTTCCATAAATTGATTATTTCTGCATAATTTTACAAAATTCATCAAACTTTAAGGATATTAAAATTGTTTGCTTATACAATTTCTGATACGATTAACTTGTATCTCCCTATACAAATGCAAAAGGTAAGGTGATGAAATGCAAAACCTCATTTTAGCCTCTTCTTCTCCACGGCGAAAAGAACTTCTAGAAACTCTCCAGTTAACATTCGCGATCTCAAGCAGTGAAGTAGATGAAAGCTTTGATCCATCTCTCTCCCCAGAGGAAGTCGTGATGGAGTTAGCCGAACGAAAGGCCCAGGTCATTTTTAAAGAGAATCCTGATTCTTTTGTAATTGGCTCAGACACGATTGTGGTCGCGGATAATCGAATCTTAGGTAAGCCCGCTGATGAAGCAGAAGCCATTAGTATGTTACAAAGCCTTTCAGGAAGGCAGCATGAAGTATTTACAGGGGTATCGATTGTGTCTCCAACAAGTTCAACCCGTTTTTACGAAAAAACAGAAGTTTGGTTTTGGGAGTTAACGGATGAAGAGATACGGTCATATGTGAAAACTGGTGAACCGCTTGATAAAGCAGGAGCATATGGCATTCAGCAACTTGGAAGTATGCTTGTCAAAAAAATACATGGAGACTATTTTGCGGTTGTCGGTCTGCCCGTTGCAAGAACGGTAAGGGAATTGCAGCAGTTAGGCTACCAGTTGCCGTATTAACTTTTTAAAAGTTCATTAACTCCCGATCATAAGGGAGGAAAAAAAGTGTCCACAAATACATTAATGATCCGTGATTTCCCTCAAGACGAAAGGCCGAGAGAGCGTTTTATCAATCATGGCCCGCAAAGCTTATCGAATCATGAATTGATTGCCATCCTACTTCGAACCGGGACAAAGGATGAATCCGTGCTGCAATTATCGAATCGCCTGCTGACCCATTTCGAGGGACTAAGATTGTTAAAATCTGCCACTTTAGAAGAAATCACCGAAATCAAAGGAATTGGTTCAGCCAAGGCGATTCAAATTTTGGCTGCTGTAGAGATTGGCAGAAGAATTGCCAATCTGTCCTTTAGTGATCGATACGTCATTCGGTCCCCTGAGGACGGAGCAAAGTATGTCATGAACGATATGCGCTTTTTGTCACAGGAGCATTTTGTCTGCCTCTATTTAAATACCAAAAACCAGGTTATTCATAAACAAACGATTTTTATTGGGAGCTTGAATGCTAGCATAGTCCATCCAAGGGAGGTCTTTCGCGAAGCATTAAAGCGGTCAGCAGCCTCCGTTATTGCGCTGCATAATCATCCCTCCGGAGACCCCACTCCTAGCCGAGAGGACATAGAGGTCACGAAAAGACTGGTGGAATGTGGAAAAATTCTAGGCATCGACCTCCTCGATCACCTCATCATTGGTGAAAATAAGTTTGTCAGCTTGAAGGAAAAAGGATATTTATAACACTATGTTTTTATTTGACGTCAGGCTATAATATTAGTTATGATTTTTTAGGACTGCTTTTGACCTAGCAATATAAAAAATAAGAAAAAAGACATGATATAAAAGGTGATTGCCTGCCTAGGGAAT
This sequence comes from Neobacillus sp. DZ-9, assembly GCF_059587065.1. Lineage (NCBI taxonomy): Bacteria > Bacillati > Bacillota > Bacilli > Caryophanales > Bacillaceae > Neobacillus > Neobacillus sp. DZ-9. The sequence goes on from NZ_JCAIOL010000001.1 coordinate 263,861, forward strand.
TTTTGCATTTCGTATCAGAAAGGGAGCTACATAATTATGTTTGGAATTGGAACAAGAGATTTAGGAATTGATTTGGGGACTGCCAATACCCTCGTCTATGTAAAAGGAAAAGGAATTGTCCTACGTGAGCCATCGGTTGTGGCCTTGCAGACAGATACAAAAAGCATCGTTGCCGTTGGGAATGACGCGAAGAATATGATTGGACGGACACCTGGTAATGTCGTCGCGACAAGACCAATGAAGGACGGAGTCATTGCGGACTTTGAAACGACTGCAACGATGATGAAATACCACATCCGTCAGGCTCAAAAAAGTAAAAGTGTTTTCTCTGGTAAGCCTTATGTCATGGTATGTGTACCGTCTGGAATCACTGCAGTAGAAGAAAGAGCGGTAATCGATGCTACAAGACAAGCTGGTGCGAAAGACGCCTACACAATTGAAGAGCCTTTTGCCGCAGCGATAGGTGCCAATCTTCCTGTTTGGGAGCCAACCGGCAGCATGGTTGTCGATATCGGCGGTGGCACAACAGAAGTTGCGATTATTTCCTTAGGTGGTATTGTAACAAGCCAATCAATCCGCATTGCCGGCGATGAAATGGACGATGCGATTATCTCCTATATTCGCAAAAATTATAATTTAATGATTGGGGAGCGTACTGCGGAAACGATCAAAATGGAAATCGGCTCTGCGGGCATCCCTGAAGGCATTGATAATATGGAAATTCGCGGCCGCGATTTATTAACAGGCCTGCCAAAAACGATCGAAATTACCGCAAAAGAGATTTCAACAGCCCTAAATGATACGGTTTTTGCGATTGTTGAAGCGGTGAAAAATACACTTGAAAAAACTCCGCCGGAGCTTGCAGCAGACATTATGGACCGGGGAATTGTCCTTACGGGCGGCGGTGCCTTGCTTCGTAATTTGGACCGAGTCATCAGTGAAGAAACAAAAATGCCGGTGTTAATTGCTGAAAATCCGCTTGATTGCGTGGCAATCGGTACAGGAAAAGCATTAGACCATATTCACTTATTTAAAAATAAAGCGAAATAATCTAGATAAATAGAGGTGTATAGTCATGCCACAGTTCTTTTTAAATAAACGACTGATCATTTTGCTTGTCAGCATCATTGTTCTCGTGGCATTGATTGGGTTTTCTTTAAGGGAGAGAAGTAAACTATCCTGGCCGGAACAATTTGTGAAGGACACAACCGGCTGGGTTCAATCCCTGGTTTCAAAGCCTGCCAATTTCGTTGCAGGCTTTTTTGAAAATCTCCAGGACCTGCAAAATACATATGAAGAGAATAAAGAACTTAAATCGCGGACTGAAGATCTTGTCAGCCTTGAAGCAGAAAATCAAGAGCTGAAAAAAGACAATAAGGAATTGCGTGAAATTCTCGGTGAAAAAAGGACTCTGAGAGATTTTAAACCATTACCAGCTACTGTTATTGGCAGAAACCCTGATCGTTGGCATGAAATGATTATTATCGATAAAGGAAATCTCAACGGCATCAAAAAAAATATGGCGGTCGTTACGGCCAAAGGTCTGATTGGCAAAGTGAAGACGGTCAACCAATTCAGCTCCACTGTGCAGCTATTGAGTGCGATGGATCCTAAGAACCGGATTTCCGTAACCATTCAAGGTGAAACAAGTATTTACGGATTTGTTCAAGGCTTTGATGATAAAAAGAAATTACTGTTAGTGAAAAGCATTCCTGCTGGAGTTAAAGTGGAAAAAGGCCAAAATGTGATTACCTCAGGTAAGGGCGGGGTTTTTCCCGAAGGTTTGGTCGTTGGGAAGGTTGTCGAGGTTAAACCTGATCAGTATGGACTAAATCAAACGGCATTAATAAAACCCGGAGCGGACTTTTATGATATTGAAAACGTCATTGTCATTAAACGATTGATGACACAGCCTGAAATAACCGATATGGAAAACGAGAAGGAGAAGGATCTATGAAAAAATTCCTTCTTCCTCTTTTGTTTTTGTTTCTTTTTCTAGTTGAAAGTCTTTTTGTTCAATTTTTTCCTGGCAACCTTTTCGGAGGCAAGGTCATCGTCCCCCATTTTTTATTTGCGGCTCTTGTTTTTTTAACGATTTTTACAGGCAAAAAACAAGGTATCATCTATGCCGCCATTTTTGGGATGATATTTGATATTGTTTATGTTGAAATTATTGGGATATACTTTTTTCTTTTTCCCTTTATCTGTTACATTGTTACGAAAATTATGCATATCATGCAGTCTAATATCATTATTGCCTTCCTTGTTTCGCTTTTTGCCATTGCATTATTGGAGATTGGGGTATATGAAATGAACTTCCTCATTCATGTAACCGATCTCGATTTTATGGGCTTTTTGAATTTGCGATTTTATCCAACGCTAATCTTAAATGCGGTTTTTGTGTTGATTTTTGGATATCCATTAAAGAGACGCTTTGAAAAGTATGCCGATGCATTAAGAGATGAATGATTTTTTTAAAAAAGAGGAGAATAGACGCATCGTGTCGAATTTTATAAAGAAGAGTCTGCACTTTGATTCGGAATAGGTCATTTTCCTTATTTGCCTATTCCGAAATTGTTTTTTTAATTATGAGGTGAAAAAATCTCCATGAAAAATCGGCAAAATGTTACAATAAAAGGTACAAAGGATGGACTTGTCCTGCATCTTGATGACAGCTGTTCCTATGAGGAGCTAAAAAAAGAATTAGACCAAAAGCTTTCTGCCAATTCCCAGACACAGGATGAGCGGCATTTAATATCTGTTAAAGTGGAAATCGGAAATCGTTATTTAACAGAGGATCAAAAGGAAGAATTAAAAGAGTTAATTCGGCAAAAAAAGAATTTAGTTGTTGATGATATTGAAGCAAATGTAATCACAAAAGAAGAAGCCAATCGCTTAAAGGCGGAAACAGAGGTCGTGACCGTGTCACGCATTATTCGTTCCGGCCAGGTGTTAGAGGTTCCAGGGGATATACTGTTAATTGGTGATGTAAATCCTGGTGGAACGGTGATTGCAGGCGGAAATATATTTATTATGGGTACACTTAAGGGAGTGGCCCATGCCGGTTATTTTGGCAATGATCAAGCTGTCATCGCTGCTTCGAGCATGAAACCTTCACAGCTGAGGATTAGCGATTGTATTGAACGAACTCCGGAATCGGTTCAAAGTATAGAGAAACGCGAAATGGAATGTGCTTACATAGATGATAACCGCCAAATCATTATTGATAGATTGCAAGCTTTAATCCAATTAAGGCCTAATTTAAATAGATTAGAAGGGGGACATTAAAGTGGGAGAAGCAATAGTAATTACATCCGGTAAGGGCGGAGTAGGCAAAACTACAACCTCTGCGAACATTGGTACTGCACTCGCCCTGCAAGGGAAAAAAGTATGCTTAGTGGATACTGACATCGGTCTTCGAAACTTAGATGTCGTAATGGGACTTGAAAACCGAATTATATATGATTTGGTTGATGTTGTAGAAAAAAGATGCAAAATCCATCAAGCTTTAGTGAAGGATAAACGTTTTGATGGGTTATTGTATTTATTGCCTGCAGCTCAAACCGTTGATAAATCGGCTGTTCAGCCAGAGCAAATGAAAGAACTCATCACCGAATTAAAGCAGGATTACGATTATATCATTATTGACTGTCCTGCCGGAATTGAACAAGGCTATAAAAATGCTATTGCTGGCGCGGATAAAGCCATTGTCGTCACGACGCCTGAAGTTTCTGCCGTACGCGATGCCGATCGGATTATTGGCCTCCTTGAAAAAGAAAAGGGGATGGAATCTCCAAGATTAGTTGTGAACCGGATTCGCAATCATATGATGAAGAGCGGTGACATGCTCGATTTAGACGAGGTCACCCAGCATTTATCCATTGAGCTAGTCGGAATTGTCGCGGACGATGAAGAAGTCATTAAAGCTTCAAACCACGGCGAACCGATTGCCTTAAATCCTAACAGCAAGGCATCTATTGCCTACCGGAATATAGCCAGAAGAATCCTAGGGGAATCCATCCCGCTTCAGCCGCTTGAAGAAGCAAACAAGGGCGTCTTTACAAAACTTAAAAAGTTCTTTGGAGTTCGATAATAGTGAAGCCTGTCTAATTAAATATTGACAGGCTTTTTTTGTAGTCATACTCTTTAAATCCTGTTCATAAACTTGTACAAAAAGCGGGAAAAGGGTTGATGGATATGGCTCGGTCTTCAGCGGATGAAATACGGCGGCGAATCGCCAGAAGAAAAAAAGAACAAGGGACTCAAGGGACTCAAGGGACTCAAGGCAAAAGTCCAGAACGACATATTGCTTGGCCTGGTGATGATGATGATAAATACGGATTTAATCAGTTTACCTCTTCAGGGTCGAATGGAGACGACGGGCATCCATTATTTAAGAAGGAAGTCTTTTTCTTTAAAATCTTAGCGTCTATTCTTTTGTTTTTAGTGGTAGCTATCCTGTTTCGCAATCAAACAGCCTCACTGGAACCAGCAAGGGATGCGATTGTCAAAACAATGGACAAGGACTTTAAGTTTGCCACTGTATCAAAGTGGTACGAGGATAAGTTTGGCAAACCTCTTGCCCTGCTGCCTTTTACCAAGGACGATAAAGCCAGCAAAAAAGAGGTCGTCCAAAATAAATCCGCCGTGGAGGTTTCCGGACGACTCCTTGAGAATTTTAAGAAAAATGGCCAAGGCATCATGATCGAGACGCAAAAAGGCGCAGGGGTTCAAGCGATTAATGATGGCTTCGTCCGCTTTACTGGGGTGAAAGATGGGCTGGGGAATACAGTCATCATCCAGCACTCAGACGGTTCTGAAACCTGGTATGGCAATTTGGACACGATTAAGGTTAATTTATATGACTTTGTTGAAAAAAGAACGGTGGTTGGCTCCGTATCCTCCTCCACTGGCGAAGATAAATCAAAAGGAAAATATTATTTTGCGATAAAAAAAGGCGATGATTTCATCGACCCAATTCAGGTGATTCGATTTGAATAGAGCGATATATTTACTTCGTCATGTTCATATCCATCCATTGTTGTGGATTGTGATTGCACTTTCGATTGCTACAGCGCATTTCCTAGAAGTTTGTTTACTCCTTGGGATTATTTTCATTCACGAAATGGGGCATGCTGCTGCAGCTTCTTTTTTTTCATGGAGGATCAAAAAAATAACCCTTCTGCCTTTTGGCGGGGTGGCTGAGATGGATGAGCATGGCAACCGGCCGTTAAAAGAGGAGGCCATTGTGGTCATTGCCGGGCCTCTCCAGCATGTTTGGATGGTTGGATTGGCATACGGTTTATTATCCTTTCATCTCATTTCAGAAGAGTTATTTAGCCTCTTTTTGAGTTATAATCTGATGATTTTTCTGTTTAATCTATTTCCAGTCTGGCCGCTTGATGGCGGCAAGCTGGTATTCCTGCTGCTATCATTAAAAAATTCATTTCCGAACGCCCATCGTATTACGCTTTTGCTATCGTTTGGCAGCTTACTTCTATTTTCCATCGCAATCTTAGCAGCGGCTCCCACACATCTCAATGTTTGGATCATAGTTGCATTCTTATTTTTCTCGCTATACCACGAATGGAAGCAGCGGCGCTATATTTTTATGCGATTTTTATTAGAGCGCCATTACGGAAAAAAATCCGGCCTGCACAATTTGAAGCCTATCCAAGCGGATGAAGAGGAATTACTCATTCATGTTTTAGAAAAATTTCAACGCGGCTGCAAGCACCCGATCATAGTGGAAGTGGATGGCCGGGAAAAAGGTAGATTGGATGAAAATGAACTATTGCATGCTTACTTCACAGAAAAACGGTTGACCGATAAAATCAGCGACCTTTTATTTTCATACTAAAAGGGTATAATTGAAATATAAAGTGGAGCGCTCGAGGTTCGAGCGCTTCTACAATTATAAAGTAAACTATAAGAGAAAATTTGGTAAAATATCGGAAATTTTGTCCTCAATAAGGGCTATTGGAGACATTTTAGGCGAAAAAGCCACTCATTTTGTCCTCAATAAGGGCTATTGGAGACATTTTAGGCGAAAAAGCTACTCATTTTGTCCTCAATAAGGGCTATTGAAGACATTTTAGGTGAAAAATACCACTAGTTTTGTCCTCAATAAGGGCTATTGGAGACATTTTAGGCGAAAAGCCACTCATTTTGTCCTCAATAAGGGTTATTGGAGACATTTTTAGGAAATTTCCATCGTAATTGTTCTCTAATGGTATTTTTATATAAAGCGAGGAAACACGGTTGGAAAAGTTAATTATTAATTACTTTGGGCGTGAAAAGCGGTATGCAGTTTTGCGTGACAAACAAGTTGAAAAAATTATTATCGACCGACCAGAGCACCAATCACTGGTCGGTAATATTTATTTTGGGACAGTGACAAAGGTTTTGCCTGGAATGAATGCAGCCTTCATCGATATAGGAGAAGAAAAAAAAGCCTATTTGCATCGTGACAACCTGCCCTCATACATACTCTCAACAGAAAAGCAGAAGAACATCTCTTCGTTTGTTCATCAGGGTGAAAAGCTCCTCGTTCAGGTGGACAAGGATGCAACCGGATCAAAAGGCCCAAAAGTAACGGGCATTATTGAACTGCAGGGCACCAATCTTATCTACATGCCGAAGGGGCGTTATACTGCGGTTTCTAAAAAAATAGTCGATGAACGGCAAAATGCTGCACTAAGAAGTATAGGAAGCCGCTTGAAATCAGAAGAAGAAGGAATTATTTTTCGTACGTCTAGCACAGACTGCATTGAAGATGAGATTGTCGAAGAGCTGAATTTCCTACGTGGCCAATATCAAGAACTGCTTCAAAAAGCCGCGGCCATAAAAAAGCCAGGGATTATTTTTCAAAAAGATACCTTCTTGGAAATGCTTATGGAGCAAGTCTCAAAGATGACAACAGGTGAAGTTATTATAGATGACCTCACCGTCAAAAAAATGCTGGAACAAAAAAATAATCAAGTTTCATTCACTTACTACAACAGCCTTGAAAATATTTTTTCTGCCAACAAAATAGAGCATGAAATCGAGAAAGCCCTCAAGCGGGTGGTTTGGCTCGATCAAGGTGCCTACCTTATCTTCGATGAAACGGAAGCCCTGACCATTATCGATGTGAATACAGGGAAATTCTCCGGCAAGTCCGATTATCAGGATACCGTTCTCAAAACTAATCAACATGCGGCCAAAGAAATCGTTAGACAGCTCCGCCTGCGGGACATCGGCGGCATCGTTCTGATTGATTTTATCGATATGAAACGCGAAAAAGACAAGCAAGCGATTCTGGATCTTTTCGAAAAAGAACTTGCCAAAGATGAAAAAAGAACGAGACTGATTGGATTTACGCCGCTTGGGATTCTGCAGCTGACAAGAAAAAAAACCAGGGTTGCCCTTTCAGAAGCACTAAAGGAAAAATGTCCAGTTTGCGATGGGACAGGCCGTATCTTAAGTGCGGAAACAATCGCCTTTCGTCTTGAGCGAGAGCTTCTCGAGCATCGCAATTCTGAATTTGAAGCAGTCTTAATAGAAACGACAGCAGAAGTCAAAGAGCTTATGCAGACTCACCTTGAAATATTGGAAGAATTGCTTGGTTTTAAAGTGTTTTTTACAATTCAGCCTTCTCCGAATCATCATTACGTTTTGAAGCAATTCGGCACTACGGACGAGATATCCCAAAAAGCTTTCGATTTCTATTGACACTTTCACTAAAATTATGTATGATTTTAATGTTATGTTTGTAGCACCCGTGCTACAACCGCACAGAACAGGTAGTAAGATTTCTGCGTAATTCGTGGGAACGCCTGTGTATGGCGAGTCTGAGTTTATAAGGAGGTGCAGTTCATGTACGCAATTATCGAAACTGGCGGTAAGCAACTTAAAGTCGAAGAAGGCCAAGCTATCTACATTGAAAAATTAAATGTTGAAGCTGGTGAAACAGTTACTTTTGACAAGGTTCTTTTCGTTGGCGGTGAAACTGTAAAAGTTGGAAGCCCTGTTGTTGCAGGCGCTACTGTTACAGCTAAAGTTGAAAAACAAGGCCGTGCGAAGAAAATCATTGTTTTCAAGTACAAAGCGAAGAAAAACAACCGTAAGAAGCAAGGTCATCGTCAACCTTACACTAAAGTAATCATCGAAAAAATCAACGCGTAAGGTGTTGGAAAATAGATGATTGGAATTACGATTACTCGTACTGAGTCCGGTGCGATTCAATCCTTTGAAATAAGTGGTCATGCTTTGTTTGCTGATCGGGGCAAAGATATTGTCTGTGCAGGCGTATCTGCCGTGTCTGTTGGTGCTATCAATGCGGTGCACGAACTAACTAATGTCACACCCGACCTAGAACATCGAGCAGACGGACTTCTCCGCTGTGTTCTTCCGGAGGATCTTCCTTCTGATACACAAGAGAAAGTTCAGCTTCTTCTTGAGGGCATGATTGTTTCATTACGATCGATTGAAGAAACGTACGGAGAGCACATAAAAATTACCTTCAAAAAGCAGGAGGTGGAATAAATGTTATTAAAATTAGATCTTCAGTTGTTTGCATCTAAAAAGGGAGTAGGTTCTACAAAGAACGGACGTGACTCTATCGCAAAGCGCCTTGGTGCTAAGCGTGCAGATGGTCAATTCGTAACTGGTGGTTCAATCCTTTACCGTCAACGCGGTACAAAGATTTACCCAGGTGAAAACGTAGGCCGCGGTGGTGACGACACTCTTTTTGCAAAAATCGACGGCGTTGTAAAATTCGAACGTTTAGGTCGTGACCGTAAAAAAGTGAGCGTTTATCCAGTAGCTCAAGAAGCGTAATGCTTTTATTGGAAACTCTAACCTGACCGGTTAGAGTTTTCTTTTTGCTCTGATAAATATCATATTAAGGGTATTTCCTCGTATTGTGCTTCTTTTTTTTACCACTTTAGGAAACCTTTCGTATAAAAAAGCTTACTCATGGTTACTTTTTTGATATACTAACAACAAACAGTGTGTTCCGACACTTAATGTGGGAGTGTGGGTATGGAGAAAGAATGGGGAATCGTCGAGGTGCTGCGGCACTCGCGTCATGATTGGTTGAATAAGCTTCAGTTGATAAAAGGGAACATCGATTTAAATCGAATTGACCGGGCTAAAGAGGTCATTGATGAAATTGTGATTGAAGCCCAGCATGAGACAAAGCTTTCAAATTTAAATATGCCTTTATTTGCCTCTCTTCTATTCACCTCTAATTGGGAGAATCCTTTTTTTAGACTCGAATATGAGGTATTTGAGGATGCAGAACCATTAAAAATGAACGATTCTGTCCTGACAAATTGGACAAGTTCCTTTTTTTCATGCTTAAATAATGCAATCGAAGCATTTCAAGAAAACCATTTATCGATTACAATTGAGCCGCAATCAGAAGGAATTCGTTTCTTTTTCGATTTTAGCGGGATAATAATAAAAAGTGAACTGATTGAAAAATTCCTTGGAGAGTCCGAAACATTGGACTTAGAGGTCAAGGAATTCTCGGAAAGCGAACTCGCACTGGAAGTTTTTATACCTAAACTTTAAACGGTATAAAACACAGGGCTTCTCGTCGCAATCATCAGTTGATTTATTTGTGCGACAGGAGGAAAAAAATGTTTGTCGATCAAGTCAAGATATATGTAAAAGGTGGAGACGGTGGAAACGGAATGGTCGCGTTTCGCCGTGAAAAATATGTACCAAAGGGCGGTCCGGCCGGCGGTGATGGCGGGAAGGGCGCCAATGTAGTTTTTCGAGTAGAAGAAGGCTTGCGTACTCTAATGGATTTCCGTTATCAGCGCCATTTTAAAGCACAACGTGGCGAGCATGGTATGTCCAAGAATCAGCATGGTCGTAATTCCAAGGATATGATTGTTAAGGTACCGCCTGGGACCGTTGTTACTGATGCTGAGACAAATGAAGTCATTGCTGATTTAGTTGAGCATGGACAACAGGCAGTAATTGCAAAAGGAGGACGCGGCGGCCGGGGGAATTCCCGTTTTGCCACTCCAGCCAATCCGGCACCGGAGCTTGCTGAAAATGGTGAGCCAGGCCAAGAACGTGACGTCATACTAGAGCTTAAGCTGCTTGCTGATGTTGGGCTAGTTGGTTTCCCTAGCGTTGGGAAATCAACGCTATTGTCCGTTGTTTCTTCAGCGAAGCCAAAAATCGCCGAGTACCATTTTACTACGATTGTTCCAAATCTGGGGATGGTGGAAACAGAGGACAGCCGAAGCTTTGTCATGGCTGATCTTCCTGGGCTTATTGAAGGGGCACATGCCGGTGTAGGTCTTGGACATCAGTTTTTACGTCATATCGAGCGGACGAGAGTTATTGTTCATGTCATTGATATGGCGGCAACGGAAGGCAGAGACCCATTTGAGGATTACCTGACGATTAATAAAGAATTACAAGAATATAATCTGCGTTTAACAGAGCGTCCGCAAATTATTGTAGCCAATAAAATGGATATGCCTGGTGCGGAGGAGAATTTAGAAACCTTTAAAGAGCAGCTCGAAGAGGATTATCCAATTTTCCCTATTTCGGCCATTACACGAAAGGGATTGCGCGAGCTATTGTTTGCTGTTGCTGATAAAATTGAGGAAACACCGGAATTCCCGCTTGAGCATGAAGAAGAGGATACTGGCGTCCATCGTGTTCTTTACAAGCACGAGAAGGATCCGGATGCCTTCCACATTTCAAGAGAATCAGATGGATCGTTTGTGGTTTCAGGTGAAAAAATTGAAAAGCTCTTTAAGATGACTAATTTTTCAACAGAAGAATCTGTTCGCCGCTTCTCACGCCAGCTTCGCGGTCTAGGGGTCGATGAGGCTTTAAGACAACGCGGGGCAAAAGATGGGGATGTCGTTAAGTTATTAGATTTCGAATTTGAGTTTATTGATTAGGGTTTCAGGTAAAGAGGTAATGAAATGAAAATGGATAACATAGATAAAAAATTTTATTTAATCCGTGAAGACGTTTTGCCAGAAGCGATGAAAAAAACGATTGAAGTGAAAGAAATGCTTGATAGAGGCAAGGCGGATTCGATTGCGGAAGCTGTCCAGCGTGTTGACTTAAGCAGGAGCGCCTTTTATAAATATAGGGATACAGTGTTTCCTTTTTCAACCATTAAACAGGAGCGCTTAGTCTCGTTATTCTTTCATTTAGAGGATCGCTCCGGTACATTGTCAAAGTTATTAAGTGTTGTTGCCTCTTATGGTGGTAATGTTCTAACCATCCACCAAACGATTCCCCTTCAGGGCAGGGCGAACGTAACTCTTTCCTTAAACACGGCAAATATGACAAATGAAATTGATGAATTATTATCCGAACTTAGAAAACTCGAATTTGTAGAGAAAGTAGAAGTGCTGGGAACAGGTGCATAGCGGACAAAAGTCTGCTGAGAAACCAGTTCTCAGCTTTCTTTTTAAAAATAGGGAGTGGAATGCAATGAAAATTGGTTATTTAGGGCCTAAGGCAACCTTTACGGAACTTGCAGTCACAAAGGTTTTCCCAGGCTTCGAGCTAGAGCCTTTTCGGACGATACCAGAATGTATGGATGCCGTAGTGGACAAAAAAGTGGGGCTCGCGGTTGCTCCGATTGAAAATGCGCTTGAGGGATCCGTTAATATTACGCTTGATTATTTAACACAGTTTGCTCAAATCCCCATCGTCGGAGAAATTACTCTTCCAATTAAGCAGCATTTGATGGTCCATCCTGCGAATGCAGAAAAATGGGAGAATGTCAGCAAAATTTATAGCCATTCGCATGCCATCGCGCAGTGCCATAAATTCTTACATAATCAATTTAAAGGCGTTCCATTTGAATATGTATCTTCTACTGCGGCTGCGGCGAAATTGGTGATGGATGAGCCTGAACATAATACGGCTGCTATTGCCAATGAATTGGCTGCCAAAGAATATGGGTTATCGATTGTTCAAAGGAATATTCACGATTTTGACTATAACCATACCCGCTTTGTGGTCTTATCTAAAGACGAATTTGATTTTCAGGCAATTTGTGGCTCAACCCATTACAAAACAACGTTAATGGTAACTTTACCATCAGACCGTGCCGGGGCACTGCACCAAGTTTTATCAGCCTTTGCCTGGAGAAAAATAAACCTCTCCAAAATTGAATCAAGACCAATGAAAACTGGGATTGGCAATTACTTCTTCATTATCGATTTAGAAATGAAGCTTGATGAGGTGTTAATACCAGGGGCAATGGCGGAGCTAGAGGCACTAGGATGCGGAGTTACACTAATGGGAAGCTATCCGTCAACATTAGTAGAATTAAATTAGGAAAGGACCTGGGACTAATCCCGGGTCCTTTTTATGATTCCATTATAAATCCCTCCGCCTTTAAGGCGGCCTCTGCTTTATCAAGAATTTTTTCGCTTGAAGCAGAAATGGTATGAAGATGAATGCCATCTGTCAGCTCCGACAATAACGCGGCATTCGTTGTTTGCAGGTTACTCAAAAACTGTTTCACTTCTTGACGGTTTGACACCATGATAGAGGCAGTTAAATCACCATAGACAGCATGCTCAATTTTTACATCCTTCACTAAAACCCCATGGTCCACCATTAAATTTAATTCCCTTTCCGTGTCTTTAGGTGCATGCTTGCAGGCAATCGTTCTTTCATATATCCTGGTACCAGCATTCTGTTTTAAATATACATACCCCTGGCTTGTTGCCATAATCGGTTCATTTTTTGCCTTTAGCAGGGTAATGTCTCCCACAATGACTTGCCGGCTAACATTCGTTCTTGCAGCAAGTTCACTTCCCGTCAATGGTTCGGAACTGTCTTTTAGCAGTTGAAGAATCAAGGACCTCCTTTCTTCTCCTAATATTTTTTTCTGCTCAGCCATATTATTCCTCCCAAACATTCTCTGTTTTTATATTCTAGCATAACTTATTTAAAATTCCTGGACAATTTTAACAATGCTTTCCGCAAGCTGTAAAACATCTTCCTTTGTTGTAGATTTGCCAAATGATATACGAATAAACTGTTTGGCCTCTTCTGGATTTAGGCCCAGTGCTTGCGTTACTTTGGCAGGGGATTGCATGCCAATTTGACAGGCGCTTCCTGTTGAAATGGCAAATCCTAAGCGATTGCATTCAAGCATCATCCATTGTCCCTCTATCCCTGAGATTCTAAGCCCTATTATATTTGGAAGTTGTGAATCAACCTCGAGGGCCCCATAAACTATGACTCTATCTTTAATTGGCGTAAGTGCTTCAATAAAGGTGTTTCGTAGTAATGCAAACATATCATGATTCGATGGATTCTGTCCGAGAGTTTTCTGCGCAGCAACGGTCATTGCCGCAATTGCTGGAACATTCAGGGTGCCTGGCCGAAAACCACTTTCATGTGATCCACCTGGAAAAAAGGGATCCCAATGAATGCGCGGATTGATATACACACCGCCAATCCCTTTTGGACCATATATTTTATGCCCGGAAAAAGAAATACTGCTAACAAGCGGTGTTATGCTTTTTAAATCAATTTTTCCAAACGACTGGACACAGTCGCTGTGGAAATGAATCTGATGAGCCCTGCAAAATTCCGCAATGGCCTCGACTGGCTGGATTGTTCCGATTTCTGAATTTACATGCTGGACGGCAACTAATATGGTTTCTGGTCTAATTTCGCTTGCAAGCTTATCTATATCAATAAGCCCTGATGCATCGAACGGAAGGAACGTGATTTCGTACCCTGCCTTCTCTAATCTCCTAAGTTCTCCGTGAATAGATGAATGCTCTGCCATACCTGCAATTATATGTTTGCCTTTTTTTAAGGGAGCTGATAACAAAGCCTCTATTGCTAAAAAATTACTTTCAGAACCCCCGCTTGTAAAGAACAGTCGCTTTTTATCAACACCCAAAATTTTCGCCAATTCTTCGCGGCAATTGTCTAGCAGGGCAGAGGATTGACCCCCAAAATCATGAAGACTGCTGGCATTGCCAAAGTATTCGGTTGAGACCTTCAGATAAATTTCCGCAGCTTCATGATCTAATGGAGTGGTAGCAGCAAAATCAAAATATATCATAATATATTCTCCAATAACTTTTTAATATAATACTTGTTTTTAGTTTAAATCTGTGTAAATATATATGTCAAGACACCTGTTAATCAGGGGGGGTCAACCTATGATGAAAGATGATGTTGTAATTATTGGAAGCGGGGTAGCAGCTTTACAGCTTGCTGTCCAGTTAGGAAATGAAAAGAATGTGAGAATTCTCACAAAGTCAAAAATTAGAACGGCAAATTCCTATCTTGCTCAAGGCGGGATCGCCGCGGCTATTGGCGCACATGATCATCCATCCAAACATTTGGAAGATACTTTAGAAGCAGGAAGATTCCACAATAATCCTGACACAGTAAGAGAAATCATATATGAAGCACCATCACTTATTGAGGCAATTGCCAGGCAGGGAGATGTTTTCGATCGAAATCATCAAGGGGAATTGCTCCTTGGCATGGAAGGAGCCCACAGCAAGCATCGCATTGTCCATGGCGGCGGGGACGCTACTGGTAAAAACGTAATCGAGCACTTGATTAGCCAGCTTTCCGACAATGTGTTGGTAGAAGAAGATGTATTTGCTTATGAATTGGTTTTGAACGAGCAAAAAAATCGCTGCATTGGGGTAAAAACAAAACGGACGGATGGCAGTGTTCATATTTATTTCGGTAAGCACATCATAATCGCTACTGGCGGCTGCGGGCAATTGTACAGCTTTACGTCAAATGCCAGGACGGTTGGCGGCGATGGAATTGCGCTTGCATACTTGGCTGGTGCCGAGATTGTCGATATGGAATTTATTCAATTCCATCCAACTCTTTTGTATCTTAATGGTGAAACAAAAGGCTTGGTTTCCGAAGCCGTAAGGGGCGATGGAGCTATCCTTGTTACAGATGATGGAACTCCGATTATGGAGGGAGTCCATCCCTATAAAGACCTTGCTCCACGTCATGTGGTTTCGCAAACGATCTATGAATATTTGAAAAATGACCAAAACGTATATTTGGATATTAGTAGAATAAAAGATTTTCAGAAACGTTTCCCTTCGATCACGGCTCTATGCGAGCAAAATGGCATTGACCTATTAGCAGGAAAAATTCCCGTTGCTCCTGGATGCCATTTTTTAATGGGCGGCATTAAAACGGATTTAATCGGCCGAACCTCTATTGATGGACTTTATGCCATCGGCGAAGCGGCATGTACAGGCTTGCACGGGGCCAACCGCTTAGCAAGCAATTCCCTTTTAGAAGGATTGTATCAAGGGAAAAAATTATCAGAATGGATTCAAGCTTATCAGGGTGATGCACCAGAATTAGAACAGCCTAAATTATTTTTTACCAAGCAAAAAATCAATTTACCTACAGAGCAGCAAATCAAGGATTACATGATGGAGCGGGTAGGAATCGTTCGCAATGAAGTGGACCTTAGGAAGCAAAGAAAATGGCTTCAACAATTTAAGGTTCATGAATTAAATGAACTTGATTCGTTTTCTGCTCAAGACTTAACAAAGATTTTCATGGTACTGACGGCAAAACTGATTACGGATTCAGCTTTAAAACGGAAAGAAAGCCGCGGCGGCCACTTTAGAAGTGATTATCCACATGAGGATGACACGAATTGGCTAAGAAAATCGCTCATTCATAAAAATAAACGGGAAGTGAAAAAGGATCATGAACACACTAAAACTGCGCTCACAACTTGAGAATTTTTTTATCGAAGATATAGGCGAACAGGATATTACCACTGATTTAATTTTTGCGAATGAAACGAATGGTGAAATTGTTTTTCTCGCCAAGGATGAAGGAATTTTTTGCGGTGAAGATGTGATTAAAACAGGTTTCAAGCTGTTAAATAACGATATTAACGTGGAGTTACTTGTAAAAGATGGAGACCAAATTGAATATGGTCAGCAGCTCGCACTTGTATCTGGAAAAATTTCTGATCTTTTAAAAGGAGAAAGAGTGGTTCTTAATCTTATTCAAAGAATGAGTGGAATTGCCACTCTCACAAATAAAGCGGTTCATAAGTTAAATAGTAATTTTACGAAAATCTGCGACACTCGAAAAACCACGCCTGGACTAAGGATGTTTGAAAAATATGCTGTCCTTACTGGTGGCGGCTTTAATCACCGCTTTGGGTTATATGACGGTGTCATGATTAAGGATAATCATATTTCTTTTGCAGGTTCGATTGAAATGGCTGTTGCAACCGTCCGGAAAAAAGCCGGTCATATGGTGAAGGTCGAAGTAGAAGTTGAGACAGAAGAACAAGTGGTGGAAGCGGTGAATGCTGGTGCCGATGTAATTATGTTCGATAATCGCACCCCTGACGAAATCAAGGAATTAATTAAATTGGTTCCGGCCGGAATTATTACCGAAGCATCAGGCGGTATCCAGTTGAGCAACCTGGCTGGCTATGGCGATACAGGTGTTCATTATATTTCCCTTGGATTTTTGACCCATTCTTATAAAGCGTTGGATATTAGCGTAAAAGTAAAATGGAATAAAGGAGTAGAATAGGATGAACATTTTAGCCTCACTACAAACCAATAAAATGATTCCTGAAAAATATAAGCAGATGTCACGGGAGGAATTAGAGGCCCGGGTGATCGAGGTGAAAAACAAACTCGGCTCTCGCTTATTCATCCCAGGACACCATTATCAAAAGGATGAAGTGATTCAGTTCGCTGATGCGACAGGGGATTCCCTAAAGCTAGCACAATTATCGGCAGAAAATACAGAAGCGGAATTCATCGTTTTCTGTGGAGTTCATTTTATGGCAGAAACGGCTGATATTTTAACGACTGAAGACCAAAAGGTCATCCTGCCTGATATGCGCGCGGGCTGCTCGATGGCTGATATGGCGGATTTAGGGCAAACGGAGAAAGCCTGGGAGAAGCTGCAGGCAATGTTCGGAGATACAATTCTTCCATTAACTTATGTCAATTCAACGGCTGCTATTAAGTCATTCGTTGGTGCTAATGGCGGGGCAACGGTAACCTCTTCGAATGCCGAGACAATGGTGAAATGGGCATTCGAACAGAAGGAGCGGATTTTATTTTTGCCAGATCAGCATTTAGGTCGTAATACGGCAGCTGATTTAGGCATCGCCCTAGGCGAAATGGCCATTTGGAATCCTATTAACGATACATTAGAATACGATGGTGAAGTTTCCCAAGTAAAGGTAATCCTTTGGAAAGGGCATTGCTCTGTCCATGAAAACTTTACTGTTCAAAATGTGATTGATACACGTTATAAGTATCCGGACATGAAAATTATCGTCCATCCCGAATGCCGCCGCGAAGTCGTCGAATTATCAGATATGGCGGGTTCCACGAGCTATATCATCAATGCAATTGAAAATGCCGAGCCTGGGTCTGCATGGGCCATTGGTACAGAAATGAACTTGGTTAACCGTCTGATTAAAGATCATCCGGATAAACAGATTATTTCTCTAAATCCTCATATGTGTCCTTGTTTGACGATGAACAGAATTGACCTGCCACACCTGGTATGGAGCTTAGATACATTAGAGGATACGACTAATGTCATTAAAGTTAGTCCTGAAATTGCCGAAAACGCTAAATTTGCGCTGGAACGGATGCTAAAAAATTCATAATATATAAAAAAGATGCAATTATAGCTGATTGCATCTTTTTTATTGGTCTTTATCAGAGCAAAAAAAATTTATCTGCCGGACAAGAATAGTTTATTTGCGAATTTGAGCCATTTATTTCGAATCTAAGCCTTTTATTTGCGAATGTAACGAACTCCAATAATCCGGGACTTATTCATATTTTTAAAAAAACTAGCATAAGTTTTTTTGAAGAATGTTAGCACTTTGCCCATCTTCACATACACTATATGGACTTATGCCATAGGAGGGAATCAGAGTGAAGATCCATATCGTACAGAAAGGGGATACTCTTTGGAAGATCGCCAAGAAGTACGGCGTGAATTTTGAAGAGCTGAAAAAGATGAATTCACAGCTCAGCAACCCTGATATGATTATGCCCGGAATGAAAGTAAAGGTCCCAACTTCAGGTGGAACGATAAAAAAAGGAGCACCTGCAGGACACAATCCAGGTACGACAATCAATATGGGAGCAAAAAAGGAAATGCCGATTGCCAAAGAGAAACCATTAAAAGAATCACTGATTAAGGAGGCACCGATTAAAGAAGCTCCAATCAAAGCAGCTCCAATCAAAGAAGTACCAATTGCGAAAGAGAAGCCGATCATTAAAGAAGCACCAAAAGCACCCTATACTCCAAAAATGCCCCTGCAAGTAGTCCCAGAAATTGATATTAACAACTACTATATGATGAATATGACAAATATGATTCCTCAACCGCAGCTGCCGCCGAAGCCAACCAATATTCTTCCTGAAATAAAAGAAGTTCCTAAGAAAGAAATGCCTATCAAAGAAGCACCAATTAAAGAAATGCCAATTAAGGAAATGCCAATTAAAGAGATGCCAATGAAAGCAAATCCAATTCCAGAACCTGTTTTTGAAGCACCAGTTCAAATGCCTGTTCAAGACTGTGTTCCAATGACACCGGTTATGCCTGGGCCAGGATTCTGCCCGCCATTTGGAGGGTTCCCGGTACCAACACCGTATATGCCGTTTCCGCATATGCCGGGTGGTGTGATGCCTGGTATGATGCCTGGTATGATGCCTGGTGCGGCTGGATACCCGCCTGTAGCACCAGGTTTTGCTCCAAATGTAGCGGGGGCACCCTTTGTACCACAGCACTTTCATGATGAATCATCATCATTTATGCCGCAAATGCCTGCAATGAACCCAGGATTTATTCCAGGCGCCGTCCAAAACCCAGCGTTCCAGCAGCCTTATGTGGATCCAGCCGCATTTGGTCAAGTTCCAGCCGGATATGGACAAATGCCAGGTGGCTTCCCTGGAGCAGCACCAGTAGGTTTCCCTGGAGCAGCACCAGCCTTTCAAACAGGGGTACCAGGAGGATACCCTGTCGAAAGTTCATCCTATTACCATGCCCCGCATCATCCGACTGGATTTGCGCCTGGACCGATGTATGGAACTCCTGGGATGGTAAACCCATATGGAATGGGAGTACCATATGGTCAAATGCCGTATGGCTACCCTCCGGGAATGGGCGGAGCCCCACAGACTATGGGAGAAGATTTTGAGACAGCAGAAGCACCAGTTCCAAGCTACGGAGCACAAATACCTTATATGCAGCAGCCTTATCCAACACAAGGACTGCCTGTCGGGACAGGTGCCTTAGGTGATTGCGGCTGCGGCGCAGTCCCAGCTGGTATGCCGGCCGGAATACCAGCAGCTCCAACATATGTTGCACCAGCCTTTATACCGCCAACACCGCCAATTTTTAGTGCGCCATATTCTGGACCGGGTAATGTTGCTCAGCCTCCATTTATGAACCCCTATGGAATGGGACCGGTTGGGATTAATCCTTATGGAATGCAAGGGTTCCAGGATGAAAGCAGTTAATACAACAAAAAACAAAAATGGAGACGATGATTATTTTAATCGTCTCCTCTCTTATTTTCGGTCGCAGTTTACAGAAAAAATCATCCAAATGGTTCCGATCAGAAAATCTGTTTTATTTTTAAAAACAGAGAAAAATACTTATATCATAAAAGGGTACCAAACCAACAGCAGACTTAGACTTCAAGAAGCGTTTACTACCACATTGAACAATGAAGGTTTCAGCAAAACATATAAATTTCTTAATCCCAGTTTGAAAGAACCGTTGTTTTTTGAAGGTATTTACTTTGGATGCATCGAGTATGTTGCCCCGAGCAAAACCACTTTTTCCTTTCACTCGCATAAAAACCGCCAGGAAGGGATTGATCTACTCGAACAATTCCATCAAACAACGGCATCCTTTGCAGCACGGTATCGTAGATTGCTGCCAAAAGCAGATTTAATTGGTAAGTGGACAGAGCGGAATCATATTTTTTCGAACAATCTTCCCTTCGTTAAATATTTTTTCAACGAACCCTTTATTTCGGAAATGGTCTCATGGGCAGAATGGTCACTTGCGGGTATGGAAAAGGAATACCTCTTTTTTAAAAAAGAACCCTATGTGATTTTGCATGGGGATGTTGCCCATCATAATTTTTTACGCGACAAAAGTGGAACATTATTATTAATCGATTTTGATTTAATCAGCATCGGCCCCGCAGTTTTTGATTATTTACAATACGCAAATCGGATTCTTCCTTATCTTGACTGGTCGTTTGATAAGCTGCTCCAATATGAACCAATTAAGAAATATATTCATCAAAAACCTTTTTTGTATGCCTTAGTCTATCCTGCTGATATTTTTCGGGAGTGGAACAGAATCATTAGGGAAAAATCGTATTCTGACCATGTTAAATTTAAACAGGTAATGGATTTAACGATTAATCAGTTTTACACTAGAAAAAAATTTATTGACCGAATTAAAACCATAGTGGATGAATGAAAATGAATGAAAACCCCTAAAAAATTGCACCCTAATAACGAGCATGTTAAAGCATGCTCAGGATGAACTAAGGGGGTTTTTCGCTTGAACAAGAAGCAGTGGATGATTCCTCTTTCAGCCGTGATGATGATGGGGCTGGCTGGCTGTAACAATGATAGTAACCGTGGTGTGAATCAAGGGAACAATAATTTGGCTCGTCCTATGGGGTATTACTCCAATGAAAACCACAATAATAATTATGGTTTTCTAAGAGACAATGATGGTGCCTTTACGGAAATGATGGATCATACCCTTGGGGATGAGGGTACCATTGTAAACAATCAAAAAAGAGAACTGCTTCAGACAAGGGATGAAAACGGCAACCCAAAAAACCCTACGACACCTTTAGCAAAGACCGACCGTAATTTCTTCCAGCGGGATAACCGATTTAGTACTAGTGATATGAATTATCACGGTCACTTGAATAAAAATATCGGTAAGACCGGTGAAGCAACAGATAAACATGCGCAAGAAAATATAACCGATAACATCAGAAGCAAGGTTTCAAACATCGATAATGTTCAATCAGTAAGATCCGTTGCCTATGGAAACACTGTTATTGTTTCGGTTAACTTAGTGGACCGTGACAGGGAGGCCGCAACCAAAAGGGCTATTAAGAATGCGGTGAAGCCTTACGTGAACGGAAAATCCGTAACTGTCATTACAGATGAGGGAACAATTGGACGTGACCGCAACATCAATAATGATGTGCCGCAGCGCCAGCCGAAAGCGAATAAAGACCGCCGCCAAAGCGAAGAAGTTCCAAACAGATATTCTAAATAGTTCAAAAAGGGCAAAGCTTACAGGCTTTGCCCTTTTAATTTTACGGATATTAAGGGAAAAAAAGGCTAAACTAGAACTGTAAAGTTTGTTCCATTTATAACAAAAAGAGGTGAGCAGCATGGGGTTCAATTGGAAAGCATTGTCACAGTATAGCTTAGCCATTTTTTCTGTTTTACTATATATACTAATCGGCGGGGCTTCTCAAATTACCGGTTCGGCCGCACAGGTCGATGACCGGCAAAAGACGGAACCTCAGCACCTGACGGTTATTTTAGAACGAATCTATCTCGATGGAGAAATTGGTCAAGAAGTCGTTCACGAAACATGTTGGTCGATGGCGAACTTCTGGGCTAAGTATGATCAATGGCAGCTAACGGAAATGGAAGAATCGACTTTTGTTTTTAGAAGGAAGGTCGATGATATATCCCCGTTATTAAAAGCAAATGGCTTTTTCGGTATTACCGAAGATGGGGTTTTGACCATTTTTAATGGAAGACCCGGCCAATCAAGAATCATTCAATCGTTTTTTCAGATAGATATTAGAAAGCTTGAAAGTAAGAAACAAGAAGAATTAATTCAAGGCATCCCCATTAAAACGAAAGATCAATATGTTCAAGTTTTAGAAACCTTTAAGCCTTATTCATTAAAAAAAGAATGAATTGACTCTTTGAAACAGACTGATTGAAATAAATCAGCCTGTTTTTTATTTCTTTCTTAAACAAAAAATTATGGTAGAATGAAATACGGTGAAAAACTAAGGGAGAGAATACGATTGTTTGAATTTATTAAAGGGGCCGTTGAATTTGTCGGGCCTGAATATATTGTCATTGAAAATAATGGGATTGGCTATCAAATCGCGACACCCAATCCATTTGTTTATTCTGGTAAATTGGAAACAATGGTAACTGTATATACTTACCATTATGTTCGCGAGGATGTAATGGCGCTATTTGGCTTCCAATCCAGGGAAGAGAAAAAACTATTCACTAAATTGTTAAATGTATCGGGTATTGGGCCGAAGGGGGCACTCGCGATCCTTGCCTCTGGTGAAGTCCTACAGGTGGTGAACGCCATCGAAAATGAGGACGAAGCCTTCCTTGTTAAATTTCCTGGAGTTGGCAAAAAAACAGCACGGCAAATGATCCTCGATTTAAAAGGAAAATTACAGGATGTTGTTCCAGATTACTTCCCGAATCTGTTCAATGCCGACACACTTCCACTACATACTCAAACGAACAATACGGCCTTTGAAGAAGCCATTCTTGCTTTAAAAGCGCTGGGTTATTCTGATAAAGAAATAAAAAAGATTTCACCTGAATTAAGAAAAGAGCAGATGTCAACTGATCAATACATTAAACAGGCCTTAAAGCGCCTTTTAAAATAG
Organism: Neobacillus sp. DZ-9; assembly: GCF_059587065.1. Classification (NCBI taxonomy): domain Bacteria; kingdom Bacillati; phylum Bacillota; class Bacilli; order Caryophanales; family Bacillaceae; genus Neobacillus; species Neobacillus sp. DZ-9. Next base: position 286,572 of record NZ_JCAIOL010000001.1, read on the forward strand.
GTGATAATTTATGGATGACCGGATTATTTCTAGTGAAGCTAATGAAAGTGAAATAAGCATTGAACAAAGTCTCAGACCGCAAACCTTAAAGCAATATATAGGACAAAACCAAGTCAAGGAAAATTTAGAAATTTTTATTAAGGCAGCAAAGCTTCGGAAGGAAACATTGGACCATGTTCTTCTATATGGACCTCCGGGTTTGGGGAAAACAACCCTTGCTGTCATTATTGCCAATGAAATGGGCGTTAACCTTCGGACAACCTCCGGACCGGCTATTGAAAGACCTGGCGATTTAGCAGCAATCTTAACAGCACTTGAGCCTGGCGATGTTTTATTTATCGATGAAATACATCGGCTGCCGCGAACGATTGAAGAGGTTCTGTATCCTGCGATGGAGGATTTCTGCCTTGATATTGTTATTGGGAAAGGTCCAAGTGCAAGGTCTGTCCGCTTGGATCTCCCGCCGTTCACATTGGTCGGTGCAACTACCAGGGCTGGATCTTTATCGGCGCCATTGCGTGATCGATTTGGAGTTTTATGCCGGCTCGAGTATTATAAAGAAGATCAGTTAAAAAATATTGTTATCAGAACGGCAGACTTATTCGAAACGGAAATAGATGAACAGGCAGCCTCAGAAATTGCAAGAAGAGCAAGGGGAACACCAAGGATTGCCAATCGTCTCCTCCGAAGGGTTCGTGACTTTGCCCAAGTTAAGGGAAACGGTACAATTGACCTCACCCTTGCGAGAGAAGCACTTGAATTGCTCCAAGTCGACAGGCTAGGTCTGGATCATATCGATCACAAGCTGTTAAAAGGGATTATTGAGAAATTCCGCGGCGGTCCTGTCGGCCTCGATACGATAGCAGCATCAATTGGTGAAGAATCGGAAACAATTGAAGATGTATATGAACCCTATTTATTACAAATTGGCTTCCTGCAGCGAACACCAAGGGGCAGAGTGGTAACACCAGCCGTTTACCAACATTTCGGCATGCAACCTCCTGCACCGTGACCACACTTTATTAAAATGTCGGCTGTGTAATTTTGAAACTCTGTTGATTGGAGCGGAAGGCGAAGCGCCTGGAGCGCAAATCAACAGTCAAGTTTAACACGCCCAAAACGTCAAAGTAAGGATGAAATTTTATGAAAGTAGATATTTTTGATTTTCATTTGCCTGAGGAATTAATTGCGCAAGTCCCTCTGCAAAACCGGACTGACAGCAGATTAATGGTCTTAAATAAAGAAACAGGCGAACTAAAACATGAAGTATTTAAAAATATTATCGAGTACTTGCGTGAAGGGGATTGCCTTGTTTTAAATGATACAAGGGTTCTTCCTGCACGCCTTTTTGGCGTCAAGCAAGATACCGGAGCCAAAATTGAAGTGTTGTTGTTAAAACAACTGGAAGGGGATCAATGGGAAACCCTCGTGAAACCAGCAAAAAGGGTTAAAGAAGGAACGGAAATCGAATTCGGCGATGGGCTACTTAAAGCCGTTTGCACAGGAACTTCCGATCATGGCGGCAGGGTCTTGGAGTTCAAATATGAAGGCATTTTTTATGAAGTCCTCGACCAATTAGGTGAAATGCCACTGCCACCTTACATCAAAGAGCAGCTGGATGACCGTGAACGGTACCAGACCGTATTTGCCCGCGAGCCTGGATCCGCTGCAGCACCAACGGCAGGTCTTCATTTTACTGAAGATCTATTGAATGCTATTAAAGAAAAGGGTGTTCATATCGCCTTTATCACTCTGCATGTCGGTCTTGGTACATTTAGACCAGTCAGCGTGGACGATGTAGAAGGACATGATATGCATTCTGAATACTACATGGTCACTGAAGGGACGGCGAGGCTTTTAAACGAGGTTAGAGAAAGCGGTGGACGAATTATCACCGTTGGTACAACTTCGACCCGGACCTTAGAGACGATTGCCTCGCAAAACGATGGACGTTTTATTGCTGGCAGCGGCTGGACCAGTATTTTTATTTATCCAGGCTACGAATTTAAAGCGATTGACGGGATGATTACGAATTTCCATTTACCTAAATCAACTCTGATCATGCTCGTGAGTGCCTTAGCTGGAAGAGAAAATGTATTGCATGCCTACCAAACAGCTGTTGAAGAACGGTACCGTTTCTTCAGCTTTGGCGATGCAATGTTTATCATCTAGTGGGAAAGGGGCGGAGCGCCGCTTAAGTGAATCACTGCTTAACTGGCTCATCATACCGCCTAAAGGAAGGAGAAAATAATTTGACAGCGATTCGGTATGAGTTAATTAAAACATGTAAACAAACAGGGGCGCGGCTTGGGAGAGTTCACACACCGCATGGATCCTTTGATACACCTGCCTTTATGCCGGTTGGAACGCTTGCGACCGTTAAAACGATGTCCCCAGAGGACTTAAAGGAGATGGGGGCAGGGATAATTTTAAGCAACACCTATCATTTATGGCTTCGCCCTGGACATGAGATTATTAGAGAAGCTGGCGGGCTGCATAAATTTATGAATTGGGATCGCGCTATTTTAACAGATTCCGGCGGATTCCAGGTGTTCAGTTTAAGTGAATTCCGTAAAATTGAAGAAGAAGGCGTTCATTTCCGCAACCATATGAGCGGCGAAAAATTATTTTTATCACCGGAAAAGGCGATGGAAATTCAGAATGCTCTTGGTTCCGATATCATGATGGCCTTCGATGAGTGCCCGCCATACCCTGCTACATTTGAATATATGAAAAAATCAGTGGAGCGGACCTCAAGATGGGCGGAACGTTGTTTAAACGCGCATCAGCGTCCTGAGGATCAAGGTTTATTTGGAATCGTACAGGGAGGAGAATATGAGGAGCTTCGCCGTCAAAGTGCAAAAGACCTCGTTTCTCTGGACTTCCCTGGCTACGCTGTCGGCGGATTATCCGTTGGTGAACCAAAAGACGTCATGAATCGAGTTCTGGAGTTCACAACACCGCTATTACCAACAAATAAACCACGCTATTTAATGGGAGTAGGTTCCCCGGACTCCCTAATTGATGGTTCCATTCGTGGTATTGATATGTTTGACTGTGTCCTGCCAACAAGGATTGCAAGAAATGGTACGCTCATGACAAGTTCGGGCCGCTTGGTTGTCAAAAATGCTCAATTTGCTAAAGATTTTGGACCGCTTGATCCTGATTGCGATTGCTACACATGCCGAAATTATAGCAGAGCCTATATTCGACATTTGATAAAATGTGATGAAACATTTGGAATTCGATTAACGTCTTACCATAATCTCTATTTTCTGCTAAGATTAATGGAGAAGGTCAGACAAGCTATTATGGAAGACAGGCTTGGTGATTTCCGCGAAGAATTTTTTGAGCAATACGGCTTTAATAAGCCAAATGCAAAAAACTTCTAATAGATCTTTTTGAAAGGAGGGAAACAAGATGCAAAACATGACTACACTTATTCCATTAATTTTAATGTTTGTGTTATTTTATTTCTTACTGATTCGCCCGCAGCAAAAACGCCAAAAATCGGTTCGTCAAATGCAAACTGACTTAAAAAAGGGTGATAAAATCGTCACGATTGGCGGTTTACATGGTTTTATCGACTCAATCGATGAAAGCAAAGTCGTAATTAAATGTGGAGACGGCAGCCGTCTTACATACGACCGTAATGCGATTCGAGAAGTGACTGAAGTTTCAAAGACTGCAGAAGTTTAATACAAAAGGAAGCCTTCTATGAGGGCTTCCTTTTAATATTTATGCATGCCTTTTATTATTTGTTGCGATATTTACCCCTAGAATACCGCCCATCATTGCGATCAAGGTGTAGCAGGAATGATAGATAACCTGTTCGGCATTAAAGAGGTGATCATAGCCTAAATATTGAAACAAAAAGACAATGAAAGAGTAAATAAACCCCGTAGTTCCGCCTATCAGCCAGCCCTTTTCTTTCCGTTTTCCTCCAGAAAGAAAGCCGCCGCCAAATAAGCCGATAAACGATAAGGCTGTTATCACATATTGAAGTGATCCTTCCCGTGCTGATGTAAATCGAAGAATAAACGCAAAAATCACGCTGCAGACAGCTGCGAATGCAAGAATAAAGATTAATCCATACAGAATTGATGTTCCAAAGCTTTTAGATTCGATTTTTCTCTCCCCCTTCAGTCGTCAAAGGCTGATACCCTGCCTTTAGTAGACAGTTTCTGTCCTAGTACAAGCGTATTCAGGAAGGAGAAAAAGTAGAATAAATTTTCATCACATTAAATAAAGTGCTTTGGAAGTTTATTCCTATAATTATCCTCCGCAAAATGCAAACAATAGTTTTGAATGGAAAAAAAGGGGCGGAACAAAGTGGAAACATATTTAACAATTGTGTTTCGAACAATTATTTTTTACATACTCATTTTAATCATTTTTCGAATGATGGGTAAGCGCGAAATAGGAGAATTAAGTATTCTTGATCTCGTCGTTTTTATTATGATTGGCGAACTGGCAGTTGTGGCTATTGAAAGACCAAATGTCCGTGTGCTCCATGCAATCGTTCCAATGGTTTTATTGATGTTCATCCAAATCATCATGGCTATCATTTCTTTAAAAAGTAAAAAATTTCGTGATTTGGTTGATGGTAAACCTAGTATTATTATCAATCGCGGGAAAATAGACGAAGTCGCTATGCGCAAGCAGCGATACAATTTCGATGATTTAATGACACAATTAAGGGAAAAAGACATACGCAGTATTGCTGATGTCGAGTTTGCCATATTAGAGTCATCTGGAAGCTTGTCCGTCATTGAAAAATTAAAAAACAGCAACGAAGTCCCGAAGCAAGGGGATATTACCATTCCATTAATTATTGATGGTACCATCGAGGAAGAAAATTTAAAAAGAATTAATAAAACCAATCTATGGCTGCGTCAGGAATTAAAAAAAAAGGGCTACCGTGATGTGAAAAAAATTTCGTTTTGCAGCTATGAAAACGGGAAATTCTTTATTGACCTGCAGGATGAATAAAAGAGGACACGCAGATTTTAAGCGTGTCTTCTTTAGCGAAAGGCAAAAAAGTTTCGTATCCACGGTATTCGCTGCAGTTCTTCTTTTTTGAGAAGACCGAAAATGATTAACATGAAAATGTAGGAAAAGCTCATCCCCGAAACTGAGATTAAAACACGAATTGTTAACGCTTCTTTTAGAAGAATATTTTCAAATAACCAATAGCCAAGCCATCCTGAAGCCGCCATGACAAGAAATCCCTTCAAATAATCGCGAATATAAAAGGAAAAGGCCACTCGCTTCATAACTGTTGCAAAATGAAGGATGGTAACTAAAACAAAACCAACAATAATCCCAAGAGCTGCGCCAGTAATTCCAAAGGATGGCTGGGAAGCAAGTAAGAAGATGACAGCTGTTTTCACTACGGCTCCGATGAGACTATTAATCATGGCCGCTCTTGCCAAATTTAATGCTTGAAGGACGGCCTGTAAGGGTCCTTGATAATAAAAAAGCAAAAAGAATGGAGCCATGATTTTAATAAAATAGGCTCCCTTCGTAGAGCCGTACATGAGCTGCATTAGTGGGTCCGCCAATACATATAGGACGATGACAGCAAGTCCCCCTGATAAAAAAACAAAACGCAGTGCTTGCTGGAGCCTGTATTCGATTAATTTATGATTATTTTTTGAATTGGCTTCACTAATTGCCGGAACCAGTGAAGTTGCTAAGGAAAACGTAACAAAAGAAGGAAGCATTAACAGCGGCATGGCGTAACCAGTTAAAGCTCCATACTGTTTCGTTGCATTCACGGCTAGTACACCTGCAAGGGCTAAACTGTGGGCCACAACGATTGGCTCAAAAAACCAGGCTAATGATCCAATCATCCTGCTCCCCGTCGTGGGCAGGGCGATTTCCATTAGTTCTTTAAAGGTCCGCTTACCTTTATGAACAAATTGGAAAAAATTTTTCCTCAGTTTAAAACGCTTTTTTAATTTAAACATGGTCAGTAAATAAATAAGGGATAGTAATTCACCTAAAACAGAAGCGGCCATGGCGGCTGCCGCTGCATATTCAACCCCATAGGGGAGGAAGGTTTTTGTAGCAGTTGCAATCAGGGTTATTCTCACAAGCTGTTCTAAAATCTGAGAGACAGCGGAGGGACGCATGTTTTGTCTACCTTGGAAGTATCCTCTTAACACTGAAGAAATTGCGATAATTGGCAGTGCTGGTGCAATCGCTATTAAAGGATAATACGTTCTTTGATCGGTAAAAAGCGTGTTGGAAAGTATTGGTGCTAGTAAAAGCAATGCCGGAGTAATAAGGATGGAAAGTCCAATGGTGATGGCAAGGGAAACCACCAGAATTTTTTTAATTTCACCATAGTCCTTTCTTGCTTCCGCCTCGGCAATATTTTTGGAGATGGCAACTGGGAGCCCAAGCTGAGTTATCGTAACCACGAGGATAAACGTGGGGTAGGCCATCATATATAAGCCAACACCTTCTTCGCCAATGCTGCGAGCTAGCACGATTCGATAAATAAACCCCAGGACCCTTGTTATAAAACCGGCCACTAATAGGATAAAGGTCCCTTTTAAAAACTTCGACATTCTACTTCCCACCTTCTCAAAATAGGCGTTATCATATACAATTAACTATATGCATCATAGTGGACAAAGCATGACAAGTTGTCTTGGCTTTTTGCAAAGGTTCAAGAACTTTAGGGACTTCTCTCAGGGGGTAGTTAAAATGGATAACAGCCATAAATATGATCATTTTCGTACCCAGGTACAGCCGGCCTTAAAAAGTAAACTTTTTGAGTTTCGCTTACTAGGAATTGACTCAGTAACGGAAAAGGAGCTTTGGAATTTTTTAATTAAGAAAAAGTGGAAAAAGGTAAAAGATGAAATGAAGCTGTACGAAATGATCCAAGAAATACTCTCTGTCAAGGTTAGCGATTATATGAACTTTGCTACGATTGAAGCCTTTAAAACGGCTGAGTTCTCTTTTGATGATGAAAATGAATGGAAAGAGCTATTGAAATAGAGCGTTTTCATTTATTTGTAAATTGACACAGTTTCTTACTTATTCCATAATAATAGCAGTGACTTTTTTATTATTTTTATATAGGACTTGCAGGTAAAAGTGCTATGCACACGCTCTAAGGAGGAACAATACATAATGGTAAAACGCAGTAGAATTATTGCTTTCTTGCTTGTGGTTCTGATTCTCGGAAGCACAATGGGGGCAACCACGAAAAACATCTTAAACAATATGAAGCTTGGACTTGACCTCCAAGGAGGATTTGAGGTCTTGTACGAGGTACAGCCAGCGAAAAAAGGACAGAAAATTGACAAAAATGTCCTAGCTAGTACGGCTGAAGCCCTTGATAAGCGGATTAACGTGCTGGGCGTAAGTGAGCCGAATATTCAAATTGAAGGTAATAACCGCGTTCGCGTTCAGCTTGCCGGGGTAAAAGACCAAAATAAAGCACGTGAAATTTTATCTACACAAGCTAACTTATCCTTCCGTGATGCCAATGATCGTCTGATGATGGACGGGTCTGACTTAAAGCAGGGCGGAGCGAAGCAAACCTTTGACCAAAATGGAAATCCAAGCGTTTCTTTAACATTAAAGAGTGCGGATAAATTCCGGAAGGTCTCTGAAGAAATTATGAACATGAATCCAAATGTTCTTGTTATTTGGCTTGATTTTGAAGAAGGAAAAGACTCCTTTAAAACAGAAGTAACAAAGCCGAATCCGAAATATTTATCTGCACCAACTGTTAAACAAGTTTTCAATCAAGACACTGTATCCATAGTCGGAAGCTTCACTGCGAAAGAAGCTCAAACCTTGGCTTCTCTTTTAAATGCAGGTTCCTTACCAGTAAAGCTTAAAGAGGTATACTCTACTTCCGTCGGAGCCAAGTTTGGAGAACAAGCCTTACATGACACGATTTTAGCGGGAATCGTCGGTGTCATCATCATTTATCTGTTTATGCTTTTCTATTATCGTTTTCCAGGTTTCATTGCAACTATTACGTTATCCATTTATATTTATCTCGTCCTATTGATTTTTGATTGGATGAATGGAGTCCTGACCTTGCCGGGAATCGCGGCGATTATTTTAGGGGTCGGTATGGCCGTCGATGCCAACATTATTACGTATGAACGGATAAGAGAAGAACTTAAAGTGGGCAGAACGATTAAGTCAGCCTTCCAAGCTGGTGAGAAGCATGCATTTACTGCGATTCTTGACGCTAACTTAACAACCATCTTAACCGCAGGTGTCCTTTTCATCTATGGGACAAGCTCGGTAAAAGGGTTTGCGACCATGTTAATCGTGAGTGTTCTTATGAGCTTCCTAACCAACGTTTACGGTGCACGGTTATTATTAGGACTTTGGGTGAACAGTGGTTTATTGAAGGATAAACCAGGTTGGTTTTCTGTACGCCAGTCACAAATTAGATCTCTTACCGAAAATATTGATACAGTTAATCTCCCTACAAGATTTGATAAAATTGATTTTGTTAAAATTAGAAAACCAATTTTTGCTATATCGGGTGTTCTGCTCGTAGCAGGTATCATAATTCTTGCCATTTTCCGCATGAATTTAGGAATTGATTTTTCAAGTGGAACACGTGTAGAAGTTCAATCTAATACACCATTAACCACTGAAAAGGTGGAAGCAGCATTTACCAAGCATCATTTAACACCAGATGATATCGTCATTTCCGGTGATAAAAAGCAAATTGGCGCAGTCCGAATGCTCGGGGTTATGTCAAAAAATGAAATTGCTGATTTAAAAGCGGATTTCAAAAAGCAATTTGGCTTTGAGCCGAATGTCAGCACGGTTTCTCCGACTGTAGGAAAAGAACTAGCGAAAAATGCCTTTTTTGCGATTTTGTTTGCATCAATCGGTATTATTCTCTATGTATCTGTTCGCTTTGAAGCATACATGGCAATTGCTGCCGTTGCCTCCATCCTTCATGATGCCTTTTTCATGATTGCGATCTTTAGTATTACAAGACTGGAAGTAGATTTGACCTTTATTGCGGCAGTATTGACCATCATCGGTTATTCCAACCATGATACGATAGTTACATTCGATAGAATTCGCGAAAATATGCGCAAGAAAAAGCGTCTTAAAACGGTTGAGGATATTGCCGAGGTCGTAAACGTAAGTATCCGTCAAACGTTAACACGGTCTATTAACACCGTCTTAACAGTACTCATTACTGTGGTTTGCTTAATGATTTTTGGAAGTCCATCCATTCTTAATTTCTCTATCGCGTTGTTTGTGGGATTAATTGTAGGTGTGTATTCTTCCATCTTTATCGCAGGATCTTTATGGTATGTACTGAAATGTAGAGAGCTGAAAAAGAAAGGCGTCATTAATACAGTTAAAGAAAAAAGAAAATATTCTGATCAACCGCAAGTATAATTTTTAGAAAACCGCAGAGATTCTGCGGTTTTTTCTTTTGATTGAAAGCTGATTCCTGCTCCTGTATAATAAGATAGTCTGAGGGGTGAATCTACTAATGTTGAACTCAAAAACAAGATGGATTGTTCGTAAATCCGATGACCAACTTGTTAACATGCTTGCAAATGAATTGAAAATTACACCTCTAGTTGCATCGTTGCTTGTCAATCGTGGAATAGATACCGTAGATTCTGCACGGTATTTTTTATTTGGAAAGGATGAATTCCACGACCCCTATTTGTTAAAAGGGATGGACATCGCGGTGAATAGAATACGTAAAGCTATAGATAATCAAGAACCGATTCTTATATTTGGGGATTATGATGCCGATGGAGTCAGCAGCACTTCAGTTTTAATGATTACTCTTCGCGACTTAGGTGCGAATGTTCAGTTTTACATCCCTAATCGCTTTACAGAAGGCTATGGTCCTAATGAAACTGCCTTTCGTCGGGCAGCTGAGTCTGGTATAAAATTAATTATTACTGTTGACACTGGAATATCTGCAATTCATGAAGCAAACGTAGCTAAAGAGCTGGGGCTTGAGCTTATTATTACCGATCACCACGAACCGGGGCCAGTACTTCCTGAAGCACTTGCTATCATACACCCGAAGCTTCCAGACAGCATATATCCGTTTCGTGAGCTGGCAGGAGTCGGCGTTGCCTTTAAAGTAGCACATGCTTTATATGGAGAATTGCCTGAACATTTGTTTGAGATTGCCGTAATCGGTACAATTGCCGATTTAGTATCTTTAAAAGGTGAAAATCGCTTAATTGCTAAAAAAGGTCTCGAAAAATTAAAGGTAACAACTAATATAGGATTAAGGGCTGTTTTTAAATTGGCAGGAGTAGATTTATCGGCGATTAACGAAGAAACAATCGGATTTACTCTCGCTCCTAGGATTAATGCTGTCGGCCGTTTGGAAGATGCAGATTTGGCGGTGCAGCTTATCTTAACAGAGGATCCTGATGAAGCAGGCCATCTAGCGCAAGAAATGGATGACCTTAATAAAACAAGGCAATCGATCGTTAATACAATTACACTTGAGGCAATCGAAGAAGTGGAACAGAATTATCCGATTGACTCCAATAAAGTTCTCGTCATTGGAAAAGAAGGCTGGAATGCCGGAGTTATTGGGATTGTTGCCTCAAGACTGGTAGAAAAATTTTATCGCCCTACGATTGTTCTGAGCTTCGATCGAGAAAAAGGGTTGGCAAAAGGATCGGCACGTAGTATTGCCGGTTTTGACCTGTTTCATAATTTATCTACCTGCCGCGACATCCTGCCGCATTTTGGCGGACATCCAATGGCAGCGGGGATGACTTTGAATTTGGATGATGTGGGAGAGCTCCGTCAGAGGTTAAACCATCTTGCAGATGAGTTAATGACAGAAGAAGATTTTATGCCGGTAACCTATCTTGACGAGGAAGTTCAACTTGATGATATCCATTTGTCGGCATTAGATGAATTAAATCTATTAGCCCCTTTTGGTATGGACAACTCCAAGCCAAAAGTTTTAATAAATAATGTTGATATTTCTACTATTAGAAAAATTGGCAGTGACCAAAACCATTTGAAAATATTAGTGAATGATAATGGTGCCACATTGGATGGGGTGGGGTTTGGATTAGGTCCATTAGTTGATAATATTTCTCCAGCATCAAAAATCTCATTCATTGGAGAATTATCGATAAATGAATGGAACAATATACGTAAACCGCAAATTTTTATCCATGATATGGCCGTACAGTCCTGGCAGCTATTCGATTATCGTGGACAAAAGCGAATCAATTCTATTGCCAATCTGGTTCCAAATGAAAATAGAAAAATTATTATTTTTAACAAAGAGCATTATGAAAAAATAAACGCACAACTTCAGCTTGAAACCATTCTTATTCAAGATATGGAAGAAGCTCAAGCCTTCGATGGCTTTCAGGCAAACATCGTACTGGTTGATCTTCCGCCATCAAAAGAACTTGTTGCTCAATTATTGAAGGGGAAGCAGCCAGCAAGGGTATATACCTATTTCTATAAAGAGTCCAGCGATTTTTTCAGCACCATTCCAACCCGGGATCATTTTAAATGGTTCTATGCGTTTCTGTTAAAAAATGGCCCGATTGACCTTAAACGTTACGGTGATGATATTGCAAAGCAGCGCGGCTGGTCAAAGGAAACGATTTACTTTATGTCAAAGGTGTTTTCTGAGCTGGATTTTGTTACAATAAACAATGGATTTATAACTTTACAAAGATCAACGCAGAAGCGTGATTTAACTGACTCAAGAACCTATCAATTAAAACAAGCACAATATGCTCTTGAAAGAGATTTATTGTTTTCATCCTTTCAGGAATTAAAAGGCTGGTTCGACGAAGTCATTCAAGAGTCGGTTGAAAATGAGGAGGCAGTAAAAGGATGGATTTAAAACCATTTATCTCAATCGTAGAGGATTACCCAAAACCTGGAATTAAGTTTAAAGATATTACTCCTTTAATGAATAATGGCGAAGCATATAAATATGCAACAGACCAGATTGTTGCGTATGCTCAAGATAAGAATATCGATATTATTGTTGGACCAGAAGCTAGAGGGTTTATTATTGGCTGTCCAGTTGCTTATTCACTCGGAATCGGCTTTGCTCCAGTTCGTAAAGAAGGAAAGCTTCCACGCGAAACCATTAAGGTTAACTACGGCTTAGAATATGGAAGCGACATCTTAACCATCCATAAGGATGCTATCAAGCCTGGACAGCGTGTCCTCATTACAGACGATTTATTAGCTACAGGAGGCACCATCGACGCTACAATCAAATTAGTAGAACAGCTTGGCGGCGTTGTTGCTGGTATCGCTTTCTTAGTGGAATTAACCTATTTAGAAGGCAGAAGCAAGCTTGAGGGTTATGATATTTTAACATTATTGGAATATTAATGAATATAAGGGGGCACTCGGCAGGCGGGTGCTCTCTTTACTATAAAGAAAATCGACATTTTTTTCGAAAATGTTGAAAAAATCTCTCAATCTCTTTACATCTTTGGTATTTTTTTCGATAATAGAAACAATCATTCTAATTTAGGAACTATTTTTTATAGGATGACATTTATATATATATAAAATTGAGATGAAAATAAAGGTGATTTCATGGCGAATGATCAAGTGTTAACAGCCGACCAAGTCATCGACAAGACTAGAAAATACTTAAATGAAGAACATGTGGAACTCGTGAAAAAAGCGTATGAATTCGCGAAGCATGCTCATCGTGAACAATATCGAAAATCAGGCGAACCATACATTATCCATCCTATCCAGGTTGCAGGCATCCTCGCTGATCTGGAGATGGATCCGGCAACGGTCGCGTCTGGTTTTCTCCATGACGTTGTTGAAGATACTAATGTATCCTTAAAGGATATTGAAGTAGCCTTTAATGCCGAAGTGGCTATGCTTGTCGATGGAGTAACCAAATTAGGGAAAATTAAATATAAGTCGCACGAAGAGCAGCAGGCTGAAAACCACCGAAAAATGTTTGTGGCAATGGCACAGGACATCCGGGTCATTCTCATAAAGCTTGCTGACCGTTTGCATAATATGCGGACATTGAAGCATCTTCCTTTAGAGAAACAGCGTCGGATTTCAAATGAAACACTTGAAATTTTTGCCCCTTTAGCGCATCGTCTTGGTATTTCTAAAATTAAGTGGGAGCTGGAAGATACAGCATTACGATATTTAAATCCGCAGCAATATTACCGGATTGTTAACTTAATGAAAAAGAAGCGTGCCGAGCGGGAGCAATATTTAGAGGACGTCATCGACGAAGTCAAGAGCCGGATGAATGAGGTATCCATAAAAGCCGAACTTTCTGGAAGACCCAAGCATATATACAGCATTTATCGGAAGATGGCCCTGCAAAATAAGCAATTCAGTGAAATATATGATTTACTGGCCGTTCGAATTGTTGTCAATAGTATTAAAGACTGTTATGCGGTACTAGGCATCATTCATACGTGCTGGAAGCCAATGCCTGGGCGTTTTAAGGATTATATTGCAATGCCAAAGCCGAATATGTATCAATCCCTGCATACAACCGTCATAGGACCAAAAGGGGATCCGCTTGAAGTTCAGATTCGGACGTTTGAAATGCATCGGATTGCCGAATTCGGGATTGCGGCCCACTGGGCATACAAAGAAGGTAAGGCGATAAGTGACAGCTCAACCTTTGAGCAAAAATTAACCTGGTTCAGAGAAATCCTGGAATTCCAAAATGATACGCAAAATGCGGAAGAATTTATGGAATCATTAAAGATCGATCTGTTTTCCGATATGGTTTTTGTGTTTACACCAAAAGGCGATGTGATCGAATTGCCTTCCGGTTCAGTTCCTATTGATTTTGCGTACCGCATTCACTCTGAAATTGGCAATAAGACGATAGGGGCAAAAGTGAACGGCAAGATGGTGACGCTTGACTATACGCTTAAGACCGGGGATATCATCGAGATTCTTACTTCCAAGCATTCCTATGGTCCAAGTCAAGATTGGCTAAAGCTGGCACAAACTTCCCAGGCGAAAAATAAAATCCGCGCCTTCTTTAAAAAGCAGCGCCGCGATGAGAATATTGTCAAGGGAAGAGAGCTTGTTGAAAAAGAAATAAAGGCGATGGAGTTTGACATTAAAGAAATCCTCACTTCTGATAATTTAAAAAAGGTTGCGGAAAAGTTTAATTTTACGGGTGAAGAGGATATGTACGCCGCAGTAGGTTATAACGGAGTAACTGCTCTGCAGGTGGCCAACCGTTTAACAGAGAAATGGCGGAAAAAGCGCGATCAGGAGCAGTCGGCCAGCATCACCAACGCGATAACGGATTTAAAGGCATTTCCTTCTACCAAGAAACGAGAGTCTGGTGTCCGTGTTCAAGGTATTGATAACTTGTTAATTCGTTTATCAAGATGCTGTAATCCGGTTCCAGGTGATGAAATTGTCGGATTTATAACAAAAGGCCGCGGCGTGTCTGTGCATCGTTCTGATTGTACGAACATTGATTCCAATGATGCCCAGTCCAGATTAATTCCGGTTGAATGGGAAACCTCTCTAAATGACCGAAAAGAATATAATGTCGATATCGAAATCAGCGGTTATGATCGCAGTGGACTTTTGAATGAAGTTCTTCAAGCTGTAAATGAAGCGAAAACAAATATTTCAGCTGTTACTGGTAAATCTGACCGAAATAAGATGGCGACAATTATTATGTCGATTGCCATTCATAATGTCAGTCATCTCCAGAAGGTTGTAGACCGGATCAAACAAATCCCGGATATTTATTCGGTGCGCCGAATCATGAATTAAGGAGTTACAAAATGCGAGTTGTAGTACAGCGAAGTAAAGCTGCCCAAGTAACCGTTAATGGCGAAATTACTGGGCAAATTACAAAAGGGTTTGTCCTCCTTGTTGGCATTACCCATGAGGATAGGGAAGATGATGCAGCCTATTTGGCCGATAAAATTGTCAACCTTAGAATCTTTGAAGATGAAGCGGGAAAGATGAATTTTTCCCTTCTAGATGTAGGCGGAGAAATTCTTTCTGTCTCCCAATTTACGCTTTATGGGGATTGCAGAAAAGGAAGAAGACCTAATTTTATGGATGCAGCAAGACCGAAGCAAGCTGTCGAACTTTATGAAGTATTTAACACTATGCTTCGTGAAAAAGGAGTTAAGGTTGAAACAGGCGTATTTGGGGCGATGATGGATGTCTCACTCACAAATGACGGTCCAGTTACCTTAATCGTTGAAAGTAAAGCATAAAAAAGGCTTGGCACTTAATAAGTGCCGAGCCTTTTTAATTCTCTTTAAAAAATCGAGCTAGTCCATCATATAATCCAGATGCAGCGTTTTCTTGGAACACACCGGAAGTTAGCGTCATTTCTTCCTCAGGGTTGCTTAAATAGCCAAGCTCAATCAAAGTGGCTTTTTGACTATTTTCTCGAATTACATGGAAATCACCAGACCGCACGCCGCGGCTTGTCAATTTTGTTTGCGCGATGGTGGAAGCAAAAATCGTATCTGCCAGTGCTTTTTGGTAGGAATGATAATAATAGCCAGTCATACCGCGGACACTGCGGTCTAAATTGCTGTCATAGTGCAAACTGATAAAGGCATCTGCCCGGTTCGCACTCCCTAAACTCACCCTTGACGGGAGTGTAAGATAGGAATCATTATTTCGGGTCATATAGACATTCGCACCAGCGGCAGATAATTTATCATATAAAAGACGAGCTGTCCGAAGAGTAAGGTCCTTCTCCAGTGTGCCGCTCGCTCCAGTTGTTCCATTATCACCGCCGCCATGACCAGGGTCCAGTACAATGGTTTTATTTTTTAAATAGCCTTCTGCGCCGGACTTCTCAATCCTCGGTGCAGAACCGTTTGAAGAAACAATCCAGCCGGCAACGAAACCGGATTTTCCATTTTTAAGCTTGATTTCATACCAATCATTCTTAACGCTGACAACCGAAAAAGTTTCTCCTTCATTCGCACGTTGAACCACGTCCGATTGTACATTTGCATTTTTACGGATATTGGTACCGTCCTGCAGTATGGTAATAGTATTTTCTTTTCCTGTTGATTGACCAGTACTTGATTTTCCAGATGATTTTTCAAGATACCACCCGGCTACCCAGCCGAAACTACCATTCTTATACTCTATTTTTGCCCAATTATTATTTTCTTCTAAAATGGTAAAACTTTGTCCCTTTGTAACACTGCCAATGATGGCTGCATTCAACGATGCGCTTGAGCGGACACTAAGACTGTTGGCTGTAACAGTGCCAGAAATACCGCTGGCATTTGCCGGCTTGTCCACCTTTTGGGATTCAGCCTGTACATCAATGAACTCTGATCTGACCCATCCTTTCAGGGTGCCGAATCCAACCTCAGACCAACTCTTTTGTTTATCATAAATCGTTACGATTGTCCCTTTGGTAAGTTTCCCGAGAACCGAACTTGATGATGAAGGCTCCTTCCGGACGTTTAAGGTATCACCATTTACAACACCCGATGTTGTCCCCTTCGAAGTAGTCGATTCCGGTTTCTTTTCGGGCTGCCCAGTTTGTATAACTAAAAATTCTCTAGCAACCCAGCCTTCGCCAAAGGTGGAGGTGATTTTATACCAGTTTTCGTTTTGGGCGAGGACGGTAACTTCCTGTCCTTTATTTAAGAAGCCGACAATTTGAAAGCTTGTCCCAGGCCCGGAACGAACCCTTAATTGATCGGTATTGGCTTTTGCAACCGTGCTTGCGGAATTTACGTTAGAAGCTGCATTCGCTGTTTTTTGTTCATTTTCTTTTGTAACAAGCCAATTTACAACCCAGCCTGTCTTGCCAAAAGAAAGCTGGATTTGGATCCAATCGTCCTTTTCTTTGACGATTGAATACTTTTCGCCTCGGTTTGCGATTTTAACAAGCGGATAGCTTAATCCGGGACCACTGCGAATATTGGCTGTATCACTTGAAATGATGATGGAACCACTTGCTGCGCTGCTTTTTCCTTGCGGCAGGAAGGCTCCGAAAAAAAGAATTAAAGATAAGAGCAGTAAACTAAACTTTTTGGACATTCTTCCCCTCCTTGTCTAATTCCTTATTTTATCGTAAAAACTAGTGAAAATCATTCCTAAACTGTAAAATTTGGCCAACAAAATCTCAAAATTCCTCTTACCCATGCAATTTTTTCACAAGGATGGAAATAATAAGCCTATCGAATGAAAAGGCAGAGGTGATTGGCATGAGATCAAGTGACAAAGGAATGAACATCCAATCCATGAATGGACGGATATTTGGGGTGGATTTTCATGATTTTATTGAAAAAGAACAGCACGCGTCATCCATTGAACTTGCATCCGAATTCGGGTTGACGATGAGTGATGTCAGAAAGTTAAAAAAACTTTTAGGGAGATCGTAAAACTCTCTTGACAAGGCGCGCGATGCTCCGTATTATTATATAAATATAAAACATACTCGGATATAACCAATGATGGAGCATAGTAGTTAAGCTAACCCATGAAAAGAGAGGAAATGCCCCAGGCTGAAAGCATTTCTGCATGTGTCTTAATGAAGGAACACTCCGTAGGTTTCTCTCTGAAAAAGTCTTGGCTCTATTAGGAGAAGAACGTAACAGGCGTTAACTGTTTAAGAGGAAGCAGTCCATATTTGGGCCGCTTCAACTAGGGTGGCACCGCGGGATATAAACTCTCGTCCCTTGTATTTAATACAAGGGATGGGAGTTTTTTGTTTTTTAGAGAAAATAATTCATTTTTTATATAGAGGAGGGTTCCTACAATGGCAATTAGTATTCCAAGAGGAACGCAGGACATCCTGCCAGGTGAAATTGAGAAATGGCAGCTGATAGAGGAAAAAGCAAGAGAACTTTGTGAAAAATATCAATATCAAGAAATTCGGACACCTTTATTTGAACATACCGATCTTTTTTTACGGGGTGTGGGTGATACGACTGATATTGTTCAAAAGGAAATGTATACCTTTGAAGACCGCGGCGGACGTAGTATAACACTAAGACCGGAAGGCACGGCAGCGGTGGTCCGTTCGTTTGTTGAGAAAAAAATGTTTGGTTATGCAAACCAGCCCGTGAAGCTTTATTATATGGGACCAATGTTTCGCTACGAGCGGCCGCAGGCGGGGCGCTTCCGCCAGTTTGTCCAATTTGGAATAGAGGCTCTTGGAAGTAATGACCCGGCGATCGATGCTGAGGTTATATCGCTGGCGATGAACCTGTATAAGGAAATGGGGCTGCGGAAACTGAAGTTGATTATTAACAGCCTTGGTGATAAGGAGAGCAGAACCGCTCACCGCGAGGCGTTAGTGAATCACTTTAAACCGAGAATCGGTGAGTTTTGCCGTGACTGCCAAAACCGTCTCGAAAAAAATCCTTTGCGAATCCTTGATTGCAAGCAGGATCACGATCACGAATTAATGAAATCAGCCCCATCGATTCTTGAATATTTAAATGATTATTCAAAGGCTTATTTTGAAAAATTACAGCAGTATTTAACCCAGCTCGATATTCCATTTGAAGTTGATGCCAATCTTGTTCGCGGCTTGGATTATTACAATCACACAGCCTTTGAGATTATGAGCAATGCAGAGGGCTTTGGCGCGATCACCACTTTATGCGGCGGCGGCCGCTATAACGGCTTAGCTGAGGAAATTGGCGGACCTGAAACACCAGGAATCGGCTTTGCATTAAGTATTGAACGGTTTATCGCGGCTCTTAAGGCTGAAGGAATTGAACTTGAAATCAATGAAGGCATAGATTGCTACCTGGCTTCACTAGGTGAAGAGGCAAAGGATTATACAGTTGGCTTACTGCAGCAGCTTCGTCTAGCCGGTTTTTCAGCAGAAAGAGATTATTTAGATCGAAAAATTAAAGCACAATTTAAGGCGGCAGACCGCTTGAAGGCCAAATATGTGGCTATACTTGGTGACGATGAGCTTAAAAACAACAAAATCAATGTGAAAAATATGGCTACAGGTGAACAAGAAGAAATAGCGCTTGAATCTTTTATTCAATATTTTCAGGGGTTAAAACAATAAGGGGGATTTAGGAATGTTTGGCAGATCGTATTTTTGTGGTGAAGTTCCAGAAACAGCAGTAGGGGAAAAAGTAACCTTAAAGGGATGGGTTCAAAAAAGACGTGACCTTGGCGGATTAATTTTTATCGATCTTCGCGACCGTACAGGAATTGTTCAGGTTGTCTTTAATCCTGATTTGTCAAAGGAAGCTTTGGAGACAGCTGAAAAAATCCGTAATGAATATGTTCTTGATATTGTTGGAACAGTTGTTGCTCGTGAGCCAGGAACCATTAATGAAAACTTAAAGACGGGGAAAATTGAGGTTCAAGCGGAAGTCGTGACAATAATCAATGAAGCGAAAACACCGCCGTTTATGATAACTGATAACTCCGATGCTTCCGAGGATGTCCGTCTGAAATACCGTTATTTAGACTTCCGTCGCCCGGTCATTTTTGAAACACTGAAAATGCGTCATCAGGTGACAAGGGAAATCCGTAATTTCCTTGATGAGGAAGGCTTCTTAGATATTGAGACGCCGATTTTAACAAAGAGCACTCCTGAAGGGGCACGTGATTATTTAGTACCAAGCCGTGTGCATCCAGGTGAGTTTTATGCATTGCCGCAATCGCCGCAGCTTTTTAAACAATTGCTTATGGTCGGCGGAGTGGAGCGCTATTATCAAATTGCCCGCTGCTTCCGTGACGAGGACCTGCGTGCAGACCGCCAGCCTGAATTTACGCAAATCGATATTGAAACGAGCTTCCTAAGCCAGGAGGATATCATTGCTTTGATGGAAAATATGATGTCGAGGGTGATGAAGGAAGTAAAGGGTGTAGAGGTTCCGCACGTCTTCCCGCGTATGACCTATGACGAAGCAATGAGCCGTTTTGGTTCTGATAAACCTGATACCCGTTTTGGTCTCGAGTTAGTTGACCTTTCTGAAATCGTTAAGGATTCTGGATTCAAGGTGTTTGCAGCTGCTGTTGCAGGCGGCGGTCAAGTTAAAGCCATCAATGTAAAAGGTGCAGCTGAAAAATATTCACGTAAGGATATCGATGCCCTAACAGAATTCGTGGCTGTTTATGGTGCAAAGGGTCTTGCCTGGTTAAAGGTTGATGCAGAAGGCCTGAAAGGTCCAATCGCCAAATTCTTCTCGGAAGAGGATGCGAATGCACTGCTGGCATCTCTTGAAGCGTCTGCCGGAGATTTGCTGCTGTTTATCGCTGACAAGAAGAGCGTTGTTGCCGATGCACTGGGGGCACTTCGATTGAAGCTTGGTAAAGAATTAGGTTTAATCGATCAAAGCCTGTTTAATTTCCTTTGGGTTACAGATTGGCCGTTGCTTGAGTATGATGAGGAGGAAGGCCGTTATTATGCAGCCCACCATCCGTTTACAATGCCATTTAGAGAAGATCTAGAATTTTTAGATTCTGATCCTTCTAAAGTGCGTGCACAGGCTTATGACCTTGTTCTAAATGGTTACGAGCTAGGCGGGGGTTCTTTAAGGATTTTTGAACGTCATATCCAAGAAAAAATGTTCAGCGTCCTTGGCTTTACACCTGAAGAAGCGCGCGAGCAGTTCGGCTTCCTGTTAAATGCATTTGAGTATGGAACACCTCCGCATGGCGGAATTGCCTTAGGCCTAGACCGTTTGGTAATGCTGCTTGCCGGCAGCACT
The DNA here is from genome assembly GCF_059587065.1 of Neobacillus sp. DZ-9. Lineage (NCBI taxonomy): Bacteria > Bacillati > Bacillota > Bacilli > Caryophanales > Bacillaceae > Neobacillus > Neobacillus sp. DZ-9. The sequence continues at coordinate 307,262 of NZ_JCAIOL010000001.1, forward strand.
AACCTTCGCGATACGATTGCATTTCCAAAGACAGCAAGTGCAAGTTGCTTGTTGACTGATGCACCGGGTGAAGTTTCTGAGGCGCAATTAAAAGAGCTAAATTTGTCACTAAATGTCAATAAATAGCATGAATTCGCTTTCATGAAACCTTGAATGACGAAACGTAATGTGGTATTATAAAGTCAATTCGAAAGAGTCCTGAAATGTACGTTGTGTTACCTGAAGTTTTGACCGAACATTATTTATTCGGGAGTCTGGAGTTTCCTGATTGCATAAATGCCTCACTCTTTGTCGAGTTAGGGGACTTATAATTTCGGGAACAGGACACCCCCCTGCTGAATGCGGGATCAAAACGAGGGATCAAAAGCGACGGCATAATTGGGACTCTTTTCTATTTTTATGAGTGTTAAACCTCCTTCCTTGTGCAGGAGGTTTTATTTTTGCTTTGTATCTACATAATTCCTATAAAAATACTTGTTTTTATGAGCGGGTATGATATATTTTTATGGTGAAAAAATAAATATAAATTGAATTTACATTTGGAGTGAATTTATAATGCTGCATCAATTTTCTCGTAATGAGCTTGCGATAGGAAAAGAGGGCTTAGATATTATGAAGGGCAGCACCGTTGCTGTTCTGGGGATTGGCGGTGTCGGTTCGTTTGCGGCGGAAGCGCTTGCCCGTTCTGGTGTCGGACGCTTGGTGTTAATCGATAAGGATGACGTTGATATCACTAACGTGAATCGACAGCTTATCGCCCTTCTGTCAACTGTCGGCCGACCAAAGGTTGAAATCATGGAGGAGCGGATTAAGGATATTAATCCCGATTGTGAAGTCATCTCTCTTAAAATGTTTTATACCGAGGAAACCTATGAAGATATTTTTGGATATAACTTGGATTTCGTGGTTGATGCTTCGGATACCATTATGTATAAAATCCATTTAATGAAAGAGTGCTTAAAGCGAAATATCCCGATTATTTCAAGTATGGGTGCAGCCAATAAAATGGACCCAACCCGCTTTCAGATTGCCGATATCTCAAAGACACATACGGATCCGATTGCAAAGGTTATTCGCACGAAGCTGCGTAAGGAACGAATCCATAAAGGCATTCCGGTTGTTTTTTCTGATGAAAGCCCGATCGTTATTCGTGAAGATGTCCGCAAAGAGGTTGGGAATGATCAAGCGGCTATCCGTAAGGCAAAGATGCCGCCATCCTCTAATGCTTTCGTCCCATCTGCTGCCGGCTTAATCATGGCGAGCTATGTTGTGAGAGAACTGCTTAAAAATATCAAAATTAGTCGCGTTTCGGATGAAAAATAATTTTTTGTGTGCCCTGGACTTTAGTATAGTTCGGGGTTTTTCTTTGTTTGGCGGTTCTAGATGCCCGAAACAAAGGCGCGAAAAAGAAAAAGGGTAACGGAGAATGAGTCTACGTGCCTGAAACCGAGGGCAGAGAAGGAAAAAGGTAACATAGACCGGTTCTATGTGCCCGAAACCGTGGGGAAGGAGGAAAAAGGTGACATAGAAAGGGTCTACGTGCCCGAATCTGTGGGGGAAGGAGGAAAAAGGTAACGTAGAAAGGATCTACGTGCCGAAATCCCGGAGAAAGATGGAAAAAGGGAACGTAGAATAAAAAAGGCCGCTTAGGGATTTCCTAAACGACCGAGTTATAAGATTAAATATCAAATTCATTCATAGTAAAACCAACGACCATACCCAATTTGATTATAATTCTCCATTAGGATCCTCCTAATCTTCTTTCTAGACTGAATCACCCCGCACCATTCATGCACCAGATTAGTTGTAATCTTCATATCAGGAAAAAGCAGTTTTATCTCCTCGACGCTCCTTAAAACACCGGAAATCACATCTTCATGACACCCACATTTTTCACATACCAATTTCTTTTCGCCGACCAAATACATAAATGAGTAGCACAAGAAGCAAAGGATGCCCTTTCTTAGTGGTTCATAATTATATGAAATTGACCGGCTAAATGGAGTTTCACTAAGATGCATAGAAATTAATTGGTCTGCGAGCTTTTTATGTAGGCCGTTTAATCTTGAAGGTATTTTGTCAAATTTATTAATATAGCTATCAAGCTGTGTCGGAAAAATAATCGGAGTGTTTAAAGGGGCTTGATATAAGGTGAATTTGGGGTTTACAAAGCTGACATTTCCATCTAGGGGAAAATGAAATCCAAGATTTTTGATTAATGGCCCAAGAAGCGACTTACTCCGTTTTAGTTGATCCAAGGGATTCTGTATTTCTTCCTTGCCAAAGGTAAAGAAACTGCCTGAATCATAATAAAAGTCCCCTTCAAAGTTTTTAGTTCATAATTTCATTATAAAAAATAATTTTGTTAATAATGCATGAACGTTTTGTTAACATTCTCAGTCTCCAGCCCTAGAACCCATTCATCCTCAAGCCGTTTTAAGGAAGCACCACAATCAAGATATAATAATTTTTGAAGATACACCCGTTGAAGCAGGAAAATTTTTCTACAATAAGGTAAACTGTCAATTAGAGAGGAGAGAAAATATGGAAAAAATTGTCGAGTTAAAAGACGTTACCAAAGTAATTAAGGGAAGAACCATTATTGATAATATTAGCTTCCAAGTTAATAAAGGCGAGGTTTTCGGCTTTCTTGGCCCAAATGGTGCGGGGAAAACGACAACCATTCGGATGATTGTCGGCTTGATGGGAATCACTCAAGGGGATATTACAATTGATGGAGCAAGCATTAAAACCCAATTTGAAGATGCTGTTAGACATGTAGGCGCCATTGTTGAAAATCCAGAAATGTATAAATTTTTAACCGGTTATCAAAATTTGGTGCATTATGCCAGAATGGCAAAAGGAATTACTAAGGAAAAAATAGCCGAAACAGTCGAACTTGTTGGGTTAACCGATCGGATTAATGACAAAGTAAAAACCTATTCACTTGGGATGCGGCAGAGATTAGGGCTGGCACAGTGTCTATTACATGACCCCCAAGTCTTAATCCTTGATGAGCCGACCAACGGATTAGACCCAGCAGGCATAAGAGAAATCCGCGACTATGTCCGCCTGCTGGCCCGTGAAAAAAATATGGCTGTCATCGTCTCTAGTCATCTTCTGTCTGAAATGGAAATGATGTGCGACCGAATCGGAATTATTCAAAACGGTAAACTGATTGATGTACAACTAGTACAGGAATTCGTTCACGGTACCGCAATCACATATGAACTAGAAGTAGTTCCAAGCGATAAGGCATTAACCCTAATCCAGACAAACTATCCAAATGTGAGAGCGACCCGTTCACGAAATGGTATTTCCGTCGAGGTTTCAAAAGAAGAAATTCCACAAATAGTGAAAATATTGGTGAATGAAGATATCCTAGTTTTTGGGATAAAAGAAATTGCAAAAACATTAGAGGATCGCTTCCTGGAAGTTACTCAAGAAAAGGAGGCAGCACCACATGCTTAATTTAATCAAAAATGAATGGATGAAAATTTTTAAACGGCCGGGAACGTATGTAATGATGGCCATCTTGATTGCTGTTACCATTATTGTCGGGATCTTTTTTAAGTATCAGGATAATAACAACAAAGCAGCAGTCGATAAAAATTGGGAGCAAACCTTACAGCAGGAAAATGATGCGTTAAAGAAGCAGATGGATCAAAGTCAAACCAAATTAGAAAAGAAGTTTTATCAAAAAGAAATCGCCATTAATGATTATCGGATCAAGCATCATATAAATCCACATGAAAAATATAATGTATGGTCCTTTGTCAAAGATGCCTCTGAGCTCATTATTTTAGCTGGTCTGTTTACCATTATCGTCTCCGCTGGAATTGTTGCTAGTGAATTTAATTGGGGGACAATAAAACTGCTGCTAATAAGGCCGATTAATCGGACGAAAATCCTTACCTCAAAATATCTAACCGTTTTAATGTTTGCCCTGTTTATGCTTGGGATTCTGTTTGTTTTTTCGATGGCGCTGGGAGCCCTTTTATTTGGGACGCCAGAGCATGCCGTTCCATATTTGAATTATAATAATGGCCAGGTAACTGAACAAAATATTGTCGTTCACTTATTAATCTATTACGGTTTAAACTCGATCAAAATGATGATGTTAGTTACAATGGCATTTATGATTTCATCTGTGTTCCGCAATAGTTCACTTGCTATCGGTCTATCACTGTTCTTATTGTTTACAGGGGATCAATTCACAGCTTTATTATCATTGAAATTTTCCTGGGCGAAATACATCCTATTTGCCAATACCGATTTAATGCAATATTTCGAAGGCACGCCAATGGTGGAAGGAATGACGTTGACCTTCTCCATCACCATGCTGCTGCTCTATTTTGTCATTTTCCAATTCTTTGCCTTCTTCGTTTTCAAAAAACGTGACGTCGCAGCTTAACAAAAAAGGTGTCAGGCACAATCCAATTGTGCCTGACACCTTTTTTCCTATTTTCGCATTAATTTGTCATAAACAGTCGCTAATGCCTGCTCAAACTTACCTGTTTTCTTAGGCTGATAGTATTGTTTATTTTTTAGCCTGTCTGGTAAGTATTGCTGAGGCACCCAGCCGTTTTCAAAGTCGTGAGGATATTTGTAGCCGATCCCTCTGCCTAGCTCTTTTGCGCCTTTGTAGTGGGCATCACGCAGATGGTCCGGCACTTCGCCGACGATTCCTTTTCTGATATCTTCAAGGGCTGCTTCAATTGCTAAAACAGCAGAGTTGGACTTAGGCGACAAGCACAGCTCAATTATGGCATTTGCTAAGGGGATCCGCGCCTCAGGGAAGCCGATTCTTTCAGCCGTTTCAATGGCAGCTAAGGTCCTAGCTCCTGCTTGAGGATTGGCGAGCCCGACATCCTCATAAGCAATAACAATCAAACGCCGGCTAATACTGACCAAATCGCCAGCTTCAATTAATCTCCCAAGATAATGAAGGGCTGCATTGACGTCGCTGCCGCGAATCGACTTTTGAAAAGCCGAGAGGACATCATAATGTTCATCCCCATCTTTATCGGCAACTAAGCTTTTCTTTTGCAAGCACTCTTCGGCTGTGGTTACATCGATATGAATTACATCCTCTTCATCTTTATCTGTTGAAAGAACCGCTAATTCCAGTGCGTTTAACGAACTTCTTACGTCACCGCCCGAACCTTGAGCAAAATGCTGCAGTGCATCATTTGAAACTGCCACCTTTAATCGTCCAAAGCCTCGCTCTTCATCCTCGAGTGCCCGTTTCAAAGCCTGCCTAATTTCATCCGGTGTTAACGGCTTAAGTTCGAAAATCTGACATCGGCTGCGAATCGCTGGATTAATTGCAAAATAGGGATTACTGGTTGTCGCACCAATTAAGGTAATCATTCCGTTTTCTAAGTAGGGTAATAAGAAATCCTGTTTTGCTTTATCTAAACGATGGACTTCGTCGAGGAGAAGGATTACTTTCCCGGACATTTTCGCCTCTGCTGCGACAATTTCCATGTCCTTTTTATTATTGGTTACAGCATTCAAAGTTCGAAAAGCATATTTTGTGCTGCCAGCGATAGCGCTGGCGATCGAGGTTTTGCCGATCCCTGGCGGTCCATATAAAATCATTGATGTCAGCTGTTTTGCTTTCACCATTCTCGCAATAATTTTACCGTCGCCAACCAGATGCTGCTGGCCGACAATTTCTTCAATCGTTCTGGGACGCATCCGAAATGCTAAAGGTTTTTGTTGCATGTTCATCTCTCCACATAAGAAATCACTTACCCTTACGATACCATTTTCTATCCTAAAAGCATATTAAAGAAGAATATGATATAATTTTAATGCCAATCAATTTACTAAGGATTTTCTTAAATATAGATCATAGAACATAGGGGTGCTAATAATGAAGATTTCAACAAAGGGACGTTATGGCTTGACGATTATGATTGAGCTTGCTAAAAAATACGGTGAAGGTCCTACTTCTTTAAAAACAATTGCCCAGGCCAATGAACTATCAGAACACTATTTAGAACAATTAATTGCTCCATTACGAAATGCCGGATTAGTTAGAAGTATTAGGGGTGCTTATGGAGGCTATATTCTTTCAGACGTTCCTTCAAAAATTACTGCAGGGGATGTTATCCGTGTCCTTGAAGGTCCGATTACCCCTGTAGAGGGCATTGAAGATGAAGAGCCTGCCAAGCGTGAGTTGTGGATTCGTATTCGCGATGCGATTAAGGATGTTTTAGATAATACGACATTAGAAGACTTAGCCAGCCACAGTGAAGATCAAGAACCAGAAGAAGGTTATATGTTTTACATTTAAGGTAAATGGTAATAATAGAGAATTATTTTTGATTGAAGGTGTATTTATGGAACGAATTTATCTCGACCATGCCGCGACATCTCCCATGCATCCTAGAGTAGTGGAAAGAATGCTCGAAGTCATGAACTCAACTTTTGGAAATCCTTCCAGCATACATTCCTTTGGCAGGGAGGCCCGCCATCATATTGACCTTGCACGGGCAGCGTTAGCTAAAAGTATCGGGGCAAAGGAAAACGAGATTATTTTTACAAGCGGAGGTACCGAGGCTGATAATTTGGCATTATTCAGTGTGGCTGAGAGCTACCAGAATAATGGGAAACATATTATTACCACGCAAATTGAGCATCATGCTGTCCTTCATGCTTGCAAAAAACTAGAAAAAATGGGCTTTGAGGTTACTTATTTACCTGTCGATGAAACAGGGAGAATCTCGATTGATGAACTCCGAACCGCCTTAAGGGACGACACAATCTTGGTTTCTGTTATGTATGGCAATAACGAGGTAGGTACCATTCAGCCAATCAGGGGAATCGGACAACTTTTAAAAGACCATCAAGCGAAATTTCACACCGATGCGGTTCAGGCATATGGAGTAGAGCACATTGATGTCAGTGAATGCATGATTGACTTATTATCCGTTTCCGCTCATAAAATCAATGGCCCAAAAGGAATGGGCTTTCTTTTTGCAAGTGCTGACGTAAAAATTTCTCCGCGTATTTTTGGCGGGGAGCAGGAGAGAAAACGACGGGCAGGAACCGAAAATGTTGCTTCCATTGCTGGCTTTCATGAAGCCGTCACCATTGCAAATGAAGACCGTACTCCAAAACGAGATAAGTATTTGGGGTTAAAAGAAACACTTATGCGAAAGCTTCGGGATTTAAATGTCGAGTTTGAGGTAAACGGATTGCTTGAAAATTCTTTGCCGCATGTATTAAACTTAAGCTTCCCGGGGACAAGTGTGGAAGCGATGCTGGTGAATCTTGATTTAGCAGGTATCGCTGTTTCGAGCGGATCAGCTTGTACGGCTGGCTCAATCGAACCTTCTCATGTCCTTGTGGCCATGTTTGGCAAACAATCAGAGCGATTAATCAATTCCATCCGTTTCAGCTTTGGCTTTACCACAACTGAAGAAGAAGTGATAAAGGCTGCGGAAGAAACAGCTAAAGTGGTTTCTCGTCTGAAAAAATAAATGTACAGCAAATGTTTCCGCAAAAAGAGAGGTGCATGAAAATTGGAAAGAAAAGATCCAAAAGACACACGGGTGGTTGTTGGAATGTCTGGAGGTGTGGATTCTTCAGTAGCAGCGCTTTTATTAAAGCAGCAGGGCTATGATGTGATCGGCATTTTCATGAAAAACTGGGATGACACCGATGAAAACGGTGTTTGCACAGCGACAGAAGACTATGAAGATGTAATTCGTGTCTGCAATCAAATCGGTATTCCGTATTATGCCGTTAATTTTGAAAAGCAATATTGGGACAAGGTATTTACCTATTTCCTTGAAGAATATAAGGCTGGAAGAACTCCTAATCCCGATGTGATGTGTAATAAAGAAATCAAATTTAAAGCCTTCCTTGAGCATGCGATGAAGTTGGGAGCTGACTTTCTTGCGACTGGCCATTATGCTCAAGTAGAATATCGTGATGGAGAATACAAAATGCTCCGCGGTCTGGATGAAAACAAGGACCAAACGTATTTCTTAAACCAATTGTCGCAGGAGCAGCTTAGTAAAGTTATGTTTCCAATCGGTAATTTAGAAAAAGCAAGAGTTCGGGAAATTGCCAAGGAAGCGAACCTGGCAACAGCGACGAAAAAGGATAGCACAGGGATTTGTTTCATTGGGGAACGTAATTTTAAGGAGTTTTTAGGACAATATTTACCGGCACAGCCTGGAAATATGGAAACATTCGAAGGCGAAGTGAAGGGCAGGCATGAAGGTCTGATGTATCATACGATTGGCCAGCGCCATGGACTTGGCATCGGCGGTTCGGGTGACCCTTGGTTTGCCATCGGTAAGGATTTAAAAAGAAATGTCCTTTATGTTGGACAAGGTTTTCATAACGAAAAGCTATATTCTGATTCGATTATCGCGGCTAATGTCAGCTGGGTGTCCAATCGAGAAAAGCCGGCGGAATTCGAATGTACGGCCAAATTCCGTTATCGTCAGGAAGATAATAAGGTAACCGTTCGTCTTTTAGAAGACGGTCGGGCAGAAGTTATTTTCCATGAACCAATTCGTGCCGTCACACCAGGGCAGGCTGTTGTTTTTTACAATGGTGATGAATGCCTTGGCGGCGGAACAATTGACGAAGTATATAAAAATGGTGAACGACTTACTTATGTCGGCTAAAATGACCCTGATTCCGCTTCCGGAGTCAGGGTTTTTTATACGGAATATGATATACTTTCCTTTAGAATGGAGTGATTGGAATGGATAAAAACGAATTGGGTGTAAAGTACATGCAAGAAGGGAACTGGGAAGAGGCAGCAAAGGCCTTTAACGAAGCCATTGAAGAAAACCCAAAAGACCCTATTGCTTATATAAATTTTGGCAACGTCCTCTCAGCAGTTGGGGACGATGAAAGAGCTCTAAACTTCTATCAAAAAGCAATCCAAATAGATGAAAACGCTGCGGCAGCGTACTATAGTATCGGTAATTTACTTTTCAGCAAAGACTTGTTCAACGAAGCGAAAAATATGTTTGAAACCGCAATGAAAAAAGGACTTCAGTCAGCAGACAATTTCTTTATGCTGGGATTAACTCTAGTTAGCTTAGATCAAGGAAGGTATGCTCTTCCATACTTGCAAAGAAGCGTCGAGCTAAATGAAAATGATGCCGAAGCACGTTTTCAATATGGCTTATGTTTAGCGCAGTTAGAGCTAATTGATGAATCGATGGTTCAATTTGAAAAATGTGTGGAGTTAGATCCTGATCATTCAGATGCTTACTATAATTTAGGAGTATCATATGCATTTAAAGAAAATGCTGATAAAGCTTTAGAAATGTTCCAAAAAGCATTAGACATTCAACCAGACCATATGCTTGCCGGTCATGCCAAAAAATTAATTGAAAATAATCAATAATGTTTTAAATTTTCAGGTGGAGGGAGGGAGCAAAATGGAAAAACAGGATTCGCTTGATTTATTTGCCGAACAAGGGAAATTTGTGAAGGGCAGACCAATTGTTACGATTTTTCATAATGAGCAGAATCTTTATACGGTTTTAAGAATTCGGGTCGATGAAACCAATCATCAATATGATGACAAAGAAGCGGTTATCACGGGCTATTTTCCAAAAGTCCATGAGCAGGAAACCTATATTTTCTACGGTGAGTTTAAAGATCATCCGAAGTTCGGTCTGCAATTTCAAACTAATCATTTCAGGAAGGATATGCCCCAATCAAAACAAGGGGTGATTGCTTATTTATCTGGTGAAATGTTTAAAGGGATTGGAAAAAAGACGGCCGAAAACATTGTGGAAACCTTAGGGGAAAACGCGATTTCCAAAATTCTAAATCAGCCTTCACTCTTAGATTCGGTTCCTAAGCTCCCTCCTGATAAGGCCAAGCAGCTTTACGACACTTTGATGGAGCATCAAGGGCTTGAGCAGGTTATGGTCGCCTTAAATCAATATGGCTTTGGGCCGCAGTTATCGATGCGGATTTATCAGGTGTATAAAGAAGAAACCTTAAATACCATTCAAAAAAATCCTTATCAGCTTGTCGAGGATATTGAAGGGATCGGTTTTGGCCGTGCAGACGAGCTAGGCTACCAGCTTGGCATCTCCGGCAGTCATCCCGATCGAATTAAAGCAGCCTGCCTTTATATCTTGGAAAACGAAAGCATGCAAACGGGTCATGTTTTTATACAGGTGGAAGATTTGCTAGAGCGGGTAAAAGCACTTTTAGAAGAAAATAAACGGGATCAAATCGACTATCTGAATATTTCCAACGAGATTATCAAGCTTGAAGAAGAAGGAAAAATAATTGGAGAAGAAAAACGCGTTTATTTACCTTCCTTATTTTTTGCGGAAAAGGGCCTGGTGACAAGCATCAATCGCATTTTAAAACAAACAGAATACAAAGAACAATTTCCTGAATCGGAGTTTCTGCTGGCATTAGGAAGCTTAGAGGAACGGATTGGGGTTCAGTATGCCCCAACACAAAAAGAAGCGATTCAAACGGCATTAATGTCACCGATGCTAATCTTAACTGGTGGACCTGGTACAGGAAAAACGACAGTAATTAAAGGAATTGTCGAGTTATATGCTGAACTGCATGGCTGTTCATTAGAGCTGAAGGATTACCATAAAAAAGATGAGCCGTTTCCATTTTTGCTGGCCGCGCCAACTGGAAGAGCAGCGAAAAGGATGAGTGAATCAACAGGGCTTCCAGCGGTGACGATTCACCGGCTGCTTGGATATAACGGTTCAGATGGATTTGACCGTGCGGAAGAAAGTCCACTTGAAGGGAAAATCCTGATTGTCGATGAGACCTCCATGCTCGATATTTGGCTTGCCAATCAATTGTTTAAAGCACTCCCTGAAAATATTCAAGTAATTCTCGTAGGGGATGAAGACCAGCTTCCTTCTGTTGGTCCTGGTCAGGTATTAAAAGACCTGTTGCAATCGGCACGAATACCAACAGTAAGATTAACCGATATATACCGCCAAGCAGAAGGCTCCTCTATTATCGAACTTGCCCATGAAATTAAAAAGGGTCACTTGCCGGCTAATGTCGCAGAACGAAAACCAGACCGTTCGTTTATTAGATGTTCAACAGCACAGATTTCACAGGTAGTCGAAAAGGTCGCAATCAATGCAAAAAATAAAGGCTATACCGCCAAAGATATTCAAGTGTTGGCCCCTATGTACCGGGGACCGGCAGGAATCGACCGGTTAAATCTATTGTTGCAGGAAATATTTAATCCGAACCCGGAGGGCACAAGAAAGGAAATTGCCTTTGCCGAAGTGAAGTACCGAATTGGCGATAAGGTGCTTCAACTTGTTAATCAGCCGGAAAGCAATGTATTTAATGGAGATATTGGTGAAATAATCTCGATTATCTATGCTAAGGAAAATACCGAAAAACAAGATATGATTTACATTTCCTTTGAAGGCAATGAAGTCGAATATACACGTCAGGATTTAAACCAAATCACCCATGCTTATTGCTGTTCAGTACATAAATCGCAGGGAAGCGAATTTCCAATCGTCATTCTTCCAATAACAAGAAGTTATTACCGGATGCTGCAGCGCAATTTAATCTATACGGCGATTACTAGAAGCAAGCAATCCCTGATATTATGCGGCGAAGAGGATGCACTAAGAATGGGCGTCGAACGAGCAGATGAGTCGAAAAGGCAAACCACTCTATGCGAAAAGCTTCGTGAAATCCTTCCGGAAAATGATACCAATTTGGCTTCAAAAACAGCTGACAGTGAAATGTCGTTAGAAGAGGAATTAATGCTAGTCAATCCAATGGTTGGCATGGAAAACGTTACCCCTTATGATTTTATGGTGAAAGACTGAAACTATAAATGTTCGAGAGGGGGTGGGACACTCTTTGCGGACATTTTCATTATTAAAAGGACAACCGGTTTTTGACACTAAAAAAGGAACAAAAATTGGTGAAATTCACGACCTTTGTATTTCCAGCCATGGAAAAGTAGAAGGTCTTTTAGTTAAAAAAGGCGTTTTCTTCAAACAATCCTATTTTCTCGATATTCAAAAGGTCGCCTCCTTTGGCTGGGATGGGGTAATGATTGAGAATGCCATGTATTTGGAAAAGTTGAAAGAGAGTCCTGAATATACCTTGACCCATCAACATTCACTAGACGGAATGATGATGCTTACTAAGAGCGGTGAATCGCTCGGAATGTTAAAAGATGTATATTTTCAGGAGGAAGTGGGCACAATCGTAGGGTACGAAATCACGGATGGCTTCTTTTCGGAAATTACGGAAGGGAAACAAGTGGTTCAATCCGGGAAGCCCTTAGCGATCGGAAAGGATGCCATTATCGTTGATGTAGATCATACGTGAGGTGTCTTTTCATGTTTAAGTGTCCCAATTGTCAAAGCAAGGATATCGGCAAAATTGGTATTAACCAATATTATTGCTGGAATTGTTTTATTGAACTTTCCCTTAACAAAGGTATTATCAACACCCATCAAGTCGAAGAAGACGGATCACTAAGTTCGCTGGATGATTTATTTGAAGAAGAAGAACGTCGTTACACCCTTTAAATATTGCAAAGAGGTGAGGCGTATGAATAAAATGATGACGACGGTGGTTGCCTTTGGTGCTGGAATGGCCGCATATAATATCGCCCAAAGAAATGATATGATGTCAGCCCGCAATATGAAAAGAATGCAAAAGATAGTAAAACGAGCGATATTTTAAAATTAATCCCCCTCAAATTTGAGGGGGATTTTGAATATTCCATTGAAATGTCTCCAAAACTAATAGAAAGGAGGCGCGGGCGTGGACATTCGAATGAAATGGTATTACAGAATTGGATTTTTGCTCCTTTTATTAATTGCCATTTATGTTTTTCTTAAAATTAGCTCCGTCTGGATGCCGATTGTAAGAATGGCTGCGATTATTGTTCTCCCTTTTGTCATAGCGGGATTCATTACTTATTTACTTCATCCCATTGTAGAAAAATTGCATGAAAAAGGGCTGCATCGTGGTCTTGCTATTATTTTAATATATGTGCTATTTTTTGGAGGAATCGGTTTTGCCCTTTATAAAGGAATTCCCGTCATCATTAACCAATTAAAGGACCTGTCAGAAAGTGCCCCCGTATTTGCCGAGCAATACCGAGGCTGGGTCAATCATTTACAATCCCACACGAGGGCATGGCCGGATGGTCTGCAAACTAAATTAAATGATGGTATTGACGCATTTGAAAAAAAGATGGACTCCCTTTTGACGGTAATTGTAAATATTTTAATGAACTTTTTGAATTCGGCATTAATCTTTATGATTATTCCGTTCATTGCTTTTTATATGTTAAAGGATTTTCCTTTGATAAAACGGGCAGCTTGGTATTTGACTCCGAAAAAATGGCGCAAGAAAGGGACGCTTTTTCTAAAGGATGTCGATGAGTCGCTTGGCAGCTATATCAGGGGCCAGCTGTTAGTTTGCATTATTATCGGGAGCATTTCGGCCCTATTATTTTGGATTTTCCATTTAAAATATCCATTGCTATTAGGGTTAATAGTTGGTGCCACAAATGTGATCCCTTACTTTGGACCGATTATTGGAGCGGTGCCTGCTGTCATTATTGCAGCCACTTCATCAGCAAAGCTAGTTATTATCACATTAGTCATTGTGTTTGGATTGCAATTTCTTGAGGGAAATATTTTATCTCCATATATCGTTGGGAAAAGTTTGCATATGCATCCTTTATTAATAATGGTGGCGTTAACAGCAGGAGGAGAAATTGGCGGGATATTAGGGTTAATATTAGCAGTTCCAATCCTAGTTGTTCTAAAAGTAGCGATCCTTCATGCTAAAAATCATTTTATGCAGCGGGAAACGCCTGATTCGCCAACATAAGAAATTGACAAACGTTTTCTGGGTGGATATAATTCGTTATAGAATATTTGGATGAACATGTTGAAGGACCTTATTATGTTGTAGACCATCTGTAGCACAAATTGTGCAGAAGAGAGGAGCTTCCCAGGCTGAAAGAAGCTCTAGATGAAGGATGACAGAACGCTAGTCCTGAGTGCAGCTAACCACTGCCGTTTTAGCCGCGTTAAGGCTTTATTGAGAGATGGATACGTGATTTTGTATTCATAATCAGGGTGGTACCGCGAGACATAGCTCTCGTCCCTGCTATAGGGATGAGGGCTTTTTTGTATTCTTTTTTACATATATAAGGAGGTCTATATTATGAAAAACTTAACAGGATCACAGATCCGCCAAATGTTTCTTGATTTTTTTAGCAAAGAAAAAGGACACCAAGTTGAACCAAGTGCTCCACTTGTCCCGCACGATGATCCATCACTATTGTGGATTAACAGCGGTGTGGCAACCTTAAAGAAATATTTCGATGGCCGTGTTGTGCCGGATAATCCAAGAATTACAAATGCGCAAAAATCAATTCGTACTAACGACATTGAGAATGTCGGAAAAACAGCCCGTCACCATACCTTCTTTGAAATGCTTGGTAATTTTTCGATCGGTGAGTATTTTAAAAAGGAAGCCATAGAGTGGGCATGGGAGTTTTTAACCTCTGAAAAATGGATTGGCTTTGACCCAGAGCTATTATCTGTCACTATTCATCCAGAGGATAATGAAGCATATGAAATTTGGAATAAAACTATCGGAATTCCGGAGGAGCGCATTATTCGACTTGAAGGAAACTTCTGGGATATTGGGGAGGGCCCAAGTGGTCCGAACACGGAAATTTTCTATGATCGCGGGCCTGAGTATGGGAATGATCCGAGCGACCCTGAGCTATATCCAGGCGGGGAAAATGAACGCTACCTTGAGGTGTGGAATCTAGTATTTTCTCAATTTAACCATAATCCTGATGGCAGTTATACTCCGCTTCCAAAGAAAAACATCGATACTGGAATGGGATTAGAGCGAATGGCATCTGTTGTTCAGAATGTTCCAACCAATTTTGATACTGATTTATTTATCCCGATTATCCGTGCTACAGAGGAAATTTCTGGTGATAAATACGGAGTAGACAAAGACCGTGACGTCGCTTTCAAAGTTATCGCAGACCATATTCGTACCGTTGCTTTTGCAATTGGGGACGGGGCTTTGCCATCAAATGAGGGCCGAGGCTATGTATTAAGACGTTTGCTCCGCCGTGCTGTCCGTTACGCAAAGCAAATTAATATTAATCGTCCATTTATGTTTGAATTGGTTCCAGTCGTCGGAGAGATCATGCAGGATTTTTATCCGGAAGTAAAAGACAAGGAAGAATTTATTCAGAAAGTCATTAAGAACGAAGAAGAGCGCTTCCATGAAACACTTCATGAAGGTTTAGCTATTTTAGCAAGTGTTATTAAAAAGGAAAAAGCTAAAGGAAGCAATACGATTCCAGGTGAAGACATTTTCCGTCTTTATGATACTTATGGCTTCCCGGTTGAATTAACTGAAGAATATGCAGAAGAAGAAGGTATGAAGGTTGATCATGAAGGCTTCGAGGTAGAAATGGAGCAGCAGCGTGATCGTGCACGAAAAGCCCGTGCAGATGTTGATTCGATGCAGGTTCAAGGTGGAGTACTGCGAGATGTGACAGTAGAAAGCAAGTTTGTTGGGTATGACCAGCTGCAAACCACCTCTTCTGTATTAGCCATTATTAAAAATGGTGAACTTGCAAATGAGGCATCTAAAGATGAGGAAGTCCAGATTATTTTAGATGTGACACCTTTTTATGCAGAAAGCGGCGGACAAATCGCTGACCGCGGCCAGATTGCGGGTGATGGTGTAAGTGTTTTTGTTAAAGATGTTCAAAAAGCACCAAACGGTCAAAACCTGCATCAAGTTGTCATTAAATCAGGTACGTTAAAAACAAACCATCAAGTTACGGCTACTGTTGATGCCGATAACCGCGTAAAAATTATTAAAAACCATACAGCTACTCATTTGCTGCATCAAGCATTAAAAGATGTCCTTGGCGAGCATGTGAATCAGGCAGGTTCCCTTGTTGAACCGGACCGCCTTCGCTTTGACTTTTCGCATTTTGGTCAAATTAAACCGGAGGAACTAGAGCAAATTGAAAAAATCGTGAATGAAAAAGTCTGGAGTAATATTGAAGTCGATATCAGCCTAAAGCCTATTGCTGAAGCAAAAGCAATGGGTGCAATGGCCCTTTTTGGCGAAAAATATGGCGATATTGTCCGTGTTGTAAAAGTTGGCGATTACAGCCTTGAGCTTTGCGGAGGATGTCATGTTCCTAACACTTCTGTGATTGGCTTAGTTAAAATTGTTTCAGAAGGCGGAATTGGGGCTGGAACTAGACGGATTGAAGCTGTTACAGGTGAATCAGCTTATAAAGCCTTAAATGAACAAGTTGGATTATTAAAGGAAGCAGCAGAAAAGCTTAAAACCAATCCAAAAGATATTGCTGTAAGAATTGAAGGTTTATTGACAGAAATCAAACAGCTTCAACGTGAAAACGAATCACTTGCTGCAAAGCTTGGAAATATTGAAGCAGGCAATCTCGTTTCCAATGTTAAAGAAATAGATGGAGTCAAAGTGTTAGCGGCTAAAGTTCAGGCTGCAGATATGAACAACTTAAGAAATATGGCAGATGATTTAAAGCAAAAATTAGGCTCAGCGATTATCGTACTAGGTAGTGCCCATGAAGGAAAAGTTAATTTAATTGCAGCAGTCACAAAGGATTTAATTGAAAAAGGTTACCATGCCGGCAAGCTGATCAAAGAAGTAGCAACGAGATGCGGCGGCGGCGGCGGCGGTCGTCCTGACATGGCCCAAGCAGGCGGGAAAGACCCTGAAAAACTTGAATCCGCTTTACAATTCGTGGACGAATGGGTAAAATCCATTTGATAAAAGGATAAACTAGTGTAAAATGTAGGTAACTATTACAAATCTCTCCTTAAAGAACGAGGTGCATGATATGAGCTCATTTGACAAAACGATGAGATTTAATTTTCCGGAAGAGCCTTTTGAACATGATGTAAACGATGTACTTTTTCAAGTCTATGAGGCTCTTAAGGAAAAAGGGTATAACCCTATCAATCAAATAGTCGGGTACCTTTTATCTGGAGACCCTGCCTACATTCCACGTCATCGCGATGCCCGTAATATCATTCGGAAGCTTGAACGTGACGAAATTATTGAGGAATTAGTCAAATCCTATCTAAAACAGCAACGAGAGGGTTAATGAATGCGCGTATTGGGTTTAGATGTCGGCTCAAAAACTGTTGGAATTGCTCTTAGTGATGAACTGGGGTGGACAGCACAGGGCCTTAAAACCCTCAAAATCAATGAAGAAAGACAGGAGTTTGGTTTTGAGGAAATTGGTCAATTAATAAAAGAGTATCAAGTAGATAAAGTGGTCATTGGTTTGCCAAAAAATATGAACGGTACAATTGGACCGCGCGGTGAGGCAAGCAAGCAATTTGCTGAGGAAATAGAAAATCAATTTTCTGTTCCGACTATTTTATGGGACGAGCGCCTGACAACGATGGCGGCAGAACGCGTATTGCTTGAAGCGGATGTTAGCCGGAAAAAGCGCAAAAAAGTCATTGATAAAATGGCAGCCGTAATGATTCTGCAAGGCTATCTTGATAGTAAAAATTAATGAGGTGAAGAAATGGAACACGGAGAAAACCAAATTACAATCGTTGATGAAGAAGGAAATGAGCAATTATTTGAGGTGCTCTTTACATTTGAATCAGAAGAATTCGGAAAGTCATATGTCTTATTTACTCCAGTTGGTGCAATGGACGAAGAGGATGAAGAAGGTCCCGAAATTCATGCCTATGCCTTTAATCCTACAGATGAGGGCGGCGACGGCGAATTAATCCCAATTGAAACCGAAGAGGAATGGGATATGGTTGAAGAAATGTTAAATACCTTCTATGAAGAGCAAGAAGACGAAGAATAAGATTGCAGGAACCAGCTATTTAATAGCTGGTTTTTTTCTTTAAAATTTCCACTTACTTTCCGACAAATTCATTGTTAAATTGACATTTTTCTTACTATATGCTGAAATAAAATAGGAGCATTATCTGTAAAAATTCGTGAACAATAGTTATTTTACGAAAGTAAGTCATGTGGAAAGGGGGAAAAAGATGACGACTGACAATAAAGACACAAAAAAGGATGTTATTCGTCAAAAAATGCTCGAACACCAAAGCGAAGCAAAGGTTGTTCGAAAAATTGTTTTGATTATTTCAATTTTATTAATATTATTAATTTTGTTAGTAGGTGGCGGAGGCTATCTCTACATACAATCAGCCATGAAACCGGTGGATCCAAAAAGTAAGGTTCAGAAAAAAGTCGACATTCCAATTGGCTCTTCTGTGACAGGGATTGCTGAAACGTTGGAATCAAACGGAATTATTAAGGACGCTAAGGTATTTAAGTATTATGTTAAACTTAAAAACGAAGGCGGCTTTATGGCTGGTGAATATCAATTAAGTCCTTCGATGGATGTCCAAGAAATCGTAGAGCGCTTAAAAACGGGGAAGGTGCTGGCGCAGGCAAGCTTTAAAATTGCCATTCCAGAGGGTAAGCAACTGAAGGAAATTGCGGGAATAATGGCTGCTGCTACTAAGCAAAATGAAGCGGATGTTTTCAATAAATTAAATGATAAAGAGTTTATTAAAGCACTTATGGCGAAATATCCTGATATTTTAACCGATGAAATCCTGAATGCATCTATAAAATATCCACTTGAGGGTTATTTATATCCGGCAACCTATCCGTTTTACAAGCCTAACCCCACCGTTGAGGAAATGGTCACAGCTATGCTTGATAAAACACGTACTGTAGTATCTGATTATACGGGGGAAAGCAAGGATAAAAAGCTATCCGTTCATCAGCTGTTAACGATGGCGTCTTTAGTAGAGGAAGAAGCAACTGAAAAAGCGGATCGTAAAACGATTGCAAGTGTTTTCTATAATCGAATGAAAAAGGGGATGCCGCTGCAAACGGACCCAACTGTCCTATATGCCCAAGGGAAACACAAAGAAAAGGTTTTTTATAAGGATTTAGAAGTGAGTTCCCCATACAATACCTATCTAAATAAAGGTCTGCCTCCAGGTCCGATTGCCAATGCTGGAAGAATTTCTATCGAGGCTGCCTTGAACCCCGAGAAAACCGATTATTATTATTTTCTTGCAGCCAATGGTCAAATCTATTTTAGCAAAACGCTTGAAGAGCATAATAATTTAAAAGCAAAGTATATTTCCAGTAAAAAATAATCAACACATTTGGGGAAATGTTCGCATTTCCCTTTTTTTTATGGTAGAATAATTCAGTGTTGAATAGATAATCCATAGCGTAACTCACAGTAAGGGAATTTGGGACGATTTTGTCCGAAAAAAACGGATCGGGGTCAAACTCGTGATGTCATTTTCTGTGAACGCTATTTTTTCATGTCTAAAGACTATTAAATTGGCAAAAATGCATTTAAGGCATTTTAAAGGATTGAGGTGACGGCAGCTTGTTAAATGAAAAGCTGCATTTTTATATAGAAGAATTGATTCTTGGACGAAATCCGTTGTTTTCGGAAATGGAGAACTACGCCCAGGTTCATAAAGTTCCGATTATGGAAATTGCCGGAATCGAAGCGCTGCTTCAATTATTGCGCATCCAAAATTCAAAAAAGATTCTTGAAGTAGGGACGGCAATTGGCTACTCTGCCTTAAGAATGGCAAATGCCCTTCCTAAAGCTCAAATTGTTACGATTGAACGGGATGAAGAACGAATTCAAGCAGCTAAAGAGTTCATCAAACGTTCAGAGCATGCTAAGCAAATTATCCTGGTTGAGGGTGATGCATTAGAGGTGGAGGATGCCGTTAGCAAGTTTGCACCTTACGATACCATTTTTATTGATGCCGCTAAAGGACAATATAAAAAGTTTTTTGAAATCTATTCAAAATATCTTTCAGATGACGGAATGATTATTACTGATAATGTTTTGTTCAAAGGATTAGTAGCGGAGCCCGAGATAGAATCTAAAAGAATTCGAAATTTAGTTAAGAAAATTGATGAGTTTAACCATTGGTTAATGCGACATCCAGATTATGATTCGGTTATTCTTCCAGTAGGGGATGGAGTCGCAATTAGCAAAAGAAGAGGTGAGAGTTATGAAAAAGCCTGAATTACTTGTAACAGCAACATCTGTAAATGATATTTTGCCTTTAGCCGAGGCGGGAGCAGATGCTTTTGTTGTTGGAGAACAACGATATGGGCTGCGTCTTGCAGGTGAATTTAATAGAGAAGATGTTAAAAAAGCGATAGAATTGGCACATTCTAAAGGAAAAAAAGTTTATGTGGCGATGAATGCTATCTTTCATAATGATAAAATTGACGAGCTTGGCGAGTATATCCAATTTGCGGCGGAGAATAAAGCAGATGCCATCATTTTTGGAGACCCAGCTGTATTAATGACAGCTAAAGAAGCAGCACCTGAAATGAAGCTTCATTGGAGCACAGAAACGACAGGCACGAACTGGTATACATGCAACTACTGGGGAAGAAAGGGCACGAAAAGAGCCGTTCTTGCCCGTGAAATCAATATGGATGCCATTGTTGAAATCAGGGAAAATGCCGAAGTGGAAATTGAAGTACAGGTACACGGCATGAGCTGTATGTTCCAATCCAAGCGTTCCTTGCTTGGTAATTATTATGAATACCAAGGCAAAGCAATGGAAATTGAAAACCGAAAAATGCAAAAAGATATGTTCCTTCATGATAAGGAACGTGGGAATAAATATCCGATTTTTGAAGATGAAAACGGAACCCATATTATGAGCCCTAATGATATTTGTATCATCGATGAGCTTGGGGAAATGTTAGAAGCAGGAGTAGATTCTTTCAAAATCGACGGAATCCTAAAGAGCCCGGAATATATTCTTGCTGTTACAAAAGCTTACCGAGAGGCGATTAATTTATATTTCGAAGAACCAGATGCATACGAGGATAAAAAGGACGAGTTATTAGCAGCAATCGAAGAAATTCAGCCGTCCAATCGTCCGTTAGATACAGGATTCTATTTTAAAGAGACAGTTTATTAAAAGGGAGGAGTTTCAATCGTGAATACAGTTAAAGATAAGATTTCTGAAATTATCGATGGAAAGCGTGTTATTGTGAAAAAGCCGGAACTCCTTGCTCCAGCAGGAAATCTTGAAAAGTTGAAAATTGCCGTTCAATATGGTGCGGATGCCGTATTTATTGGCGGTCAGGAATACGGTCTGCGTTCAAATGCGGATAACTTTACCTTTGAAGAAATGAAAGAAGGCGTGGAGTTCGCTAAAAAGTATGGTGCAAAAATTTATGTTACCACCAATATCTATGCCCACAATGAAAATATCGATGGGTTAGAAGAGTATTTGCAGGGTTTGAAAGAAGCTGGCGTCGCAGGAATCATTGTGGCCGACCCGATAATCATTGAAACTTGCCGCCGGATTGCACCGGAGATTGAAGTGCATTTAAGTACTCAGCAATCCCTTTCAAACTGGAAGGCTGTCCAATTCTGGAAGGAAGAAGGCTTGGAGCGTGTTGTTTTAGCTCGTGAAACAAGCGCAGAAGAGATTCGAGAAATGAAAGAAAAGGTGGATATCGAAATTGAAACCTTTATTCATGGTGCGATGTGTATTGCTTATTCAGGCCGTTGTACGTTAAGTAACCACATGACCGCTAGAGATTCCAACCGCGGCGGCTGCTGCCAATCCTGCCGCTGGGATTATGATCTTTATCAGCTTGAAGGCGAAGGTAACGAAGCACCACTTTATGCAGAAGGTGATGCTCCGTTTGCGATGAGCCCGAAGGATCTTAATTTAATTCAGTCGATTCCGCAAATGATTGAGATGGGCATCGATAGTTTGAAAATTGAAGGCCGGATGAAATCCATTCATTACGTGGCCACCGTTGTCAGTGTTTATCGCAAGATTATTGACGCTTACTGTGCAGATCCAGAGAATTTTGTGATCAAGCGAGAATGGTTAGAGGAACTCGACAAATGTGCCAATCGTGAAACGGCTCCAGCGTTTTTTGAAGGGGTTCCGGGGTATAAAGAGCAAATGTTTGGTAATCATAGCAAGAAGACAAAGTTTGAATTTGTTGGTCTTGTGTTAGATTATAATGAAGAGACACAAGTGGTAACTCTTCAGCAGAGAAACCATTTTAGACCGGGTGATGAAGTAGAGTTCTTCGGACCGGAAATTCAAAACTTTACTCATGTAATTGATAAAATTTGGGATGAAAAAGGTAATGAACTGGATGCAGCTAGACATCCACTTCAGATTGTACAATTCAAATTGGACAAACCGGTATACCCTAACAACATGATGCGAAAGGAGAACTAGTATAATGCGCAAGCCCGTTGTTATTGGTGTAACCGGCGGCTCCGGCTCCGGAAAAACCAGTGTTACCAAAGCGATTTATGAAAGCTTTAAGGGGCATTCTATTTTGATGCTTGAACAAGATTATTATTATAAGGATCAGAGTGATTTGCCATTTGAAGAACGGTTAAAAACAAACTATGACCATCCGCTCGCTTTCGATAACGATTTATTAATAGCTCACATAGAAAAGCTATTACGCTTTGAACCGATTGAAAAGCCTGTCTATGACTATTCACAGCATACACGCTCAGAAAAAGTCATTCCTGTAGAACCAAAGGATGTCGTCATTTTAGAGGGAATCTTGGTTCTTGAAGATGAGCGTCTACGCAATTTAATGGACATTAAACTGTACGTGGATACCGATGCAGATTTACGGATTATCCGCAGACTGCAGCGTGATATTCAAGAACGCGGGAGAACACTTGATTCTGTTATCGATCAATATGTGAATGTTGTTCGCCCAATGCACAATCAATTTATTGAGCCGACCAAGCGCTATGCGGATGTCATCATCCCTGAAGGCGGTCATAATCACGTGGCGATTGATTTAATGGTAACAAAAATTCAAACAATTCTTGAACAAAAGTCATTTTTATGAAACAATAGCAAAAGAACTATCTATAAAATCCAAAATGGATAAATGCGCGCCCTTTATTTTACAAGGACGCGCTGAATGTATTATGTCGATTGGCATAATATCTACATACATTACAAACACAATTCTAATGGGGTATTGTGAAGACTAGAAGGAGTGAGGATTTTGGCTACTGAGAAAGTATTTCCAATGACACAGGCAGGTAAGGACAAACTTGTACAAGAACTTGAATACTTAAAATCCGTTAAACGTAAAGAAGTGGTAGAAAGAATTAAAATCGCGCGCAGCTTTGGAGATTTATCTGAAAACTCTGAGTACGATTCCGCGAAGGAAGAGCAAGCTTTTGTTGAAGGTAGAATTACCACTTTAGAAAATATGGTTCGCAACGCTAAGATTATCGAAGAAGGGGAACTAGCGAGCGACTCTGTAACTCTTGGCAGCTCCGTTACCTTTGTAGAGCTTCCAGATGGTGAAGAAGAAACCTATACTATTGTCGGTAGTGCAGAAGCTGATCCGTTTGAAGGTAAAATTTCTAACGATTCACCGATTGCTAAAAGCCTTTTAGGTAAAAAGGTTGGCGATCAAGTATCTGTTCAAACGCCTGGCGGCGAAATGAGCGTCCGTATCGTTTCAATTAAATAAATGTTTGAAATAAGTAAACCTCGTCAAAACTTTTGACGAGGTGTTTTTTATGTGGAGAAAACGCGCAGTTGGCTGGCTTTTTATTAGCTTAACCGGATTAGTGCTTCTTTTAGCACGTTTAATGCAAATACAATTAGTTGAAACAGAAACTTTTTCAAAACATAACGTTAATTTATTAGAGGAAAGCGTAAAGCAACGAACACAAGAATTAGTGATAGATAACGGCAGGGGTAATTTTCTTGATCGGAATGGAACAATGCTGACACATAAGAAGGTGTCGGTGCTTGTCCTATTTCCATTTTTAAAAAAGATGGACTGGGAGGTTGATAAAGTTGCGGATATAACTGGGATTCCTGTTAATTTGTTAAAAAGTGCAGTAGAAGGTGCCAAGAAGCCATTTGCCTACGGCGAACCTGAACCAGTAGAACTGTCGAGTTCGCAAATGGAAAAAATTAATTCATTAAAGATCCCAGGTGTATTTGCGATTGATAAAAAGTTTGAGCGGAGAGATGTGCCAGCTGAACAATTAATAGGGTTAACAGGAGAAAATGCAAAAGAATTACAGAAACGGTATCCAAACAAAGAATTATCGGAGAAAACCTTAATTGGTGTATCGGGTCTTGAGGAAAGCTTTGATGAATTTCTTCTGCCTGAAGGAAAATCAAAGCTCGTTTACCATGTTGACGGAAGCGGTGCCCCGTTATTTGGTATCAATGTGAAGTATGTCGACCCAGCTAATCCCTTTTATCCTGTCAATGTTCGAACAACCATTGATAAAAATCTGCAGCAAAAAGCAGAGGAACTGGTTGATAAGTATCAAATAAAAAAAGGTGGTTTAGTTCTACTAGACATACAGGACAATAGTGTGCTGGCGATGGTATCACGCCCGACAGTTAATAAAAAAGACCCATACAATGGAGCGGGAATTACGAATGTAATGTTAAAGCAGCAAATCATGGGCTCTGTCTTTAAAACCGTTGTGGCAGCTGCATCCATCGATCATAATCTTGATGACCCGACACGAATGTTTGATTGCAGTAAAAAGATCAATGGCAAGCCTGAGCTGAAATATAATTATGGGATGCTGAATTTTACTGATAGCTTTGCCAGAAGCTGTAATCGGACCTTTGGTGAGTTAGCGAGAGAATTACAAAAAAAGAATCCGAACTTACTGGAAGACTATGCGGCAAAGTTATCTTTGATTGGTTCTGTCGGCTGGCAGGGGGATATTTATCATACCAGTGATTTCAAACAGCTTCCCGTTGAGGACAAGGGCAGAGTTTTTGTGTCAGATGAGGCAAGAAAAGATGCTAATTTCGCGGCAATGTCAGGAATTGGCCAGCATGAGGTTCGCGCCACACCTTTAGCTGTTGCTAATATGATGGCTACGATTGCTAGAGGCGGCCAAAAGGAAATGGTCCGTGCAGTGTCAAAAATTGAATATAAAAATGGTACAACCATGGTGAATTTTGATCAAAAAGACTTAAAGGGAGATACTATTTCACCTTATACAGCGATGAAGCTGCAAAAATTGCTGCGTGAGGTTGTTTTAAACCCAAATGGGACAGGAAGATGGTTTAAAGAGCTTCCATACGAGGTTGCAGGGAAATCTGGGACAGCAGAAACTGGCAAGTTTGTAAATGGTCAGCAATTGCATAATAAATGGTTTGCCGGGTATTTTCCATATCAAACTCCCAAATATGCTTTAGTTGCGGTTAATTTAGATGTGCCAGACAATGCGGGCGGGGTTAATTTGTTATTTGCTGATATGGTAAAGGTGTTGTATGAAAATGATAATGATTCCGAGTAGAGGCAGGTTTTTCCTTTAAATATCTCATCAATTCATGTTAGAATATTTAGAGCCTTATTTTTTGGGAGAGTGATATCAGTTGAGTAACGATCTTAATCAAAGTTCACGTTTTGGCAATCGAGCAAAAAGAAAAAAGACGAACATCGTCTTAAATAGTTTAATTATCATTGTGTTACTTTTAATCATTTTCGTAGCTTATAATATTTTTTCATCAGGCGATGATAATGCTGCTGCACCGAAAAAGGACACTCAAAAAACAGAACAGAAACAAAAGGCAGTACAAGAGAAAAAAGATGAGAAAGTATCTAAAGAGGAAGAGAAATCATCCGAGGATGTTGCCAATAATGATGATGGAAATAGTGAGGATAGTGTAGCACCTGATCAGGCAGACGAATCCCAAGCAGTCGTTTCTGAAGGCGGAAGTTCATCGGATGTCTCAAAATCAGTTGAAAACCCTTCATGGAAGCCTGTCGGCACAACCCAATCGGGTGAACATACCCCGGTATATGATCAAAATTCTGCTGATTGGCAGGAAATGTTAGCAGCAATGTCCTATGCAACTGGAATTGATCAGAGTAATATGACGGTATACTGGCTAGGCAGAGATAAATCAACGCAAAATGCCTCAGTAGGAACGATTGAATCCAAAGACACTAAGCAGAAGTATAAAGTTTATATTAAATGGGTGGATGGCCAAGGCTGGATGCCAACAAAGGTAGAACAACTATCAGAATAAGTAAGAGAATACGAAAGGATGGGCCAAATATTGGCACCATCCTATTTCTTTTTAAAATGGACGACAGCAGTAAAATAGGTTTGTCCATTTTCATTTACATGCATTTGATGGGAAACGGAATGAACTCCCAGCATAATTGCTTTATTTTCCTCTATTTGTGCCTCAATCTTTTTTTGTAATGTTTTAAGGTTATTGGCCTCATAAAATTCAACTTTATCCTCAATGAGGTCAAACTGAAAATTCATCAATTCAAATCCTCCTTTCTGTCAGAATATATTTTAGCCATTTCTTTTCTAAGAAACAACGAATTTGTTGAATAAAAGTACGGAATATGGTAAATTGAGAACAGCTTTTTCAATAATTCATAGTATACCTATAGGAATTATCGACATCTTAGGAGTGACATTAATGGGTAGAGAATTTCTTGAAGTATTCGAACAGTGGGCTGACACATATGATAAGACAGTCGTTGGCCATGATCTTCAATATAAAGAAGTATTTTCAAAATATGAGGAAATATTAGAGGGAGTCGCTAATCGTTCCTATGGTCATGTAGTTGAATTCGGTGTCGGGACAGGAAATCTGACCAAAAAGCTGCTAGCAGAAGGTTTAACGGTGACAGGTATCGAACCTTCCCAGCCGATGAGAAAAATTGCAGAAGATAAACTTGGTGGGAAAGCATTGCTCCTTGATGGGGACTTTCTTCAATTTCCGGAGCAAATCAACATTGATACATTTGTCAGTTCGTACGCCTTCCATCATCTAACTGATGATGAAAAAGCGGAAGCAATAGCTATATATGGCAGACTTCTTTCTATTGGTGGTAAAATAGTGTTCGCGGATACGATGTATGAATCTGAGGAAGATTATAATAATGCAATCGTAGAAGCTAAAAATAATGGCTTTCATAACCTAGCAAAAGATTTGGAAACGGAGTATTACACAACAATTCCCTTTTTAAAACATATTTTACAGAAAAACGGTTTTAGCGTTACTTTTACGCGCTTCAACGATTTTGTCTGGGTAATGGAAGGCGTAAAACAATAAGAAAGAGGTAAAAAAATGAAAATTGCCATCATCGGTGCAATGGAAGAAGAAGTGACTCTGTTAAGAGACAATATTGAGGATCAAACACAGGAAACTGTTGCCGGCTGTGAATTTACGTTTGGAAAAATGTATGGGGCAGACGTAATTCTTTTGCGTTCGGGGATTGGTAAAGTGAACGCAGCGATGTCGACAACTATCCTTCTTGATAAATATAAGCCAGATTATATCATCAATACAGGATCAGCAGGAGGGCTTAATCCTTCTTTAAATGTAGGTGATGCCGTCATCTCTACGGAGGTGCGCCATCATGACGTCGATGTAACAGCGTTTGGATATGAGTATGGCCAGGTTCCTCAGCTTCCAGCTGCCTTTAAAGCTGATGATCAATTAATCGGGGTAGCAGAAACTGCCGCAAAAGAATTAGACAGATTTCAAATCGTGAGAGGTTTAATTGCTACGGGTGACTCTTTCATGGAGGATCCGGAACGTGTAGATTTTATACGAGAGAAGTTTACCGATCTTCAAGCCGTTGAAATGGAAGCAGCGGCGATAGCCCAGGTAGCTCATCGCTTTGGTGTTCCTTTTGTGATCATTCGTTCCCTTTCCGATATCGCTGGTAAAGAGTCGGAAATCTCATTTGATCAATTTATTGATAAAGCAGCAACCAATTCTGCTACGCTAGTTATGAAAATGGTGGCCGCGTTAAGATAGAAATCAGGGGTGTAAAAATGAAGGTTTATAAGAACGTCCATGAATTAATTGGGCACACACCAGTTGTCGAGATTACTCAATTTCCATTGCCTGAAGGTGTTCGCATTTTTGCGAAGCTGGAATTCATGAACCCCGGCGGGAGTGTTAAAGATAGACTTGGTCTAGAGCTTTTAAGAGATGCTTTCGAATCCGGAAAGCTGCAGGAGGGCGGAACAGTCATCGAGCCAACTGCCGGCAATACGGGTATTGGCGTGGCACTTGCGGCGATAAATAAAGGTGTACAGGTTATTTTTTGTGTTCCAGAAAAGTTCAGTATGGAAAAGCAGGAAATCATGAAGGCGCTTGGTGCCAAGATTATAAATACTCCAACAGAACTTGGGATAAAGGGTGCCATAGCCAAAGCACAGGAACTTCTAGAGGAAATTCCAGGATCCTTTTGTCCGCAGCAATTTGCTAATCCAGCGAATCCTGATACTTACTATAAAACACTTGGGCCGGAATTGTGGGAGCAATTGGACGGACAGATTGATATCTTTGTTTCCGGAGCGGGCTCTGGCGGGACCTTCATGGGGACGTCACGTTATTTAAAAGAAAAGAAGAAAGAAATCAAGACCGTCATCGTTGAACCAGAAGGCTCAATTTTAAACGGCGGAAAACCAGGACCCCATAAAGCGGAGGGCATTGGAATGGAGTTTTTGCCTCCGTTTATGGACACAGAATATTTTGATGCCATTTATACTGTAATGGATGTCAATTCCTTTGAGCTTGTAAAAGAGCTGGCTGCAAAAGAAGGCCTGCTGGTCGGCAGTTCTTCCGGTGCGGCTTTATATGCAGCACTTAAAGAAGCGGAATCAGCAAAGCAAGGAACACATATTGTTGTGATATTCCCTGATGGCAGCGAACGATATTTAAGTAAAAAGATTTTTGAGGGAGGCATTTAGTTTGAAAAGAAAAACGAAGTTAATTCATGGCGGTATTAGCGAAGATCCGGCAACAGGTGCTGTATCGTTTCCAATCTACCAAGTAAGTACGTATAAGCAAGAAGGTGTCGGCGGACACAAAGGCTTTGAGTACTCAAGAACCGGCAATCCAACGAGAAATGCTCTTGAAGAATTGATTAAAGATATCGAAGGAGGAAAAGCAGGATTTGCTTTTGGCTCTGGTATGGCAGCAATTACAGCCGTAATCATGCTGTTTAACAGCGGTGACCACGTCATTCTTACAGATGATGTGTACGGTGGAACCTTCCGAGTTATGACTAAGGTTTTGAACCGCTTCGGAATCGATTCCACATTTGTTGATACAAGTAGTTTAGAAAATATAAAGAGTGAAATTCGCCCAAACACAAAAGCAGTATATTTAGAAACACCGACAAACCCACTTTTAAAAGTCACGGATATTGAAGCGGCTTCTAAGCTTGCTAAAGAGCATAACCTATTAACTATTGTCGATAATACATTTTCTACACCTTACTGGCAAAATCCACTTGAGCTTGGAGCTGACATTGTCTTGCATAGTGCCACGAAATACATTGGCGGTCACAGTGATGTTGTTGCAGGGTTAGTGGTTGTCAATAGTGATAAGCTGGCTGAAGACCTTCATTTTGTTCAAAACTCAACTGGCGGTGTATTGGGGCCACAGGATTCCTGGCTGCTAATCAGAGGAATCAAAACCTTAGGCATCCGCATGGAAGAAACTGAATCCAATACAAATGCAATTGTGGAGTTTTTACAAGGGCATTCTAAAGTGAAAAAGGTATTCTATCCAGGCATTGAAACACATCCTAATCATGACATAGCTAAAAAACAATCCAGAGGTTTTGGCGGTATGGTTTCATTTGATGTCGGAAGCGCAGAAAATGCGGATCAACTGTTAAGCAAAATAAAATACTTTACACTAGCTGAAAGTCTAGGTGCTGTTGAAAGTTTAATTTCCGTTCCAGCAAGAATGACACATGCATCCATTCCGGCAGAACGGAGAGCAGAATTAGGAATCAGTGATGGCCTAGTCCGCATCTCAGTAGGCCTCGAAGACGTAGAAGACCTAATTGAGGACCTGTCACAAGCATTAGAATAGTGTTAATGTTACAATGGGTGTCAGGCACCATGTGAAATTTTCACATGGTGCCTGACACCTTTTCTAATATTTACATACTGTTTAACGCTGTTTTCTGTGTTAAAGTAGGTTAGTAGATTTAAGAGAAGCAGGTGATGGTAGTGGAACAGCAAACGAAAAGTCTTTTTGAGAAGATAGCTGATTTCAAACGGTTTGCGCTGACTTTATTTGCTTTCGGAGTATTTTTTTATTTAGGTGCGATTATTCCATATACAGGAAAAACTGTGACGGTTTTAAATATTATGATCAATTTTGCTATTTCATTCTTATCAGCGTCTATTTTATTCTTTATTCAAGTGAAGAGATATCAAATAAAGCTTCTGGAAATGGAAGACGGGCAAGATGATTTTAGGAAAAAGTAAGTGTTCCCAAAATGGGGGCACTATTTTTTTGCGCTTTAAGGGCCATTTCATTATTTTTAAAAAAATTTGTTTAAAATGGTTTACAAAGTATAGGGGTGTGGATATAATTACCGTAGCAAGTAAAAAATTCCAAAGGAGGTCGAATAAAATGATGTTAACGCATATTGGCTCTAAAGCAACTAAATATTTGAATAACACACATTCGACCAGATTGGAATGGATTGCTTAGCATTTTGTTACAATACATATCCATGCCGCAGGGAGAATGATGCCTTGCGGTATTTTTGTGCCTAAAAAGACCGGCCGCAGGGGAGATGACTTCTTGCGGCCTTTTTGTGCCCTTTTTACTCGCCGTTTGGATATGTGCTGCATAAATTAAGAATGTTGTTGAATCAAAATCTTTTTAAAGGAGGTGTTCCTGCGATGACCCTTAACTTAGTATTTTTTTCATTAACAATCAAAAAACGTGAAGTAAATCTAAAAGAAGCTGTCCACCAGGAAATGGTTGAAAAGCTTTATGAACAAAACAAAGATCGTCAAATATCCATGTACCATGAAATGTAATTGAATGAAATACCTATCAAAAAATGAAAGGAAGTGATATGAAATGACCTTAAATATATTATTTTTCTCGATAACGATAAAGAAACGACACGTGACTCTTGAAGAAGCAATTCATCAGGAACAAGTTGAAAAACTGTATGAACAAAATAAAGACCGTCAAATCTCAATGCAACGTCTTATGTAAGAACTAAAAAATCCATGAAAAGAAAGGTGGTTTTAAAGATGTTTTTTCTAATGCAGGGAAGAGGAGCAAGCTTATGGGGTATGAAAGATACCACCTAGCTTAGTGATTAAAATAGGAGGTAACAATAATGCCGCTGCATATTTTATTCATATCGCTAATTTTTAAATCAAAGAAAAAATGAAATCATAGTTCCTTCATTATGCTAATAGCAGGATGTTAATTAACAGAATGTTCACATCTCATTACGATGGTTACTGTGAAAATATGATAAATTCAAATTAGGAAGAGCAGAGCTATTTTAAGGGGTGGAGAAAATGTTCATGGTTGTGATGGCTTTGGTCATTACTGGGGCGATTGGCTGCGTAATCTCAGCAGAATTAAGTGTTGAATAATAGTAAAAGCATCGACCGCATTTATTCACGGCCGATGCTTTTTTTAGGCAAATTTATTTGGTTAGCTCTAAAAACTCATCCACATCATCCATACAAATTCGGACTGCCTTTTGCCAGAAGTCCTTTTCTGTTAAGTTGACCTGTAAATGCTTCTTTGCCAGATCTTCTACTGACATCGAAGCCGTATCTCTTAATAATGCAATATACTTTTCTTCATAACCTTTACCTTCCTCAATTGCCTGTGCATAAATACCTAGTGAGAATAGGTAGCCAAAGGTATACGGGAAGTTGTAGAACGGGACACCCGTAATGAAGAAATGAAGTTTCGAGGCCCAGAATAATGGATGATATTCTTCCAGCGCTTCACAGTAGGCTTCCTTTTGAGCCTCAAGCATTAATTCATTTAATCTTTCGACCGCAACTGGACCTTGTTTTCTTTCCTCATAAAAATGTGTTTCAAACAGGAAGCGGGCATGGATATTCATTAATAGAGCAACCGTTCTTTGAATTTTATCATCTAGCAGGACGAGTTTCTCTTCTGGATCCTTTGCGTTCTTCACCGCAGCATCGGCCACAATCATCTCGGCAAAGGTTGACGCTGTTTCTGCGACGTTCATGGCATAGTTGCGGTTAAGATGCTGAACACCTTTCATAGCAAAAGTATGGAAGCCGTGTCCCAGCTCGTGTGCGAGTGTGGAAACATTGGAAGGCGTTCCCGAATACGTCATGAATATCCTTGATTGATCGCTTTCAGGGAAGAAGGTACAGAACCCTCCAGGTGCCTTTCCAGGTCGATCTTCTGCTTCAATCCACTGCTCCTCGAATGCCTTTTTCGCAAATGTGGCCATTTTCTCGCCAAAAAGTGCGAAATTCTGTTCAATAAATTCGGCTCCCTCTTGATAAGAAAGCTTTGAGGCAGTTTTCCCGAAAGGAGCATCTAAATCATACCAGCTTAATTTTTTAAGTCCTAAAAGGTTTGCCTTCCTTTCTAAATAGGTTACAAGCTTTTGTTTATTTTCAGAAATGACCGTCCACATCGCCTCAAGAGTTTCCTTTTCCATTCGGTTAATGCTAAGCGGTTCTTTTAAGACTTCCTCCCAGCCTCTTTTTTGATAAACATTTAAACGGAAACCAGAGAGGTGATTGAGGGTTTTCGCTAAAAAGTCAGCCTGATCTCCCCAAGCTTTTTCCCAATTTTTAAAGACAGATGCTCGGAGGTCACGGTTAGGGCTTGCAAATTTATTAAACGCTTGGCCGACAGACAGAAGCTTCTCATGACCATTCTCCTGTACCGGAATTTTAATTTTTCCAACGATTAAATCATACAATTGTCCCCAGCTGTGATATCCGTCAACACCAAGAGCACTGATTAACGCTTCCTCTTCCTTAGAAAGTCTATCTTTGGCACGTTCGCGTCTTTCCGTTAGTACAAAGGAAAGTTCGTTTAATGTCTTCTCTGAAAGTAGCTGAGACCAAACTTCATCCTTTATTGATGTAAGAAGACTATCAAAAGCACTTAGCGCTGTTTGAAAGGCAGCGCTTAAACTGGTTACTTTTGATTCAAGGTTATAGGCTTTTTTATCTTCGGTATTTTGTGCTTGAAGACATCCAACAAACGCGCCAGCCTGGCGGAGTTTTTTAGCAGCATGCTCAAAGTCCTCCAACAGTTTCAGCAAATATTTTTGATCTTCCATAGTATTAAGCGGTGTCCAGTTATTTACTTTTGATTGGAAAATTTCAATTAATTCAGCTGTTTGGTTTAAGTGGTCTGCGAATTCAGGAGACCCACTACCCCCTTTAAAAAATACATCAAGATTCCAAACATCTAAATATGTAGCAGCTGTCATTATTTGTACCCCCTTTGAATATGTACATTTTCATTATAATATATATTTTTCGAAAGATTCTATATGTTGAGTCTCCCGAAATAAAAATGGCTTATACAAAAATTGTATAAGCCCAATTATTTTAATAAAACTGAGAAAAATACCACCAGCCGCCAAAAATTAAAAATAGAATAAAGATGACGATAAAGAATGCATACCATCCTCCAACGCCGCTAGGATATGGCACAGGATATGGTACTGGGCAAAAGACGGGCGGGTATGGATAACCATATGGCATAAAAATCCCCCCTTTATCCTTTTGTTTTAGGGTATGTGCCCTAGCCTTGGCTTGTATAGGCGAAAGTGTATGTCTATATTTGTCCAAACGAAATTCACATTTGTTTTTAACCAGTTGTAGTATAATTTATTTTAGATTTAATCGGGGAGAGGTAGCACTTGAAAAAAATTCTACTGATAGACGATGAAGCGAGAATGTTAGATTTACTTTCCCTCTATTTAACACCAAAGGGATATACGTGTATAAAAATGACATCTGCAAATAAGGCAATTTATTATTTAGAGGATGAAAAGGCAGATCTCATCTTATTGGATGTAATGATGCCCGAAATGGATGGCTGGGAGGCATGCCTGGAGATACGAAAAAATTGGGATATTCCCATTATCATGTTAACCGCTCGCAGTGATAAAATAGATGTGGTTAAAGGCCTAAAAATGGGTGCGGATGATTATATTTCTAAACCATTTGATGAAGAGGAGTTAATCGCTAGGATTGAAGCCCTTTTAAGAAGAAAGAAT
Source organism: Neobacillus sp. DZ-9 (assembly GCF_059587065.1). Taxonomy (NCBI): domain Bacteria; kingdom Bacillati; phylum Bacillota; class Bacilli; order Caryophanales; family Bacillaceae; genus Neobacillus; species Neobacillus sp. DZ-9. The sequence continues at coordinate 341,435 of NZ_JCAIOL010000001.1, forward strand.
GGAATAAAAGGGGTCATTGCCTTCAATGGTCTTTCTTTAAATGAAGATTCCTATGAAGTTTCTTATCATGAAAATAATGTACCTGTTACCCCTAAAGAATTTTCGATATTGGGTCTTTTCCTGCAGAATCGAAATAAAGTATTTACCCGTGAGCACCTGTTAACAACCATTTGGGGATATGCGGCACCGACAGAAGACCGGACGGTTGATTCTCATGTCCGAAATCTAAGAGATAAATTAAGAAAAGCAGGTTTTCCTGTTGATGAATATTTGACAACTGTCTGGGGACTGGGGTATAAGTGGATGGATAGGGATTAGAATTCAGGAGGAAAAAAGTGAAGATTCAAAAGAAAGTATTACAAGTTATTTTAACAGGTATTTTATTGATTGTTTCCGGATGCAGCGGGAACGAGCAAAAAAATGCAGCACCAAAGGATGAAGATGTAAATAATACGAAATTTGAAATTGTAGAAGCGAAATCATTCAAATTAGAAAATATACGAGGAATTGGCTTTCCTGGAAATGATAATAGTCTTTATGTTGCTTCTAATGATGGTTTAAAAATGTTAAAAGATTCAGCCTGGTACAAAACAACCACAAATAACCATGAATATATTGGCTTTCAAGCAATTGAAAAAGGCTTTGTATCAAGTGGGATTCCGCAAAAAGGGACAAGCTTTAAAGACCCGCTTGGTTTGGTACAAAGTAATGACAAAGGAAAATCCCTCAAAAAATTAGCCTTCTATGGTGATACGGATTTTTATTTTATGGCGGCAAGCTTTTCAGGTGATACCATCTATGTAATTAGTGAACAGCCACATGATAAGTTAAGTCAAGGTGTCAATTATACGAAAGACAACGGTCGAACTTGGAAAAAAAGTGCGTTCAAGAATTTTGATGCGGATTCATTGGGAATGATGGCGGTTCACCCAACAAACGGGGATATCATGGCGATGTCAACTAGATCAGGAATTTATTATTCTACTGACAATGGAAATACGATGAAGCGAATAACTGATCCTTATATGGTTACAGCCCTAACGTTTAACGGGGATTCAATATTATTTTCAAGTGTTGAAAACAATACAATTTTCTTAAAAACTTGGAACGCTGCTTCTGGCGGGCTAACGAATATCACGATTCCTTTTCTTGATTATGACAATCCAATTACTTATTTAGCGGTTAACCCAAAGAATCAAAATCAAATCGCTTTCACTACGTATAGAAATGATTTATACCAATCTATTGATGGTGGGAAAACATGGAATATGCTTTTAAAAGACGGAAAAAAAGAGCTGGAGTAATCCAGCTCTTTCTTGAACTTTGTCTTTAATTCTTCTTCTTTCTTTCCTTTTCGGCGCGGTAGAATTCATGAAACATTTTCATTAGTGCGCGCTTTTCGATTCTGGAGACATAGCTGCGGGAAATTCCAAGTTCTTTGGCTATCTCGCGCTGTGTTTTTTCTTTCTGCAAATCAAGGCCAAAGCGTCCGATAATTACTTCCTTTTCTCGATCATCAAGTACCTCAATATATTTCTTTATTTTCTCAAGCTCCATATTTAACTGGATTGTATCAATAACATCTTCTGATTCCGACTTTAAAACATCAATTAAGGAAATTTCATTCCCCTCTTTGTCTTGACCAATGGGGTCATGTAGGGAAACGTCTTTTTTCGTTTTCTTCAACGCCCGCAAATGCATCAGTATTTCATTTTCAATACATCGTGCAGCGTAGGTGGCGAGTTTTGTTCCTTTACCCTCTGAGTAGCTTTCAATCGCTTTTATTAATCCGATGGTTCCGATGGAGATTAAATCTTCCGAATCTTCGCCGGTATTTTCGAACTTTTTTACAATGTGGGCAACTAAGCGTAAGTTATGTTCAATTAACATATTGCGTGCATGCGAATCCCCTTCTGCCATTAATCGTAGATATTTCCTTTCTTCTGCAGCAGATAGGGGTTGAGGAAAGGCATTATTTTTAACATAGGATACAAGAAACAAAAACTCTTTAACTAAGTAGCCAAGAGCTGTCAAGATTCCAGACATCTACTTCCACCCCCGTATCTTTTTTGGGCATCTGCCTATTACTAATTCCTATGAAGAAAACGGGAAATTGTGTCTGTCCAGAAAATTTTATTGTTTAAAAAAAAGCTGTGTTAAATTTGGATGTTGATTTGCTCTCCAGGCGCTTCACTTTCCGCGGGCGGTCCGGGGAGCATCCTCGGCGATGAAAGCGCCTGCGGGGTCTCCCCTGTTCCGTACTCCCGCAGGAGTCTCGCGCCTTCCGCTCCAATCAACATAGCCTCAAAATTAAGTTTTTAACACAATAAAAAATAACCTGCCTGGTTATTCCACAAGCAAGTTATTTTTGGATTTCTGAATTATTAAACTTTTTTAAGCTTAAAGGAGCTGACCATTAAGAAGGATAGAATAATAATAATAAATAAGAACGTTTGGGATGGGACGTAGTTAATGGCCAAAAAGCTTAAGGTGGCTAAACAGCCTGCTGCAGTGATCGGTAAACCAGTGAAATATCCATTACTTTCTGTAATGTTAAAACGTGCAAGTCTAAATGCGCCGCAACCAATGTAAAATACAGTGAAAAATGTGCCCGGTCCGCCGAATTCATGCAAAACTCCCTGGTATAGCAATAGTGCAGGAGCCACTCCAAATGATATAATATCACTCATGGAATCCAATTGTTTACCGAGCTCTGATTCGATATTAAACTTTCTTGCAATCAAGCCGTCAAATCGATCTGCCAAGGCTGCAATAAAAATAAGCAATAAGCTTAATCTAAGATTATTGGCATGAAGTGCGAAAATGATTGCAAACCCGCCCAATGATAAATTTGTTAACGTAATTACATTGGCTGTTTGGGATTTTAGCTTTTTGATGGTTTGATCCAAAAAGTCCAACAAAAACATTTCTCCTCATCACTCCTTTTTTAAAAAGACAGAAGGGAATTCCATTTCTTCAGTTTATTCTATATTATTTAATTCTAAGCGTTTTATGCTTTTTCGTAAAGAGTATTTTTACACTATTTGGGGGTCATTTAATGTTGCAAACTATTTATCGTCTCTTGATTGAATTAACGAATGGAAGGTGGACATCCAGCATATTAAAGAGCTTTGCTCGTTCGAATGTAAGTCGGTTTATCGTCCCATCCTTCGCTAGAATCTATCAATTGAATCAAGAAGAAATGGAGAAAGGCTTGTCAGAATTTCCAACTCTTCATGATTTGTTTGTTAGAACGTTGAAAACTGAAGCGAGGGTTATTAATAAGGACCATGACACCGTAACGAGTCCGGTGGATGCTGTAATTGAAGATGTTGGTTCCATCAATGAAAAAAGTGACATTATCGTAAAAGGGAAAACCTACTCCATTGATGAGATGCTTGGGGACCGTGAACTGCTTTCAAAATATTTAAACGGTACATACATGATTCTTTATCTAAGTCCAAGCCATTATCACCGCATCCATAGTCCTGTAAATGGAACGGTAACAAAACAATGGACACTTGGTGCAAAATCATATCCAGTTAATAAATTGGGGTTAAAATACGGAGTCCGAACGCTTGCAAAAAACTACCGCGTCATTACGGAAGTTAAAACAGAATTTGGTCATGTGGCGATTGTAAAGGTTGGCGCAATGTTTGTTAATTCCATCGAGACCACACATAAGGGTTCTGAGTTAGAAAAGGGTGCTGAAATGGCCTACTTCACATTTGGATCCACGGTTGTTTTGCTTTTTGAAAAGGATATTTTCCAGGTTGACGCTACTCTTCAAACTCCTAAGGAAATTAAGGTGGGGGAAAGAATAGGATCTTTAAAGCAACTTGGTTCTTAAAATGACGGCACGTTTATTGTGCCGTTGTTTACATAAAAAAAAAGCCCTTAAGGGGCAGTTTTTGATAATTATGATGTCATTTTGATTTTATTGAATAAGGAACGTCGGTGAATTTCGGATTCAATAAGATTAATAAATTCTGGACTCAATTTTAGTTCTCTTGCTTTAAAATAGGATTCGATTAATAATTCATCTGACAGTTTCCGCACGTCAGAATCCACCTCCGATTTGGATATTAAAGGTTCTATTTGCCGATTAGCAAACATAAAATAGTACGTTCAATTGGTGTACCCTAAATCTACCAAATTTATTCCTATAGAACAATCGTTCTAATTATCCACATAATCCAGTGGATAACTTGTGATTAATTTGTTTATAAAGGGAGGAAAACTGACGGACTCAATGGGTATAATGTTAATAACGTTATCCACAGAGTCTGAGATTGCTGAAATTTGTCGAAAAATATTTTTTTTGTTTTTTATCAATTCTCCATATTTTTGAATCTCATGTATTGTCATGTTTTGATGAACAATAAGAACATGACATTTATTCTTTGTATCAAAGGTTAAAATTGGTTATGATGAGAAGTGCTATGAAGTCTATTTAAAAATCAATGAGGTGTAAGCTTAGTGTTAAAACAATTTTTACCGGATGAACATGTGAAAAGCATTCTAGATATATCACCGGAACAATTAAAGGGACGCGGAGTTAAAGGGATTATCACGGATTTGGATAATACATTAGTCGAATGGGACCGCCCTAATGCGACTCCTGCCCTGATAAGATGGTTTGATGAAATTAAAAAACACAATATCCTTGTCACAATTGTTTCTAATAATAATGAAGAAAGAGTAAAGGCTTTTTCCGATCCCCTCAATATCCCGTTTATTTTTCGCGCTAAAAAGCCAATGGGACCTGCTTTTCACAAAGCCCTGCAACAAATGGGTCTAAAGAAAGAAGAGACAGTCGTTATTGGCGACCAATTATTAACGGATGTACTGGGAGGAAACCGAAGCGGGTTCCATACAATACTAGTTGTTCCAGTTGCGCAGACAGACGGCTTTTTTACAAAATTTAACCGCTTTGCAGAACGAAGAATTTTGAATTGGTTCCGCAAAAAAGGCATGCTTCAGTGGGAGGAATAGGCTGTGATTGACCAACAATATGTATGTATGGGCTGCGGAGTTAAGGTTCAAACAGAAGATTCTGCTAAAATAGGATTTGCACCTGCTTCCGCTTTAGAAAAGGAAATAATTATTTGTCAGCGTTGCTTTCGTTTAAAGCATTATAATGAAGTTCAAGATGTGGACCTTACCGACGATGACTTTTTAAAGATCTTAAATGAAATTGGTAAATCTGATGCATTAATCGTCATGATTGTCGACATTTTTGATTTTAATGGCAGCTGGCTGCCTGGATTGCACCGTTTTGTAGGTAGAAACAAAGTTCTGCTTGTAGGAAATAAGGTCGATTTATTACCTAAATCGGTTAAGCATAATAAATTAATTCATTGGATGAAACAAGAAGCCCGCGAACTTGGCCTAAGGGCAGAGGAGGTATTCCTTGTTAGTGCTGCAAAAGGCTTGAATATTAAAGAAACGGCAGCAGCAATCGATGAGATTCGCATGGGTAAGGACGTTTATATTGTTGGATGTACAAATGTTGGAAAATCGACGTTTATTAATAGAATTATTAAAGAGGTAACAGGGGAGGCAGATGTTATTACCACTTCTCACTTTCCTGGAACTACTTTAGATATCATTGAAATTCCTTTGGATGATGAAAAAGCATTAATTGATACACCAGGAATCATCAACCATCATCAAATGGCTCATTTTGTTGATAAAAAGGATTTAAAAGTGATTACTCCGAAAAAGGAAATAAAGCCGAAGGTTTTTCAATTAAATGAGGGTCAGACCTTGTTTTTTGGCGGACTTGCCCGCTTTGATTATGTAAGCGGAGGAAGAAGATCCTTTGTTTGTTATGTTTCAAATGAAATCAATATTCACAGAACAAAAACGGAAAATGCCACTGAGCTTTATGAAAAGCATGTCGGAGAAATGCTGACCCCTCCACGGATGGAGCAACTAGATTCGTTCCCTGAACTCGTAAAACAGGAATTTATCATCAAAGAAGCAAAGACAGATATTGTTTTTTCGGGGCTTGGCTGGATAACAGTGAATGATCCTGGGGCAAAAGTTGTTGCTTACGTACCTAAAGGAGTTCAAACGCTAATTCGAAAATCTTTAATTTAAAGAATAGAATTTGGGATGAGGAGATACCAATGAAAAAATTATTTGCAGTACTAGGGGATCCAATTGGACATTCCATGTCTCCCATAATGCATAATGATTTATTTTCGTATTATCAGATTGACGGTCAATATCTGCCTTTTCATGTCAAGAATGATGACTTGGAGGATGCTGTTAAAGGATTGAAAGCACTTGGAGTGGGCGGATTTAATATAACGGTTCCACATAAAAGCGCCATTATTCCCTTCCTCGATGAAGTAGAGGAGTTAGCGTTAAATATTGGAGCAGTTAATACTGTTGTCAATGATGGAGGCAAATTAATCGGATATAATACCGATGGCCCTGGATTCTTAAGGGGATTAACGTCGCACATGACTTCAATAGAAGGAAAGAAAGTGTTACTCATTGGAGCAGGCGGAGCTGCAAGAGGGATTTATTTTACTTTAGCTAAGGAAAAGGCGATGGCAATAGACATTGCAAATCGTACGGTGGAAAAGGCTTCTGGGCTTATTGAAGCGTGCCCATACCGTATTTCATCGAGCGCATATACATTGGATGAGGCAAGCAGAAACTTAGAGGAATATGATTTAATCATTCAAACCACGACGATTGGCATGTCACCAAAAATTGCGGAACTGCCGTTAAACGTAACAAATATAAAGAAACAAGCATTAGTATGTGATATAATATACAACCCGATTGAGACGCTATTTTTGCAGGAAGCAAAAGCAAAAGGAGCAAGCATCCAAAACGGCATCGATATGTTCGTTTATCAGGGAGCACTTGCTTTTGAAAAATGGACAGGAATTTTTCCTGATGTAGAAAGAATGCGGGAAAATGTGTTAAACCAACTAGGAGGAAAAACATGTTAACAGGTAAACAAAAAAGATTCTTACGTTCAAAGGCACACCACCTCGACCCTATTTTTCAAGTAGGAAAAGGCGGCGTGAATGAAAATATGATTAAACAGGTAGCGGATGCACTTGAAGCGAGAGAACTTTTTAAAGTGAGCGTTTTGCAAAATTGTGAGGAAGACAAAAACGTAGTTGCCGAGCAGCTGGCAGAGGGTGCAGGTGCGGAAATCGTACAAATTATTGGAAATACAATTGTCCTTTATAAAGAATCTGTGGAGAAGAAGCAAATTACTCTTCCATAAAATTGAGGCGGTGGAGCATGAAGAAAGTTGGAATTTTGGGTGGTACCTTTGATCCGCCCCATTTCGGACATCTTTTGATTGCAAATGAGGTTCTTTTCGCTCTTCAGCTTGACGAGATTTGGTTTATGCCAAATCAGGAGCCTCCGCACAAGAAAAAATCTGACGCAGTAAAAAATGAGGATCGGCTGCATATGCTTCAGTTAGCTATAGGGGAGAATCATGCTTTTCAAATTCAGTCTATTGAACTTGAAAGGGAGGGGCCATCCTATACGGTTGAGACTATGAAGTTAATCAATGACGAATTTCCTGACCATCAATTCTTCTTTATTATTGGGGCAGATATGATTGAGTATTTACCAAACTGGCATAAAATTGACGAGCTCGTAAAGCTCGTTCAATTTGTTGGTGTTGATCGGCCTCAGTACAGCCATCAAACCAGTTACCCTGTCCACTATGTTGACGTACCAGCAATGGATATCTCTTCAAGTATGATCAGAGAGAGAGTAAAAAGCAGGAAGACGGTCCGTTATTTACTGCCAGATTCCGTTATTTCTTATATCGAGGAGAAACAATTATATGGAACGTGAAAGGGCCTTACAGTTAGTAAAGAAACAATTAACCGAACATCGCTACCAGCATACCTTGGGGGTAATGGAAACCGCCATTACCTTAGCAAACCAATATGGTGCAGATGAAAAAAAAGCCGAGCTAGCGGCGATTTTTCATGATTATGCAAAATTTCGTCCAAAGGATGAAATGAAAGAAATTATTGCTACAAAGAGTTTTCCGCAGGATTTGCTTGAATATAATGCTGAGCTATGGCATGCACCTGTAGGTACATATTTAGTTGAGAAGGAAGCTGGTATATCCGACGGTGATGTATTGGATGCAATCCGATACCATACATCCGGCAGGCCGGGAATGACACTTCTTGAAAAAATTATTTATTTGGCAGATTATATTGAACCGGGAAGACATTTTCCAGGGGTCGATGAGGTAAGGGAAATGGCAAAGGAAAGCTTAGATAAAGCATTAATTAAAGCGGTTCAAAATACGATTGTATTCTTAATGAAAAAGAATCAAAGGGTATACCCTGATACTTTTCATACCTATAATGACCTAATAAAAAATTTGGAGGATTGATTAATGGATAAACATGAGTTACTAAAAATTACCGTAAAGGCCGCTGATGATAAGCGGGCAGAAGATATAATGGCATTAAATATGATGGGAATTTCCTTAATTGCGGATTACTTTATTATTTGCCATGGAAATTCGGATAAACAAGTCCAGGCTATTGCCAGAGAGATGAAAGAAAAGGCACAGGAAAATGGCTATGATGTTAAACGGATTGAAGGTTTTGATGAAGCTAGATGGGTATTGATTGATTTAGGGGATGTTGTGGCCCATGTTTTCCATCGTGATGAACGAAGCTATTATAATTTAGAACGTTTATGGGGCGATGCTCCATTAGAAGATATCCGCAGTGAGCTAAATTCATGAGTTATGAACAGTTTGCTTATCTTTACGATGAACTGATGAAGGATGCACCGTATGAAGAGTGGGTCCAGTTTGTCAAAGATAGACTTGTAAGATTTGGTATTGGCGAAGGACCAATAAGATTACTTGATTTAGCTTGCGGCACAGGAGAGCTTTCGGTCCGTTTTGCAGAAGAGGGCTATAAAGTGACCGGCGTCGATTTGTCTGCCGAAATGCTGGCTGTAGCTCATACAAAAGGAGAGAATGCCGGATTAAAGATTCCTTTTTTTCAACAAAACATGGCTGATTTGCAGGGCCATGGAGAATTTGATGTTATTGGTATTTTTTGTGACTCATTGAACTATCTCGAATCTGAGGAAGAAGTAAAGAATACCTTCTTAAATGTTTACCAGCATTTGAGTCAAACTGGAATTTTTATTTTTGATGTGCACTCAATCTACAAAATGACCGAGGTTTTCATCAATCAGACTTTTGCTCATAGTGATGATCATGTGTCCTATATCTGGAATAGCTTCCCTGGTGAAAAGCCTAACAGTGTGGAACATGAGCTGAGCTTTTTTGTATTGGATGAAAAATCGGGAAAATATGACCGTTATGATGAACTTCATTTACAACGGAGCTATTCTATTCAACAATACTCGAATTGGTTAAGCGATGCCGGGTTTGACTTGTTAGAAATTAGTGGTGATTTTGAAAACACTGCACCAACAGATCATTCCGAAAGAATCTTTTTTGCCGCTAGAAAAAAATAATCTAAGCCATCTTTTTTTAAAAGATGGCTTTTTTTATAAAAATATAGAAGGATTTTGTCTTAATTTAGCGAATTAATGATTAGAGAATTGTCCCTCTACCTTTGAAAGGTCCTCTTTAAATTTAGCGTGTGTGGCTTGAAATAGGTGTTCAAACATATCGCCAACCTCATTCTCCAATACTTTAATTCCTTCACCTGTTATCCCGCCCTTTACACAAACCTTTTCCTGAAGTGACGGTAAGGTATAATGACCTTGTTTTAACAATTCACCAAGTCCCACGACCATCTCACTGGCAAATATTGTTGCTGTTTCTTCATCGATTTCCGTTTCTTTCACCGCTGCTTTTATAAAACCCTGAAGTAAATAGCTGAAGAATGCAGGTCCGCAGCTAACAATATCAGAGGAAACTCTCGTAATTTTTTCATTTATAGAAACTGGCACAGATATCTTCGTAATTAATTTTTCAACTTCTGCTCTCCAATGGTCGCTGCAATTTTCTCCAAAGGTAGTTAATGAAACTCCAGCTAATGCACGATTTGTGATACTAGGGATTACCCTGACTACGGAACAGGAAACTTTTTTTTCAATTTGGCTTGTACTGACTGGACTTGTTATGGAAACGAGGCATTTTTCCTTGCCTAAATAGGGATTTATCTCATCAAGTATTTTAAAAATCTGTAATGGTTTCACGCAAATAAATATTAAATCGGACTCTGCTGCAACTTCCACTGCATTCGCCGCAATTTTTATATTATTATATTTATCTTTAAGCAGCATCGCTTTTGACCTTGTTCTATTTGTAATCATTACTGAAGAAGGGGAGATTGCTTTTCCATCAATCAAAGCCTCGACTAAAATCGTCCCCATATTTCCGGTGCCGATGATGCCTATATTCATTGAAACGACCCTCCTTCACATGAAAGATTCTCTTATAACAATATGAAAACCGTTAATGAAATATACCTTTAGAAAGGATGAATCCAATTGAAAGAATGGTTAAATGAACACAAGTTATATGTTATCCTTGCTTCAATGCTAGCTTTTGGCGGACTTTATTATTTCTATATGGGTAATGATGCCCCTTCCACATCAAATCAAACCGTGAGTATGGAAAACACCACCCCTCAAACAAAAGAAAAAGAAGAGGAAAATAATCAGCAGGAAAAACAAACGAAAGTACCTGATAAAATTATGGTGGATGTTAAGGGACAAATTAAGCAGCCTGGGGTTTATCAAGCCAACATAGATGAAAGGGTAATTGATGTTATTAGCCGGGCTGGCGGGTTAACGGACCAAGCTGATAAGGGCCAAGTGAATTTTGCTGAGCATGTCCAGGACGAAATGGTTATCTATATACCAGCAAAGGGGGAGGTGGGCACTGTACCAGGATCTTCTGGAGGTTCACCCTTATCTGGCAGTACGGCTCAAAATGAGGGGAAAATTAATCTTAATAAAGCAGATGAAAACGAATTGCAAAACCTTCCGGGAATCGGACCTTCAAAGGCAGCTGCAATCATTGAATACCGGAATACGAGCGGTCCTTTTAAAGCAGTTGAGGATTTAAAGAACATAAGCGGAATCGGCGATAAAACCTTCGAAAAGTTAAAGGATTTGGTTGTTGTTCATTAAATACTTCATTTGACCAATTTATCCAAGCCGTTTAAACTTTAAATAAAAAGATAGTTTTAAGGAGTGGGAGAAAATGAATCGAATTTCCTGGGATCAATATTTTATGGCACAAAGTCATTTGCTCGCACTAAGAAGCACATGTACCCGTCTTACAGTGGGAGCGACAATTGTCAGAGATAAGCGAATAATTGCTGGAGGTTACAACGGATCGATTGCTGGTGGTGACCATTGTATTGATAAAGGCTGCTATGTAATTGATAACCATTGTGTTAGAACCATTCATGCGGAAATGAATGCACTCTTGCAGTGCGCCAAGTTTGGTGTTCCAACAGCCGATGCTGAAATATATGTTACTCATTTTCCATGTTTACAATGCTGTAAGGCCATTATCCAGGCGGGCATTAAAACGGTCTATTACGCTGAGGATTATAAGAATCACCCTCATGCCATCGAATTATTTGACCAAGCACATGTTAAGATAGAAAAAGTAGAGCTAACTGAATCAATTATTGATTTTCGAAAGGTTAATCAATAATCCTCAAAAATCGCCGGTCTAAACGCCGGCGATTCTCATCCCTCAAAAATTACTTCAATATTGGAGAAAAAACATGTACGGAAAATTTGTGTATTTTGCAATTCCTGCCTTATTAGCGGAGCTATGCGTCCTTAGTAAATTTCTTCCCTTTTTTCTTTTAACCGTGACCTATCTTTATTTCTTATACAAATACAAGAGATTTAACAATCAACAACTATTGCTTATTTTTGCTATTGTATTCGTATTTTTCTTAACTGGACATTCTGCTGTTATTAAAAATAAAACAAAGATTCCAGGTACAGAAACGGCCTTTCTTCTTGAATATATTCAAGATCCCAAAATTGATGGGGATTTGTTGCAGATTCAGGCTATCGATCAACAGTACAAAGAGAAAGTATTAATCCGCTATTCCATCCGATCCGAACAAGAAAAAAAGCTGTTACATAGTAGAAGTTTTTATGGATATTTATGCAGGGCAACTGGCACTTTGGAAAAACCGAAAGTGGCCAAAAATCCTAATGGCTTTAATTACCGCAATTATTTAGCCACTAAAGAAATCTTCTGGATTGTTGAAATCCAAGGAAGCCCCCTTCAGAATTGCGCTCCAGTTCATCAGTCTGCAACAGTCATAATTAAACAGCTCCGTTTTATGGGTGTACGCTACCTTGAAAATCATTTTCCGCCGGAAATCGCCTCACTTTCAGCAGCGTTAATTTTTGGTGATAGAAGTATGCTTGACAGTCAACTCCTTGGGGATTATCAACAAACGGGAATTGTCCATTTATTAGCTATTTCAGGCCTTCATGTCTCCTTGCTTATTGCAATGGTTTTTTATATCGGCATCCGAATGGGATTAACCAGGCAGTTCATGTTGAATTTCTTGCTTATTGTTATTCCGATTTATGTAATCTTAACTGGAGCATCCCCGTCAGTAATACGGTCAGCGCTTATGATCATGCTTTTTTTAATCACAGGTAAATGGAAAAGAATTCTCAAACTTTTGCCGATTGATGCTATTAGTTTGGCATTTATGTTATATATATTTTTTAGTCCGCTGGTTCTTTTTGATATTGGTTTTCAGCTTTCCTTTTCCGTAAGCTTTGTCATTATTTTGTCATCAAGTTCAATTCTTAATGGTTATCACACAAATGGGGCAAAGATGCTGTTTACTTCGATCATTTCCCAATTGGCGGCACTTCCCTTTATACTTTATCATTACTTTGGAATGTCCCTGCTTGGGATATTCGCCAATATGTTATACATTCCGCTTTTCTCTTTTGTTTACCTGCCGGGTTTATATTTATTGTTTTTCATCCAAATCGTTTTTCTTCATACACCGCCATTCCTAATCTCACTATTTTTATTGATAATAAATTTTTTTAATCGTCTTATTAGTGCTCTGGCTGATTTTTCGATTACTTCGTTTGTTCCAGGAAGACCAAACATATTTCTCCTTATAATTTATATTCTCATTATTTACAGAATTTTTTATATTTGGGAATCAAGGTCCACTTTAAAAAGAAATGCGCATCTAATATCTATTACGTTTGTGTTATTTATTTTCCAGCCGAGTTGGAACTTTCTAAATCCATTTGGCGAAGTGACGTTGATTGATGTTGGACAGGGTGATAGTATTTTACTTCATTTCCCTCACGATAATGGAACCTACCTTATTGATACTGGCGGGACGATGCAATTTACGGAGGAAGGTTGGAAAGAGAAGGAAAAACCGTATGAAGTGGGACGGGATGTGGTGGTTCCGTTCTTAAAGGGAAAAGGAATTACTAAGATTGATAAACTTATCCTTACTCATGGTGATATGGATCATATTGGAGGGACGTTTTCCATTCTAAAGGAGATAAAAGTAAACCAAATCCTAATGCCGTCTGTTCGCGATCCTTCGGATACAGAACGAGCCATTGTTAAATTGGCAAAAGAGAAAGGGATTTCTGTAATTGAAGTCTCAAGGGGGAGTCATTGGATCAGTGGGGAAAATGAATTTTATATTCTTTCACCGGAAAAAAATTTTGTAGGTGAAAGGAATCGTGGTTCGATTGCCATGATTGCTCAAATAGGGGAAGTCAGCTGGTTTTTTGGGGGGGATTTAGACCAGGAAGGGGAGGAAGAAATCATCAAAAACTATCCTCATTTAAAAATTAATGTGCTTAAAGCAGGCCATCATGGAAGCAGAACATCGAGTGCTGAAGCCTTCATTTATCAAACAAAGCCGAGTGTTGCGTTAATTTCTGCAGGTGAGCATAATCGTTTTGGCCATCCCCATCAGGAAGTTCTCGAACGTTTAAGGACGGCTAATATTAAGATTTATCGGACTGATATAAAAGGAGCGATTACATATCGTTTTTACCAGGGAAAAGGAACCTTTTCAACCTATTTGCCATAGGATATAGCAATTATCACAGAACTAAAAAAGACTGCAGTTATTGCAGCCCTTTTTACTTACTCATATGTAGCCATTTATTAAGAACCAATTAGCTTAATAACTGTTGCAATAATAAACATGATCGCAAAAAAACCAAAAGAAACCCCAAAACCAACTCCTGAATCAATTGCATCGTTACGTTTACTTATGTTTTTTTCAAATTCGTTCACGATTTACCCCTCCTATTTCAAGATATAGTATAAGCCATTCGCCTGAAAAAATCCAGCCTGCCTCAAATTGCCCTCAATAACTGACAAGTGTTGTCAAAATAGTTTGATTAGGCGCGGGCTACACTATGATTACAAAGAAATTCCGCAAGCATTAAGAAGTTCCTAGGACCTTGATGCTGGCGTTCATTATAGATCGGGAATTGGCACTTTTTAGAAAGCGCTAATTCCCTTTAAATACTTGTCAAATCGTCCAAGCTTCTTTACGATAATATGTGAGTGAAAAAAAGGGGAGCGCTGGGCAAATGTTATTAGATGTTTGGAAGAAAATAAAGCAAAGGGAATTTGCCCCTATTTATTTATTATATGGAACAGAGGCATTTTTAATCAATGAAACAAAACAACTCCTTTTAAACACCGTTTTAGGGGAAGAGGAGAAGGAATTTAATTTCGCTGCGTATGATTTAGAGGAAACACCTATCGAATTAGCCTTGGAAGATGCAGAAACCTTCCCTTTTCTTGGTGATAGAAAGGTTATTTTTTTACATAATCCTGCTTTTTTAACGGCCGAAAAAACAAAAGAAAAAGTGGACCATAATATAACACGATTTGAAGCATATCTAAAGGAGCCAGCACCATACACGATTATGGTTATTTCTGCTCCCTATGAGAAATTGGATGAACGAAAGAAAATCACAAAGGAATTAAAAAGGAACGCTGAAATTGTAGAAGCAAAAAAATTAAATGAGTTTGAATTAAAAAACTGGGTGAAATCAAGGGCGAAATCAAGTGGAATTGAATTTGAGCAAGACGCGATTGACCAATTGCTGGCACTTAGCGGAACAAATATGTTTATGCTTTCAAGTGAAATAGAAAAACTGGCTTTATATGCAGCAGAGAAAAAAAGAATTGATGTATCGATTGTTGAGCAATTAGTGGCAAGGTCACTTGAGCAAAACATTTTTACCCTAGTTGAAAAGGTAGTTCAGCGGAAACTTGATGAAGCATTAAGAATTTATTTTGATTTGTTAAAACAAAATGAAGAACCTATTAAAATATTGGCTCTCCTGGCAGGGCAATTTAGATTGATTTATCAGGTAAAAGAGCTCTCAAGAAGAGGATATGGCCAACAGCAAATTGCGGGATATTTGAAAACTCATCCATTCCGTGTAAAGCTTGCTCTCGGACAGGCAGCCAGCTTTACTGATGAAGACTTATCCCATTTAATGGGCCTCATAGCCGATGCGGACTATCAAATGAAAACGGGCGGGATGAATAAATCATTATTAATCGAAATGCTATTGTTTCGCTTAAAGAAATAAAAAAAACGATTCCTTTAATAAGGAATCGTTTTTTTTTATTATAGAGAGTTAGCTTTTTTCATTAGACGAGATTTTTTACGAGCAGCAGCATTCTTATGGATAAGACCTTTTGCAGCAGCCTTGTCTAATTTACTAGCAGCAGTTACTAATGTTTCTTTTGCAGCAGCTGCATCGTTAGTTGAAATAGCAGCTTCTGCTTTTTTAACAGCAGTACGCATTGCAGATTTAGCAGTTGTATTTTGAGCATTACGAGCTTCGCTTGTTTTTACACGCTTAATAGCAGATTTAATGTTAGGCATTACTTTCACCTCCTACAAAGAATCGAGACTATATGAACTCGACTTAACATTCATTATTAATAATTCGCAACAAGAGATATTTTATCAAATGGTACCCTATATTGCAATATAGAATTTACCTGCTTACTTAGTTTACCCTGCATGTTTTTATCGAAAAGGGGTAAAAATAGGAAATAGTTTCTATTTTAAGGCGATTTTTCGATTAGGAGTGATTTCAAATGGGTGAGTCTGTCGACTTAAGTCAGTATTCTGTTCGAACAGATTTGGCAATTGAAGCAAGGGAAATGGTCCTTGCTGGCAAGGGTGCCTCTGTTCAGCAGGAGGAAAATCTTTCACAAATTGAAGGCGTCATCATCAAAGAAAAAGATGTTGATGATGTAAAAATCTCATTAGTAGAAGTTACAAAACAAGGTGAAGATCAGCTTGGAAAAAAAGCTGGCAGGTATTTAACGTTGGAAGTTCAGGGAATTCGCCAGCAGAACACAGAGGTGCAGCAAAAGGTCGAGGAGATTTTTGCAAAAGAATTCTCTCATTTTTTAGAAGGTTCCGGAATTAAAAAGACAGATTCATGTCTTGTTGTTGGGTTAGGGAACTGGAATGTAACGCCTGATGCGCTGGGACCTATGGTTTGTGAAAATCTCTTGGTTACACGACATCTTTTTCAACTCCAGCCGGAAAATGTAGAGGAAGGATATCGCTCTGTCAGCGCTCTCTCTCCTGGTGTAATGGGGTTAACAGGAATTGAAACGAGCGATATTATTTTTGGGGTGGTAGAAAAAACAAAACCCGATTTCGTAATTGCGATAGATGCCTTGGCATCGCGTTCAATCGAAAGAGTTAATTCTACGATTCAAATTTCCGATACAGGTATTCATCCTGGTTCAGGAGTAGGGAACAAGCGAAAGGAATTAAGTAAGGAAACATTAGGAATTCCTGTAATCGCTATTGGTGTACCAACGGTAGTGGATGCAGTATCCATTACAAGTGACACGATTGACTTCATTCTAAAACATTTTGGTAAAGAGATGAAGGAAGGAAATCGTCCATCACGTGCACTTTCTCCGGCAGGAATGAGCTTTGGTGAACGACGCAAATTGACAGAAGAAGATATGCCTGAAGAAAAGCATCGGAAAACCTTTCTTGGAATGATTGGGACACTTCCTGATGAGGAGAAAAGAAAGTTAATTTACGAAGTTTTGTCCCCGCTTGGCCATAATTTAATGGTAACACCTAAGGAAGTCGATGTTTTTATTGAAGATATGGCAAATTTAATTGCCAATGGTCTGAATTCTTCGCTCCACAGTGCGGTTGATCAGGAGAATGCTGGGTACTATACGAGATAGCAAATTTTTTTGGGGGCCTATTGGCCCCTCGAGAAAATCTCTTATTTATAAAATTGTGGTTCTACCAACTCTAGCAATGTCATAGGATTTACTAGAATCCGTTTTGCGAGGTGGAACCATGAAATCTAAATCTTCAGGAACGTTTGTGATGGTGCAAGGGACAAGTCTATTGAAAGCCGGTGCAGCACTTTTTTTGTTTTTGCTATTGATTTTCTCTATTAGTGGGTTGTTAACCTCGTTAAAACCACAATATCGATTAATGTCGACTTCCGTTAACCAAGCGACCATGAATGTGAACGGCGAACTGCTGTATCAATTGATGGGATGGGAAAATCATCATTTTTTAAAGGTAGATAATAATTGGACAACCGCCCCCAAATTGACCAATTTAGTATTTAAGCTGTCTAGCAATATTAATTTGAATGACCCAAGAAGCTTGCTTGGCCGAGAATTGCCCGGATTTTTTCAATTTGATGGACAAATTGTCGTGGCAGGTGAGGGGACCAATTACACCAATATGCCAATAGAATCCTCACCGCCTATCGAAATTATGAAGGCGGAACGTGAAGCAGCCTTGCAAAATGTAGAGGGTTTGGACAAGCCGGATGATGAGAATATTCGCCCAACACCTGGGCAGACCACAGGCGATCGAAAGGTTGTATATCTATACTTTACACATAATAGGGAATCCTATTTACCCTATCTTAAAGGAGTCACCAACCCGGACTTAGCCTATCATTCGCAAATCAATGTGACAAAAATTGGCGATCATTTAAAAACAAGTTTAGAGGATAGAGGAATTGGAACATTTTTAGATAAGACAGATGTACAGGCAAACTTAAATAAAAAAGGCTTAAATTATGCGAACTCTTACCAAGAATCCCGCTCAATTGTACAAACGGCAATGGCGTCAGATCGTGATTTACATTATTTTATCGATATTCATAGAGATTCTAAACGGAAACCTGAAACAACAGTTACCATTAATGGAAAGTCCTATGCCAAGCTTGCTTTTATTATTGGCGGCAAAAACGCGAATCATGAAAAAAATGAAAAATTAGCAACTGAACTCCATAACCTTATGCAAAAAAAATATAAGGGTTTGAGCAGGGGTGTGATCGTGAAGATGGGTGGAAATGCTGTCTATAATCAAAACCTTGCAGATAATGCGATTTTAATTGAATTTGGCGGTGTAGATAATACCTTTGATGAATTAAATCGATCGGCCGATGCGCTAGCTGACGTGTTTAGCGAATTTTTCTGGCAGGCCGAAAAGGTTAATCAGGATGTTGAACAATCAACAAATAAACAATAGAAGTAGGGAGCACGCTTATGAAGATGTTCATGCTAAAAAGTTTAGGGGTTGCAGCGTTAATGTTTATCTCCGTTTTAGCAGGAATGCAATTAGCTAATGATGGAATTCATAAAATGAAAGGCTATGATGATCCGAATTTTCAAAATGCTGTTTCCATCAATGAAACCGACAAAGACTTAAATGCAACCTTTCTTGGGAAGGATATTTCCAGTCATGATATAGAAGCGAAAAAGAAGAAGCTAGAAGAAATAAGTGCCTTTAATTTCTTTTCTTCAATGGGAAAGAAATTATCGGACGGGCTCTCAGGCGCCTCTGGAAAACTGATAAAGAAAATTACCGAATGAAAAATTTTGAAAGCGGCCCATTACACAGGCCGCTTTTAGAATTGTCCAGCTCCAGCGCCTAGGGGCTCGAGGTCATAACTCCCTAGGAAAAAATGAACTGCTTTTTTCCCTGGGCAAGTCGCTTCTGCTTTTCTTTTTTTCATTGAATCTTGATTTCCCTGCTGATATAATCAAAAATAGTGTACATGTGCGAGTATAGTAGGAGTGAACGACATGAACAAAGAAGAAAAACTCAAACGACAATCAAAAATTAGAAATTTTTCGATTATTGCCCATATTGACCATGGTAAATCAACATTGGCAGATCGGATTTTAGAGAAAACCAACGCTCTTTCATCACGTGAAATGAAAGACCAGCTGCTCGATTCAATGGATCTTGAACGAGAACGGGGCATTACGATTAAGTTAAATGCCGTCCAGCTTAAATATAAAGCAAAAGATGGAGAAGAATATATTTTCCATTTAATTGATACACCGGGACACGTCGATTTTACGTATGAGGTATCAAGGAGCCTTGCTGCCTGCGAAGGGGCGATTTTAGTCGTAGATGCAGCACAAGGAATAGAAGCACAGACACTAGCGAACGTATACCTTGCCCTCGATAACAACCTTGAAATTCTACCTGTTATAAATAAAATAGACCTGCCAAGTGCAGAACCTGAAAGGGTTCGAAATGAAATTGAAGAAGTAATTGGCTTAGATGCCTCTGAAGCAGTTTTAGCATCTGCTAAAGCAGGAATTGGTATTGAAGATATCCTTGAACAAGTAGTAAAGACAGTTCCGGCTCCAACTGGAGATCCTGAAGCGCCATTAAAGGCACTCATTTTCGATTCATTGTATGATGCATATCGTGGTGTTGTTGCCTATATCCGTGTCGTTGAAGGATCAGTAAAAGTCGGCGATAAGATTAAAATGATGGCCACTGGAAAAGAATTCGAAGTAAATGAAGTTGGAGTATTTACTCCTAAAGCAACGTTACTTGACGAATTAACCGTTGGTGATGTAGGCTTTTTAACAGCTTCGATTAAAAATGTCGGGGATACTCGTGTTGGTGATACAATTACGAATGCGAAAAATGGAACGACAGAACCTCTTCCAGGTTACCGGAAATTAAATCCAATGGTGTATTGCGGACTTTATCCAATCGATACAGCTAGATTTAATGACCTTCGTGAAGCCCTTGAAAAGCTTCAGTTAAATGATTCCGCCCTTCAATTTGAACCGGAAACATCCCAAGCTCTTGGTTTTGGTTTCCGCTGTGGTTTCTTAGGTCTTCTTCATATGGAAATCATTCAAGAGCGGATTGAGCGCGAATTCAAAATAGACTTAATTACCACGGCACCAAGTGTTATTTATCACGTACACATGACGGATGGCACTGAATTAAAGGTAGATAACCCGTCTAATTTGCCGGATCCTCAGAAAATTGATCGTGTAGAAGAGCCTTATGTAAAAGCAACCATGATGGCTCCAAATGAATATGTAGGGGCGATTATGGAGCTTTGCCAATTAAAACGCGGAATCTTTATTGATATGCAATACCAAGGTGAAAATCGCGTAAGCATTATTTATGAAATTCCTTTGGCAGAAATAGTTTATGATTTCTTTGATCAATTGAAATCTAGCACGAGGGGATACGCGTCTTTTGACTATGAATTAATTGGTTATAAACCATCTAGTCTGGTTAAAATGGATATATTGTTGAACGGTGAAAAAGTAGATGCCTTAAGCTTCATTGTGCATAAGGATTTTGCTTATGAAAGAGGAAAAGTAATTGTTGAAAAACTAAAGGAATTAATTCCAAGGCAGCAATTTGAGGTTCCTATTCAGGCTGCAATTGGTCAAAAAATTGTAGCTCGTTCAACGATTAAAGCGATGCGGAAAAACGTATTGGCTAAATGTTATGGGGGAGATATCTCTCGTAAACGGAAGCTGTTAGAAAAGCAAAAAGAAGGTAAAAAGCGGATGAAACAAGTTGGCTCTGTAGAAGTACCGCAGGAAGCCTTCATGGCCGTTTTAAAAATGGACGATAATAATACAAAAAAATAAACTTGAAAGAGAGGTAAGGACTAGCCGAATTTGGTGGTACCTGCCTCTTTTTATTAGGAAGTGAAAAAACATGATTAAAGCAGCTTATCTTCATATCCCTTTCTGTGAGCATATCTGCCATTATTGTGATTTTAATAAAGTGTTTTTGAAAGGACAGCCGGTTGATGAATATTTACGGGCACTGGATCGCGAAATGGAGTTAACACTTCAAAAATATCCAACACATGAACTTCAAACCATTTTTGTTGGCGGCGGCACTCCCACATCCTTAAATGAGCAGCAGCTGCAGCGATTTTGTGAAAGCATCAATGAACGATTACCCAAAAGCACAGATTTGGAGTTTACTTTTGAAGCGAATCCGGGAGATTTATCAAAGGAAAAACTGCAAATATTAAAGGATGCAGGTGTGAACCGAATTAGTCTCGGTGTCCAAACTTTTAATGAAGAATTGCTAAAAAAAATCGGCCGTGTTCATCGTGCCAAAGACGTATATCAATCCGTTGAAAATGCAAAATCCATAGGCTTCGAGAATATCAGCATTGATCTTATTTTCAGCCTGCCAACTCAAACAATTGAAGACTTTAAGGAATCTTTAACTGAGGCCTTTACTCTCGATATTACCCATTATTCCGCCTATTCGCTAATTATTGAACCAAAAACGGTTTTTTATAATTTATTGAAAAAAGGGAAGCTGCCAACCCCCGGTGAAGATGCTGAAGCAGCAATGTATGAATTATTAATGGAAGAAATGGATAAACACGGGTTTGTCCAGTATGAAATTAGTAATTTTTCAAAGCCTGGCTATGAAAGCAGGCACAATCTTACCTATTGGAATAATGAACAGTATTATGGTTTTGGAGCTGGATCACATAGTTATCTAAATGGAGTAAGACGTTCAAACGTGGGTCCCTTGAAAAGATACATGGATCTCATCACTAAAGGTGAAATGCCTGTTTTGGAGGAAAATCAAGTAAGCATTTCAGAACAAATGGAAGAGGAAATGTTCCTAGGGCTGCGTAAAACAAGTGGAGTTTCGATCGCTCATTTCACTGGAAAATTTGAACGGAATCCTTTAAAAATATTTAAACATCAGCTTGATGAGCTTGCCGCGAAACATTGGATAGAAGTCTCTGACGACCATATATTATTAACTAAAAAGGGACGTCTATTGGGAAATGAAGTTTTTCAAACCTTTTTAGGAGTATGTGATGTGTAATGATTGACACCATCCCCCCTTTTTTGATAATTTATTAATATAATTAGCACTCGGTAACAAGGAGTGCTAACAGAGGTGATGAATGTTGTTAACAGATCGTCAATTGTTAATTCTTCAGGTTATTGTTGATGACTTTATTCGATCTGCACAACCTGTCGGCTCAAGAAGTCTGTCGAAAAAAGAGGAAATCTCCTTTAGTTCAGCGACGATTCGCAATGAAATGTCTGACCTTGAAGAGATGGGGTTTATTGAAAAGACGCATACCTCATCAGGTCGTGTGCCTTCTGAAAAAGGGTATCGGTATTATGTAGATCATTTGCTATCGCCTCAGGTTTTAAATCAGCAGGATATTTCAATAATTCAATCGATTTTTGCTGAGAAAATTTTTGAGTTTGAAAAAATCATTCAAAGATCTGCTAAAATTTTATCGGATTTAACTAATTATACATCAATCGTTCTAGGACCGGCTGTCAGTATTAATAAGTTAAAAAGGATACAAATCATTCCGTTAAACAAAGAAACAGCGGTCGCTATTTTTGTTACGGATACAGGGCATGTTGAGAACCGCTCCTTTTCATTACCACCTTCTATAGATATAAGTGATTTGGAAAAAACGGTGAATATATTAAATGATCGTTTAGCGGGAGTTTCTCTCGAAGATCTGAACGATAAGATTTATAAAGAGGTAGCTGTTCTCCTAAGGCAGCATATCCATAATTATGATTTAATGCTCCACACCATTGCGGAAACTTTTAAAATGCCCGCTAACGAAAAGCTTTTCTTTGGTGGAAAAACCAATATGCTTAGTCAGCCGGAGTTTCATGATATTACAAAAATCCGTAGTCTATTAACCATGATTGACCAGGAAGAATGGCTTTACCATTTAATAAAAAAGAATTCTACTGGAATTAATGTGAAAATTGGCAAGGAAAACAATATTAGCGCCATGGATAATTGTAGTTTAATAACAGCTTCCTATTCAGTAGGGGCTGAAAGTTTAGGAACGATTGCTATCCTTGGTCCCACCAGGATGGAATATTCCCGAGTCATCAGCCTGCTGGAATTATTAAGTAAGGATTTAACATCAGTCTTAACAAAACTGTATCAAAATAATTAGCGCTGGTAATATTGAGTAAGGGTGAAATGCCTGTTATTTCACCCCCTTTACTATGGAAATGTATTTTATTATAGCTTGCGAGTCATGCTTTAAGGGAGGTGAGTAAGTTGACAAATGAAAAAAACAATACCATTAATGAAGAAGTAGATACACTAAATGAAAAAGTTGAACTTACTGAAGAAGAAGTGGCTGAGCCAGTTTTTGCTGAAGAAGAGAATACTGAACAAGTAGAAGTGAATCCTCTTGAAGAACAACTAAAAGAAATTCAAATGCTTCAGGAAAAGGTAGACGCAGCTGATAATCGTTATCTTCGTCTCCAAGCAGATTTTGATAACCACCGCCGCCGCGCTAGACTGGACCAAGAAGCGAGTGAAAAATATAGAGCTGAAAACTTAATCAAAGATTTGCTTCCTGCATTAGATAACTTTGAACGTGCAATGAAGGTGGAAGTGGACAATGAGCAAACAAAATCCCTTCTGCAAGGCATGGAAATGGTTTACCGCAATTTGTTAGATGCTTTGAAAAAAGAAGGTGTTGAACCAATTGAAGCGGTAGGAAAGGAATTTGATCCACATCAGCACCAGGCAGTCATGCAGGGAGAAGATGGGAATTATGGTTCCAATATTGTCATTGAGGAGTTTCAAAAGGGTTATCTCTTAAAAGATAGGGTTATCCGACCATCAATGGTTAAAGTCAATCAATAAAAAATTTACATATTTTATCTAGGAGGAAGAGGTAATGAGTAAAATTATCGGTATTGACCTTGGTACAACAAACTCATGTGTTTCTGTACTTGAAGGCGGAGAACCAAAAGTTATCCCAAATCCAGAAGGAAATCGCACAACTCCTTCTGTTGTTGCCTTTAAAAATGGCGAACGTCAGGTAGGGGAAGTGGCAAAACGCCAAGCCATTACAAATCCAAATACGATCATCTCGATTAAGCGCCATATGGGTACTGATTACAAAGTGGAGGTTGAAGGGAAAAACTATACTCCCCAAGAACTTTCTGCCGGAATCCTTCAGTATTTAAAGTCTTATGCAGAAGATTATCTTGGCGAACCAGTTACAAAAGCAGTTATTACTGTGCCTGCATATTTTAATGATGCTGAGCGTCAAGCAACAAAGGATGCAGGCAGAATTGCCGGCCTTGAAGTTGAACGGATTATCAATGAGCCAACTGCTGCTGCACTTGCATACGGGTTAGATAAAACGGACCAAGACCAAACTATTTTAGTTTATGACCTTGGCGGCGGAACATTTGACGTTTCCATCCTTGAACTTGGTGACGGAGTTTTTGAAGTAAAAGCTACTGCTGGGGATAATCGTCTTGGCGGAGATGATTTTGACCAGGTTATTATTGATTACCTAGTAGAGCAATTCAAGAAAGAAAATGGTATTGACCTTTCCCAAGATAAAATGGCGTTGCAACGCTTAAAGGATGCAGCTGAAAAAGCGAAAAAAGACCTTTCAGGTGTAACTTCAACGCAAATTTCGTTACCGTTCATCACGGCTGGACCTGCTGGCCCGCTTCACCTTGAAGTCAGCATGTCCCGCGCTAAATTTGAAGAACTATCAGCACATCTTGTGGAACGCACTATGGGCCCTACACGTCAAGCTTTAAGTGATTCAGGTTTAACTCCTTCACAGATTGATAAAGTAATCCTTGTTGGTGGTTCAACACGTATTCCTGCCGTTCAAGAGGCAATTAAAAAAGCTACTGGTCAAGAACCTCACCGCGGTGTAAACCCTGACGAAGTAGTTGCGATGGGTGCTGCCATTCAAGGCGGTGTTATCACTGGTGATGTGAAGGATGTAGTTTTACTTGACGTAACTCCATTATCACTTGGTATTGAAACCATGGGTGCCGTATTTACAAAGCTTATTGATCGTAATACAACCATTCCTACATCAAAGTCGCAAGTATTCTCTACCGCTGCAGACAATCAAACAGCTGTTGATATCCATGTTCTTCAAGGGGAACGTCCAATGGCTGCAAATAACAAAACATTAGGACGCTTCCAATTGTCAGATATTCCACCAGCACCACGTGGAATTCCGCAAATCGAAGTTACTTTTGATATTGATAAAAACGGTATTGTAAACGTTCGTGCTAAAGACCTAGGCACAAATAAAGAACAACAAATTACGATAAAATCATCAACTGGTCTATCTGATGAAGAAATTCAAAAGATGGTCAGAGAAGCAGAAGAAAACGCAGATGCAGACAAACAACGTAAAGAAGAAGTAGAGCTTCGTAATGAAGCAGACCAACTTGTATTCACAACTGAAAAGACGTTAAAAGATCTTGAAGGCAAGGTAGATGCTGCTGAAGTAGCGAAAGCTAACGAAGCAAAGGATGCTTTAAAACAAGCAATTGAGAAAAATGATCTTAATGAAATCCGTACTAAGAAGGATGCTCTTCAAGAAATCGTTCAAGCTTTGACAGTTAAGCTTTATGAGCAGGCAGCACAAGCGCAGCAAGCAGCGCAAGGCGGTCAAGAGAGTGGAAGCACTGCAGACAAGAACGACAATGTCGTAGATGCGGAATTTGAAGAAGTTAAGGATGATAAGTAATAGGCTGTGAAAATATAGCTAAAAGCCAAAGTCAGTTCAGCTGCTTTGGCTTTTTTATTGCAATAGGACTAATAACGGTGTTAGAATAATCTTTATGTGAAAGATTCGGGAGTGGTAATCATGAGTAAACGGGATTACTATGAGGTGCTAGGCGTAGCTAAGGGCGCTTCAAAGGATGAAATAAAAAAGGCATATCGTAAACTATCAAAAAAGTATCACCCAGATATTAATAAAGAGCCAGATGCAGCTGATAAATTTAAAGAAATTGCCGAAGCATATGAAGTCTTAAGCGACGATCAGAAAAAGGCTCATTATGACCAATTTGGCCATACTGATCCAAATCAAGGCTTTGGTGGCTTTGGCGGCGGCAGCGATTTCGGCGGTGGCTTTGGCGGATTTGAAGACATTTTTAACACCTTTTTTGGCGGTAGCGGCGGGGGCTCTAGAAGACGTGATCCGAATGCGCCAAGACAAGGAGCAGACCTGCAGTATACAATGACGATTTCCTTCGAAGAAGCAGCGTTTGGAAAAGAGACCGATATTGAAATTCCTCGCGAAGAAACATGCAGTACCTGCAGCGGTTCCGGAGCTAAACCTGGAACTACATCCGAAACCTGTAAGCATTGCCAGGGTTCAGGACAATTAAATGTTGAGCAGAATACTCCATTTGGCAGAATTGTGAATCGTCGCACATGTCATTACTGTAATGGATCTGGTAAAGAAATTAAACATAAATGTTCAACCTGCGGCGGAACAGGAAAAGTGAAGAAACGCAAGAAAATCCATGTGAAAATTCCAGCGGGAATCGACGATGGCCAGCAATTAAGAATGTCTGGGCAAGGGGAAGCTGGCATCAATGGAGGACCAGCCGGAGATCTTTACGTGGTATTCCATGTCCGACAGCATGAGTTTTTTGAAAGAGATGGCGATGATATTTACTGCGAGATGCCTATCACATTTGTGCAAGCAACTCTAGGTGATGAAATTGAAGTTCCAACCCTGCATGGTAAAGTGAAGCTGAAGGTACCTGCCGGAACACAAACGGGAACGAGGTTCCGCCTGAAAGGAAAAGGGGTTCCGAATGTACGTGGATACGGTGTTGGGGACCAACATATACAGGTGCGTATCATTACCCCAACCAAGCTCAACGACAAGCAAAAACAGATCTTGCGTGACTATGCTGAAGCCAGTGGTTCGGCACCAATAGGTGAACATGAAGAAAGCTTTTTCTCAAAAGTAAAACGTGCCTTTAAAGGCGAGTAAGGATTGGAGTTGGTAGAATGAAGTGGTCAGAAATTAGTATCCACACAACAAATGAAGCGATCGAACCTATTTCACATATTTTGCATGAAGCTGGGGCGAGCGGTGTAGTGATTGAAGATCCATTCGAATTGACAAAGGAAAGGGTAGATCAATTCGGGGAAATCTACCAACTCAATCCTGATGATTATCCGGAAGAAGGCGTAATAGTAAAAGCATACCTTCCAGTTAACAGCTTTTTGGGTGAAACGGTCGAGGCCATTAAAGAATCGATAAATAATTTAATTATTTATGATATCGATTTAGGTTTAAACAAAGTCACAATCAGTGAAGTAAATGAAGAAGAATGGGCAACTGCCTGGAAAAAATATTATAATCCAGTTAAGATTTCCGAGAAATTTACAATTGTCCCTACATGGGAGATTTACGAGCCTGTCAGCAGTGACGAATTAATCATTGAATTGGATCCAGGCATGGCATTTGGGACTGGAACACACCCGACAACGGTTATGTGTATTCAAGCGCTCGAACGGACAGTCCTTCCAGGAGACCGGGTAATAGATGTGGGAACAGGCTCAGGTGTTTTAAGCATTGCTGCAGCTCAGCTTGGTGCTGAGGATGTTCGGGCGTATGATCTTGATGAAGTGGCTGTGACACAGGCGAAATTAAATATTAAATTAAATAAAGTCAGTGCTACGGTTAACATTTCCCAAAACAATCTGCTTGATGGTGTTGAGGAAAATTCAGCAGATGTCATTGTTGCGAATATTTTAGCTGAAGTGATTTTGCGCTTTACAGATGATGTTGCGAGGGTCGTTAAGCCCGGCGGGTCATTCATTGCATCGGGAATCATTCAGCAGAAAAAAGAGCTAGTTAAAGAAGCAATTATAAGTGCAGGCTTTGATATAACAGAAACCATTCTGATGGAAGATTGGGTTGCCATTATTGCAAAAAGGAAATAACTATTTAGGAAAAGGGGGATTAACCCCTTTTTCTGCTTTCAAAATGAACTTACATTTAGTAAAATAAGGCGTAAAATGTTTTAGAGAGGGTGCATCGTGTGCAACGCTACTTTGTTAAAAACCGAGCAAATGAAGACCGTTTTTTTATTGATGCTGATGACCGCCATCATATCATTAAGGTCATGCGCATGGATATTGGTGAGAAAATCATTTGTGTCGACCCGGATGGAAATTCCGCTGTCTGCAAAATTGCAGAAATTACCGATGAAAGAGTCGTTGCAGACGTTGTACAATGGAAAATGGAGATTTCAGAACTTCCGATTTCAATTACAATTGCCAGTGGGCTTCCTAAAGGGGACAAGCTTGAGTGGATTATTCAAAAAGGAACAGAATTAGGCGCACATCAGTTCCTCCCATACTCTGCCGCTCGGTCAATTGTGAAATGGGATGAGAAAAAAGCAGCTAAGAAAATAGAGCGATGGCAAAAGATTGCTAAAGAAGCTGCAGAACAATCGCATCGCAATCTTATACCCGAAGTCTTGAATCCGGTGAATTTCAAAGCTTTACTTCAAAAAAGTAAGGAATTTAAATATAAATTAGCAGCCTTTGAAGATGAAAGCAGAAGTGGAGAAACGTCTACTTTCTCTGCAACACTTCAGAAAATGCAAAGCGGGGAATCCCTCCTGATTGTATTTGGTCCTGAAGGAGGATTATCGGAAGAAGAGGTAAAAGCTTTTAAAGACCACGGTTTTAACTTGTGTGGATTAGGGCCGCGAATATTGAGAACGGAAACTGCGCCGTTATATGCGCTTGCGGCGATTTCCTATCATTTTGAATTAATGAGGTGAACAGAAAATGCCAACAGTCGCATTTCATACACTTGGATGTAAAGTAAATCATTATGAAACTGAAGCAATCTGGCAGTTATTTAAGCAAGAAGGTTATGATCGAGTTGAGTTTGAATCCATCTCGGATGTTTATATTATCAATACATGTACAGTAACCAACACAGGAGATAAAAAAAGCCGTCAGGTAATTAGACGAGCTGTCCGGAAAAATCCTGATGCCGTTATTTGCGTAACGGGCTGTTATGCACAAACGTCTCCCGCGGAAATTATGGCAATCCCTGGTGTTGATATCGTTGTAGGTACACAAGATCGTGCAAAAATGCTTGATTATATTGAGCAATACAAGGTTGAACGCCAGCCGATTAATGGTGTCGGTAATATTATGAAAAATCGTGTTTATGAGGAGCTTGATGTTCCGTCGTTTACAGACAGAACACGTGCATCATTAAAGATTCAAGAAGGCTGCAATAATTTCTGTACTTTCTGTATTATTCCTTGGGCACGCGGCTTAATGAGATCCCGCGATCCAAAAGAAGTCATTCGTCAAGCACAGCAGCTAGTGGATGCCGGATACAAAGAAATCGTTTTAACAGGAATCCATACTGGCGGCTACGGTGAAGACATGAAGGATTATAATCTCGCGGCTTTACTCCATGATTTAGAAGCAGAAGTAAGAGGTTTAGAGCGTCTGCGTATTTCATCAATTGAGGCAAGCCAGATTACTGATGAAGTGATTGAGGTAATCAAACATTCCAATATTATTGTCCGTCATTTGCATATTCCGTTACAATCAGGTTCAAATACGGTTTTAAAAAGAATGCGCCGTAAGTATACAATGGAATTCTTTGGCGAAAGATTAGACCGCTTAAAAGAAGTACTCCCCGGCCTTGCAGTTACATCTGATGTTATTGTCGGCTTCCCTGGTGAAACTGAGGAAGAGTTTATGGAGACTTATAACTTTATAAATGAACACAAATTCTCTGAACTTCACGTATTTCCATATTCAAAACGCACGGGTACTCCCGCTGCCCGGATGGAAGATCAAGTGGATGAAGAGGTAAAAAATGACCGAGTACACCGGTTAATTTCCCTTTCTGACCAGCTGGCTAAAGAATACGCGTCCAAATTTGAAGGCGAAGTATTAGAGGTAATTCCGGAAGAGGCAATTACCGAAGAAGGCAAATCAGGATTATTTGTAGGCTATACAGATAATTATCTGAAGATCGTTTTCCCTGCAACAGAAGATATGGTCGGAAAAATCGTTAAAGTAAAAATTACTAAAGCAGGCTATCCTTACAATGAAGGACAGTTTGTCCTTGTTGTTGAAGACACTAAATTAGTAAAAGAAGAAATATTTACAAATGAAGAAGCTGCAATCTAAGGACCAATAAAGGTCCTTTTTTCTTTGGGTTCAGGGCATACTATTTTCAGCAGCAAATTTCTTTCTAATCTAATTTGGAGGGAGCTTGTAAAATGGCTATTAATGTTGCTGCAATGATTGACCATACATTATTAAAGCCTGAGGCCACCAGAGAGCAAATCGAAACGCTTTGCCAGGAGGCTAGGGAGAATAGTTTCTTTTCTGTTTGTGTAAACCCAACATGGGTCAGCACAGCAAAGGAACTATTACAAGGAAGCGCAGTGAAGGTATGTACTGTTATCGGCTTTCCCCTTGGGGCTTCCACCCCGGAAACAAAAGCGTTTGAAACAAAAAACGCGATTGATCATGGCGCGGATGAAGTGGATATGGTTATTAATATTGGTGCTTTAAAGGATCACAATGATGAACTAGTAGAAAGTGATATCCTTGCTGTCGTAGATGCAGCGAAAGGCAAAGCGCTAACGAAGGTAATTATTGAAACAAGTCTTCTATCAAAAGATGAAAAAATTCGCGCGTGCGAATTATCAGTAAAAGCTGGTGCTGATTATGTGAAAACTTCCACTGGATTTTCGACCGGAGGAGCAACCTTTGAGGATATTGCCTTAATGAGGAAGACAGTTGGTCCGGATATTGGTGTGAAGGCTTCTGGCGGTGTTCGCAGTACAGAGGATGCCCAGATGATGATCGAGGCTGGTGCCACAAGAATTGGGGCCAGTTCAAGTGTAGCGATTATCAATGGACTTAAAGTAACTGCTGATTATTAAAGAAAGACGGCCGAGCTTGGCCGTCTTATTTATTTGGTTTCCTATCATGTAAAAATAATATCATTTCACCAAATTTAGTTGCAAAAGGAAGGATGAGCAAGGAGGATACTACATTAAAAATCACACTGATATGTGCTAATTGGACTTCTTTTCGATTAGCAAGTAATTGGGCATGATCCGTTAAAGTCGGAATTAATGGAATAAATAACAAAACTCCAAATACATTTAGCCAAACATGAGCGAAAGCTGCCAACCTGGACTCCTTTCCTCCCCCGATAGAGGCGATAATGGCCGTAATACAAGTCCCGATATTTGCTCCA
This sequence comes from Neobacillus sp. DZ-9, assembly GCF_059587065.1. NCBI lineage: Bacteria > Bacillati > Bacillota > Bacilli > Caryophanales > Bacillaceae > Neobacillus > Neobacillus sp. DZ-9. The sequence goes on from NZ_JCAIOL010000001.1 coordinate 372,830, forward strand.
AGCACAATGGCAATTCCCGCATTCAGCTTGAGCGATCCTACTGTTAAAAAACCCATGGCGATTCCGGTCATCGCTGTACTAGACTGAATAATTGCCGTAATAATTGTCCCGGTTAATAAGCTTAGGAAAATATTGTCGTTTAAGGACAAAATAAATTTATTAATAAAGTCCATCGAGGTTAAAGGCTGGGCCAGTAATTCGAACCCCTTCATTGCTGTAAAGACCGAGGCGATTCCAAACGTCAGCATTCCAATACTCCGCGCCTTCTTGTTTTTAAATAAAATCAGGACTGCCCCACAAACAGCTAAAGGAATAAGAATAGCATCCAATTTAAAGGTAATTAACTCTGTTTTAAAGGTAGTCCCAATATTAGTACCGAGAATGATACCGATCGACTGTGGAAATGTCATAATCCTTGCTGAAATTAATCCGATGGTGATCACCATTACAGCTGAGCTGCTTTGAAGCAGAGCAGTTACAAATGTTCCCGTCAACATTCCCTTTAACGGTGAACTTGTTAGTTTAATCAGCCAGGTTTTCAATTTATTTGCTGACAAATTAAATAAGCCAAACCTTATAATGGTCATTCCAAAAATAAATAATAAAATACAAAGGACAAATAATAATATGTATAGCATGTCTTAGGCCCCCCTCCCTTCATTGTATGGCTGCAGATGAAGGGACATGCCACCTTGCTGGAAAAATTAAGACGGGCTATGATAATTTTGTTTTAAATATGAATAAAAAATAAAAAGCATTTTTTTACACTGCGAATTTCAGTTGACCTTGTATCAAGGTTATATTATAATTGCAAGGTACATGGATTGAATGTAAGTGTGTTGTGTTTCGGAGGGAGGGAAAGAGAATGTCTAAAACCGTCGTTCGTAAAAACGAATCGCTTGAAGATGCTCTTCGTCGCTTCAAACGTACAGTATCAAAAACTGGTACTTTGCAAGAGGCAAGAAAGCGCGAATTCTACGAAAAGCCAAGTGTAAAACGTAAGAAAAAGTCTGAAGCAGCAAGAAAACGTAAGTTTTAAGAGAGGGTGTAATCATGAGTCTTCTCGAGCGTTTAAATAATGACATGAAACAAGCGATGAAAAGCAAGGAAAAAGACAAACTCTCTGTTATTCGGATGGTTAAATCTTCATTGCAAAATGAAGCCATTAAGCTTGGAGTAAAAGAACTATCCGAAGATGTGGAGTTAACGGTCCTTTCTCGCGAAGTAAAACAACGCAAAGACTCCCTCCATGAATTTGATAAGGCTGGTCGTGAAGACCTAGTTGAAAAATTGCGTGCAGAACTTGCAGTTGTCGAGCTCTATTTACCGAAGCAGCTTTCTGAAGAGGAGTTGTCAGACATAGTAGCACAAACTATTTCTGAAGTCGGCGCAAAATCAAAAGCGGATATGGGAAAAGTGATGTCTGCGATTATGCCTAAAGTTAAGGGTAAAGCAGATGGATCACTTGTTAATAAATTTGTACAACAACACCTTTCATAAGTATTCTGACATTAAGTCCACAGGCTAAAGAGCTTGTGGTCTTTTTATTTTGCCGTGTTAAAAGAAAGAGTTGACTATTTAACACTATTGATTGGAGCTCAAATCAACAGATCTGTTTACAAAGTATATTTTACTGAAAAGTGAAACTTTCCGATCATACATACGTATTGATTAATAACGGCCAAATAGAAAGAAAGGGGGGCTCAAATATGATTGAGTTTCTTACTAACCCGATTGTGATCACTGTTCTTTTAACAATTGCGGGCGTTGGAATTGTTGTGGAGCTTTTTTCAGCGAAGTTTGGTTTGGCTGGCTTAATAGGAGTATTGGCGCTGCTAATATTCTTTTATGGGCATTTCCAAGCGGGATATGCCGGATTCGGTACATTGATCTTATTTGCCGGAGGAATACTTCTTATCTTTTTGGAGTTTTTCCTGCCAGGAGCCATTTCAGGGACTTTGGGTGTCGCAGCTTTAATTTTAAGTCTTTTTTTAGCAGGGGAAAACGCCTTACAGATGGGAGTATCCATCCTAATCGCCATTTTTATTTCTATTCTTATTTTCTTTTTGATGATAAAGGTTTTTGGCAAAAAACTCGTCCTTTTTAATAGGATGGTTTTGTCAGATTCAGCTAGAAAAGAGGATGGGTATGTTTCGAATATCAATCGTACCGATCTAATTGGTAAGGAGGGCATTGCGTTAACGATATTACGACCTGCAGGAACCGCCATCATTCAAAATGAACGAATTGATGTCGTGAGTGAAGGCGGGTTTATTGAGCAAAATGCCAGCGTAAAAGTGATTAAGGTCGAAGGTGCGCGGATTGTCGTAAGGGAAATCGAATAAATAGGGGGTTGGAAAAATGGTTACAAATGGAACAATCTTTGTTATTGCTCTTGTTGTGGTTGTGTTAATTTTTTTAGGAATTTTATTATCTTTTGTACCGGTAATGCTTTGGGTGTCAGCACTTGCAGCAGGTGTCCGGATTAGTATTTTTACATTGGTCGGGATGCGTTTAAGGAGAGTTACCCCAAGCAAGGTGGTCAATCCGCTTATCAAAGCCCATAAAGCAGGTTTAAATGTAACGACTAATCAGCTTGAAAGCCATTATCTGGCTGGCGGGAATGTTGACAGAGTAGTGAATGCTCTTATTGCAGCACACCGTGCAAATATTGAATTATCCTTCGAACGCTGTGCCGCGATTGACCTGGCTGGACGTGATGTTTTAGAAGCTGTGCAAATGAGTGTTAATCCAAAGGTAATCGAAACGCCATTTATTGCCGGAGTAGCGATGAATGGGATTGAAGTAAAAGCAAAAGCAAGGATTACCGTTCGAGCTAATATTGACCGACTCGTTGGCGGTGCTGGTGAAGAAACAGTTGTGGCTCGTGTAGGTGAAGGGGTAGTATCGACAATAGGTTCATCTGACAGCCATAGCAAGGTTTTAGAAAATCCGGATTTAATTTCTCAAACGGTACTTTCCAAAGGGCTTGATGCCGGTACGGCCTTTGAAATCCTTTCAATTGATATCGCGGATGTAGATATCGGCAAGAATATTGGAGCAGAATTACAAACAGAACAGGCCGAGGCCGATAAGAAAATTGCTCAGGCAAAAGCAGAGGAGCGCAGGGCAATGGCTGTGGCTCAAGAGCAGGAAATGAAGGCAAAAGTACAGGAAATGAGAGCGAAAGTAGTGGAAGCCGAAGCAGAGGTCCCTCTTGCAATGGCAGAAGCGCTTAAATCTGGGAATATTGGTGTCATGGATTATATGAACATTAAAAATATTTCGGCTGATACCGATATGAGGGGCTCTATTGGTAAAATTACAGGTGAGAAAAAAGACGACCGCTAAAAAAATAAAGGAGGCGGTAGTATGGAAACTTTAGTTTTTTTAATAATAATTGGGATTCTCTCCTCGATATTTGGCAAGAAAAAAGGGAAAAAACGGCCAATAAAAAACAAATCATTTTCTATGAATACTTTAGATGAGCTTCGAAACCTATTCCAGAATGAAACGGAACGAAGAATACATCCTGTTCAAGAGAAAAAGAATTCTCATCAGCCAAAGCAGCAGGATCTTGAAAAAAAATATATACAAATTAAACAGGATTCGGATGTCATCCAAAAAGGATTTACGAATCCAGCTAATCTAGGAGAACTTAAGAAAGAAAAACCTAAAGACCCTTTATTTGCTGCTTTAGATAATGATGGTGAACCAGAGTTCGAGTCCGCTAATCCAAACTCAATCATAAACGGCATAATCTGGTCTGAAATCCTTGGAGAACCGCGGTCGAGGAAACCATATTTCCCAAGGAAAAGGCAGGCTGAATCCGAATAAAACAATCCATCTTATTGGAGAAAATTGTGCTAGAACCCTATTTCATTTCATACATATGAGATGAAAGGGGGTTCTTTTTTTATGGCGAAAAAATGGGGCCAGAAAGTCCGAAATTGGATGGCTAAAAAAATGGATCTTCCTCAAGATGTCATGATGGATTTACCCCGTATCACAATGATTGGGCAGATTCATATTTATATAGAGAATCATCGCGGCTTGCTTGCATACACAGACAAAGAACTCCGCCTGCTTTTAAAGCAAGGGCAATTATTGATAAAAGGGAAATCCTTCGTAATTAAAACGTTTTTACCTGAAGAGGTGTTACTGGAAGGGAAAATCGATCAGGTCATATATATAACTGATAATCCAGGAGGAGCAAAATGAAGAACCAGTGGATAGAATTTATATTTGGCAGAGTAACGGTAAAGGTCTCGGGAAAGGGGGTTGAACGTTTTTTAAATATTCTAGCCAGAAACGGTTTGCAAATTTGGAATATTAAGAGGCATGGTACAGAGACCATTACCTTTAAAATGAGACTCGTGGATGCTAAAAACATCAGGCACTATGCGAGACATAGTGAGTGTAACATTTCCTTTTTGCAAAGAAGCGGCGTCCCTTTTCTTTTTAAAAGATTATTAAAAAACAGCGGATTTTTAATTGGGGCAGGAATTTTTCTATTTATCCTTTTGCTTTTATCCAATGTCATATGGGGAATTGAGATAAAAGGAGCAAAACCGGCCACTGAGTATCAGATTCGAAAAGAATTGGACAAGATGGGGGTAAAAATAGGCAGGCTGCAGTTCTTTGTCGACAACGTTGAAGGAATACAAAGACGGTTAACGAATAATGTGGGCGACCTTACATGGGTTGGTGTGGAATTAAACGGGACAACCTACCGTCTGCAAGTGGTGGAAAAAAACGAGCCGAAAAAGCAGAAACAATTATTACCTCAGAATCTAATTGCGAAAAAGAAGGCTATCATTGTGAAAATGGATATTGAATATGGCCAAAAGGTTGTGGATAAAAATGATCATGTGGAGGCTGGACAACTATTAGTATCCGGAATAATCGGTGAAGATGGTCTAAAACCGGAATTAGTTTCTGCCCAAGGTGAGGTTTGGGGAGAAACCTGGTATAAAAGCCATGTAGAACTCCCTTTTAAAACGAATTTTAACGTCTTTAATGGGAAAGAAAAACAAAAGTATTATCTTTCATTTGGGAAGTTAGAAGTCCCTATTTGGGGCTTTGGAGAACATGGCTTTAATAATTTCGAAACGGAAAAGAATGTGCATAAAATTCATTTCTTAAAATGGGAGCTTCCAATTTCCTATATTCATAAAACAATTCGGGAACGAGAAGAATTCACACGGACCTACACGAATGAAGAAGCTGAACAAAATGCACTGGAGCTGGCTAAAAAGGAAATAAAAAGCCAATTAGATGAAGATGCTATCATCAAAGATGAAAAAATTTTACACAAAGCGATTAAAAATGGTAAGGTTATACTAGATATCCATTTTAAGATAATAGAAAACATAGCAGTCGGGGCACCGATTTCCAAGGAGACTCATGAATGACAGAAAAATTAACAACGATCAATGTGCAGCTTGAAAATCCGGCAGAGGCGATTACGCTGCTAGGAAATTCTGATCAAAATTTAAAAATCATTGAGCAGGAGCTTGGCGTTTCGATCATCACAAGAGGTGAATCGGTAAGTTTGTCAGGCGACGAGGACAAGGTTTCCTTAGCCGGACAAATTCTAGATCGCTTAATGTTTGTCATCCGAAAGGGGATTAACATTAGCCAGCGGGATGTTATCTATGCCATTGAAATGGCAAATAAGGGAACGCTCGATTATTTTGTAAATTTATATGATGAAGAAATTGCCAAAAATGTAAAAGGGAAAACGATAAGAATTAAAACACTGGGACAGAGACAGTACGTTACTGCCATTAAGAAAAATGACTTGGTGTTTGGGATTGGACCAGCAGGAACAGGGAAAACATACCTTGCCGTCGTGATGGCAGTGAATGCCCTTAAGAATGGACAAGTAAATAAAATTATCTTAACAAGGCCAGCTGTTGAAGCAGGGGAAAGCCTGGGATTCCTTCCTGGAGATTTAAAAGAAAAGGTCGACCCTTACTTAAGGCCTCTGTATGATGCCTTACATGACGTATTAGGCGCAGAACATACACAAAGGTTAATTGAGCGGGGAACCATCGAAATTGCTCCTTTAGCCTATATGAGAGGGCGTACACTGGATGATGCTTTTGTTATTTTAGATGAGGCCCAAAATACCACCCACGCTCAAATGAAAATGTTTTTAACCAGACTGGGATTTGGATCAAAAATGGTTATAACAGGTGATCAAACACAAATTGATTTGCCCAAAGGAGCAAAATCCGGCTTAATTATGGCTGATGAGATCCTCCAAAATGTAAAGGGACTTTCCTTTATCTTTTTAGAGCAAAGTGATGTAGTCCGTCATCCACTGGTTGCAAAAATCATCGATGCCTATGAAAAAAAGGCAAAACAAAACTAATCCACTTCGTTAAAGGGATGTACCTGATAATGGTTTATCCCTTTTTGATTTTTATAAAAAGGTGAAACTTGACAGAAAAACTGTTATCATTTTACATAACGTGTACTTTCAACTAAATTCAGTTGAAAACTCATTGGATCAGAATTTTCATTGGCCGTGGTTGGAGGGATTTGGGTGGATAAACTGCAGCAATATTTTATACGGATCCGGAAGCTGCTCGATATAACCTTTTTTCGAGTTCTATTTTTTCTGTTTTTAGGGGCAGTTTTATATGCCGCCTTGTTTAGTAATGTAAAACCTGAAAAAGTGGATTTAAGCCTGTTTTCTGTTGCTGAAAAAACTATTCGTTCCCCAGGAACCGTTGAAGATAAGAAATCTACAGAAAACAAACGAAAAGATGCTCTTGATCAAGTTCAGGATGTATATGCCTTAAAAAAGGAGTATACGCAAAACCGAGTGGATTTAATTACTTCTATCTTCCAATTCGCAATTGAAGTAGATGATGAAGTAAAAGATGAAATGAAGAAACAAGAAGCGGCAGCTACTGACGAGCAGCCAACCGTTTCTGAACCTAGTGTTGAAGAAAAAGTAACACGATTAAAAGGGAAATTAACACCTAATGTGACTAAAGATCTTTCTGATCAGGTTTTTTCTGCTTTAGTACAAGCGGGGCATGATGAGTTGTCGATTGCAAAGGATATAACCGTTACAGCAATTAATAATGTGATGACCAAAAGAATTTCTGCTGATGATGTAGAAAATGCAAAGAAAAGAGTGGAAGAGGAATTAAAATTTTCAACCTTAAATGATAATTTACGGGTTGCTGCAATCGAATTGGGAAGATATGCGGTCATTCAAAACGAATTTTATGATCCCGTTGCGACAGAGGAGCTAAGACAGCAAGCAGCAGAAAGTGTAGAACCTGTAAAAATCCTTCAGGGCCAAATTATTGTGGAAGAAGGAGAACTAATAAACCAGGATATCTATCGGCAATTAAAGCTCGTGGGTTTAATTAATAATGAAAAATCCCTTAAACCATACATTGGTCTAATGGTATTGATTGCGATTATTCTTTCTGCCATCTATTATTATTTTTATCAAATGAAAATTGCGCCAGATAAAAGACAAACCTATTTCTTATTGTATGGCATGATTTTCACCCTTTCGATTTTTATTTTGAAAATCATTAGTATGCTCCAAGTATATAATTATTCTTGGATTGGCTATCTATTCCCTGCTGCCATGGGGGGGATGCTTATAAAAATATTAATTGATGAGAAGCTAGCTATCCTGATGGCGATTATTTTTGCTGTTTGCGGAAGTATTTTATTTAATGAAGGTGTAACTGGCTCACTAAATTTTTCAGTGGGAATTTATATCCTCTTTAGTGCTATAGCTGGAATCCTGTTTTTGACAAATCAAAATCAGCGCTCGAAAATTCTCCAAGCTGGTTCATTTGCAGCCATTGTCAATTTATTGACTATTTTGGCTTTGATGTATTTACCCAATGGTCAATTTACTGGACTGGAATATGGGTACTATTTTATTACGGCCCTAATTTCAGGAATTGGTTCTGCCGTACTGACAATTGGGTTACTTCCTTTCTTTGAAGCTAGTTTTGGAATTTTGTCCACTATGCGGTTAATTGAACTATCTAATCCTAATCATCCACTCCTAAGAAAGATTTTAATGGAGGCACCAGGTACATATCATCATAGTGTGATGGTCGCTAATTTATCGGAATCCGCCTGTGAAGCAATTGGTGCAAATGGGCTTTTAGCAAGGGTCGGAAGCTATTATCATGATATTGGAAAGACCAAAAGGCCAAACTTCTTTATAGAAAACCAAATGCATCATGACAATCCCCATGATCGACTGCCGCCGGAAAAAAGTGCACAAATCATTATTGCTCATGTCATTGATGGTTCAAATATTTTGAGGAAATATCATATGCCCAAAGAAATTATTGATATCGCCGAGCAGCATCACGGTACAACGCTTTTGAAATTTTTTTATCATAAGGCGAATCAAAATGGTGAAGAGATAAAGGAAGGGGAATTTCGTTATCCTGGTCCTAAAGCACAGACAAAAGAATCTGCTGTAGTTGGAATTGCCGACAGCGTGGAAGCGGCTGTCCGCTCTTTATCACAACCTACTCCGGAATTAATTGAGTCATTAGTAAAAAAAATCGTTTCGGACCGTTTGCAGGATGGGCAGTTAAACGAATGTGATATCACAATGAAGGAAATTGAAATCGTTTCCCACACTCTTTGTGAAACGTTGAAGGGAATTTTCCATTCCAGGATCGAATATCCAGAAATGAATAAGAAGGTGAAGCAAGCATGACATTACTAATTGATAGTATTGATGAAACGAATGAATTATCGGACGAGCAAATGCTAGAAATAGAAAGACTAATAAATTTTGCTGCCAATAAACAAAACATTGAAGAGCATAGTGAGGTATCCGTTACTTTTGTTTCAAATGAGCGTATTCATGAGATTAACCGTGAATATCGGGATAAGGATGCTCCAACGGATGTTATATCTTTCGCGATGGAGGAGATCGGAGAGGGTGAAGTTGCCTTAATTGGGGCTGATATGCCTCGTATATTAGGGGATATTATTATCTCCGTTCCAAAAGCAAGAGAGCAGGCAGAAGAATATGGACACGATTTTTTGCGCGAGCTTGGTTTTTTAGCTGTTCATGGATTCTTGCACCTTTTGGGTTATGACCATATGACCGAGGAAGAAGAAATAGAAATGTTCACACTGCAAAAGGATATTTTAAATGAATATGGACTCACAAGATAAGAAAAAGATCTTTCCACTAATCCATTCATTTAGCTATGCAATTGCGGGTATCATGAATGCCCTTAAAAATGAACGCAATATGCAGATTCATGCTTTCAGCTCCATATTCGTTTTATTCGCATCGTATTTCTTTTCTATTACAAAGATAGAGTGGTTGTTTATTCTTATTGCGATAGGCGGAATGTTTGCGCTTGAACTAATGAATACCGCAATTGAAAGGGTTGTTGACTTGGCAACTCTAGATTACCACCCACTTGCGAAACAAGCTAAAGATTTGGCAGCAGGAGCAGTTTTTGTGTATGCTATACTTTCGGTCATAATTGGGATGGTAATCTTTTTACCGTATTTCTTAAGCCTTTTCTAACAATCGAGGGCCGGATTTGAAAAGGGGAGTTTATTTCGGTAAAATGACTTATCACCAAGAAAATTTTAAGACAAATAAATTTATGAGAAAATTCTAACTTTTTAAAATTTTTTATTACTTTTTATTTACAACTAATGATTTTCTCTGATTTTTAAGGTAAAATAAAGACACAGCAGGTTTCTGCTGGAAAGGAAGAAAACGAGTGAACATCGTTCAACTAATTGAAGAAGCAAAAAAAGCAAGAGAAAAAGCCTATGTTCCTTATTCGAAGTTTGGAGTAGGAGCAGCATTACTAACAACAGATGGAAAAGTATATAAAGGCTGTAATATAGAGAATGCTGCCTACAGTATGTGTAACTGCGCAGAACGGACTGCCCTTTTTAAAGCGCTTTCAGAAGGGGAACGGGATTTTCAAATGCTGGCAGTTGTTGCCGATACAGAGCGGCCTTGTTCACCTTGCGGGGCATGCAGGCAGGTTATTTCGGAATTATGCCCAAAAGAGATGAAAGTTGTTTTAACAAATCTAAAAGGCGATATTCAAGAAATGACTGTCGAAGATTTATTGCCTGGCGCTTTTTCACCGGAGGATCTGCATGCAAAATAATATTATTACAAATAAAGGCTATAAATCTGGATTTATTTCGATTATCGGCCGGCCTAATGTCGGAAAATCAACGTTTCTCAATCGGGTGATTGGTCAAAAAATTGCTATTATGAGCGATAAGCCGCAGACAACCCGTAACAAAATACAAGGCGTCCTTACACTTTCAGATTCCCAAATGGTTTTTATTGATACACCAGGTATTCATAAACCAAAGCACAAATTGGGCGATTTTATGATGAAGGTTGCACAAAATACATTAAAAGAAGTTGATTTAATTCTTTTTATGGTAAATGCTGAAGAGGGATTTGGCCGTGGTGAAGAATTTATCCTTGAAAAGTTTCAAACAGTAAGCACTCCAATCTTTCTTGTAATAAATAAAATTGATCAAATTCATCCTGATAATTTATTGCCGATTATAGAATCGTATAAGGAAAAATACAACTTTGAAGAGATAGTGCCGATTTCTGCACTAGAAGGTAATAATGTGGAGCGTTTGCTTACGCAAATTAAAACCTTTTTACCAGAAGGGCCGCAATACTATCCAGCTGACCAAGTTACAGATCATCCGGAACGATTTATCATTACCGAGTTAATCAGGGAAAAAGCACTTCACCTGACTAGAGAAGAAATTCCACACTCCTTAGCAGTTGTTTTAGACAAAATGGAGCGTCAAGAAGGTAAGGATATTATTCATGTCATGGCAACGGTCATTGTGGAAAGGGATTCACAAAAAGGTATTATCATTGGAAAAAAAGGCAGCATGTTAAAGGAAATCGGAAAGCGGGCCCGTGTAGATATTGAAAATCTTCTAGGGTCTAAGGTGTTTTTAGAATTATGGGTTAAGGTCCAGAAAGACTGGCGCAATAAGATGTCCCAGCTTCGTGATTATGGCTTTAATGAAGATGAATACTGATGAATAACCCTAACTAAAATATTATCCAATTGACAAGATTATGCATGGACAACATTAACAATTTTTTCGTCTTATGATTTTTGCGCAGGCAGGCTATGATAAATGTAAGGTTTGGGATTGAATTTTAGGCTAGTCTAAATAATGAAAGGTGGGGTTTTCGATGATGGATTTTACGTGGAAAGTATTTACCCAGACAGGGAATATTGACACATATCTTCTCTTTAAAGAGCTTGAGAAGGAAAACCAAGAAATACCCGGTAATCTTGATGAAGAGCTAGCACATATTGATTTTCCCGTTTCATAAGCAAGTCTTTCGCGCTCTTTAGAAGGTGACATTTATGCTTCAGAAGTGTGAAGGCATCGTCATTAGAACAACAGATTATGGTGAAACCAATAAAATTGTAACAATATATACAAGGGAATGGGGAAAGGTTGGTGTTATGGCTAGGGGTGCCAAGAAGCCAAATAGCCGCCTTTCTTCCATTACCCAGCTTTTCACTCATGGTTATTTTTTGGTTCAAAAAGGATCGGGTTTAGGTAGCATGCAGCAGGGTGAAATGATTTCTTCCATGCGTTCCATTGGCGAGGATATTTTCTTAACTGCTTATGCAAGTTATATTGTCGAATTAACGGATAAATGTACAGAGGAAAAGAAGCCTAATCCTTTTCATTTTGAATTGCTTTATCAAACACTCAATTATATGAATGAAGGCAATGACCCGGATATTCTTATGAATATTTATGAAATGAAAATGTTAAATGTTCTTGGATTGTATCCAGTGTTAAATCAATGTTCCGTTTGCGGCAGTACAGACGGGCATTTTTCTTTTTCCATTCGTGAAGGCGGATTTATTTGTCACAGATGCCTTGAAAAAGATCCGTACCATTTTAAATTATCACCATCGGCAGTGAAATTATTACGGCTATTTTATTATTTTGATCTTTCAAGGTTAGGGAATATTTCAGTAAAAGAAGAAACGAAAGTAGAATTAAAAAATGTTATTACTGCCTATTATGAAGAATATTCTGGTTTGTATCTTAAAACCAAGAAGTTTCTCAATTCAATGGATCAATTTCGCAATTTATTATAGTTACTGTTGACATTTTTTCTACTTTTAGTTAATATTTTCTTTAAAATTAATAATTGCGTTGACGGAGAGTAGTAATTAGTAAACTCTATAAAAGCGAACCTAGGACAGTGGAAGCTAGGGTATAGGGCACTAACGAAGGCGTTCCTGAGCAATCTTGTGTTAATGAACACATTTTAAGGAGGCTGCTAATTTAGCAGCAAATAGGGTGGAACCGCGGGTAACTCTCGTCCCTATGCTTATCGTAAGCATAGGGACGAGAGTTTTTTATTTTGTAGAAAAAACTATTAAAGGAGCTTTTAAAATGAAGGTAACAATGGAGCAAATTGTATCGCACGCAAAACACAGAGGCTTTATTTTTCCGGGATCAGAAATCTACGGGGGACTAGCAAACACTTGGGATTACGGCCCATTAGGCGTTGAATTTAAAAACAATATCAAACAGGCCTGGTGGAAAAAGTTTGTACAAGAGTCACCATATAACGTCGGTTTGGATGCAAGTATCTTGATGAACCCTCGAACTTGGGAAGCATCTGGACACATCGGTAATTTTAATGATCCGATGATTGACTGTAAAAATTGTAAAGCCCGTCACCGTGCAGATAAATTAATTGAAAACGCCCTTGAAGAAAAAGGTATGGAAATGGTTGTAGACGGCTTGCCATTTGCAAAAATGGAAGAGCTGGTTAAAGAGCATAATATCGCCTGCCCGGACTGCGGAAGCCATGACTTTACTGGAATCCGTCAATTTAATCTTATGTTTAAAACCTTCCAAGGTGTGACAGAATCAAGCACGAATGAAATTTTCTTACGCCCAGAGACTGCACAAGGTATTTTTGTTAACTTTAAGAATGTGCAACGGACAATGAGAAAGAAGCTGCCATTTGGTATCGCACAAATCGGGAAAAGCTTCCGCAATGAGATTACACCAGGTAATTTTACTTTCCGTACAAGAGAATTCGAACAAATGGAGCTTGAGTTTTTCTGTAAACCTGGTGAGGAATTAACATGGTTTAACTATTGGAAGCAATTTGCTGAACAATGGCTGCTTTCATTGGGGCTTAATAAAGAAAATTTAAGACTTAGAGATCACTCAGAAGACGAACTTTCTCATTACAGTAATGCTACAACCGATTTTGAATTTAAATTCCCGTTTGGATGGGGAGAATTATGGGGTGTGGCTTCAAGAACCGATTATGATTTGAAACAGCATATGGAATTCTCAGGAGAAGATTTCAACTATATCGATCCTGAAACAAATGAAAGATATATTCCGTTCTGTATTGAGCCATCTTTGGGTGCTGACCGTGTTACTTTAGCTTTCTTAATCGATGCTTATGATGAAGAACAGCTTGAGGATGGCACAACAAGAACAGTCATGCATTTTCATCCGGCATTAGCTCCCTTTAAGGCAGCAGTATTACCATTATCGAAAAAATTATCGGATGAGGCTAGAGAGGTTTTTGCTGCACTATCAAAACATTTTTCAGTGGATTACGATGAAGCGGGATCAATTGGTAAACGTTATCGCCGTCACGATGAAATTGGTACACCATTCTGTATCACTTATGACTTTGATTCCAAAGAAGATCAAATGATAACAGTTCGAGATCGCGACACAATGGAGCAAACACGTATTCCGATTTCAGAGCTTGTTAGCTTCTTACAAGAGAAAATGGTGTTCTAAAAGAAAAGCCGAAGCGTCTAGGCGCTGTAGCTGGACAATGAAAGAGGTGCGGGCTACCGCACCTCTAATGTATATTTTAACGACTGTATTAATTTCAAAAGAAAATTAACTGGTATATAATATTGGTATAAAAGTATAACGATTTTATATAAGGTGGTGAGCACAATCGAACTGACCAAGCGACAGGAACATATTCTGCAAATAGTTAAGGAAAAAGGACCGATAACAGGTGAACATATCGCCGACCAATTAAGCCTGACAAGAGCGACATTAAGACCTGACCTTGCCATTTTAACGATGGCTGGCTATTTAGATGCCAGGCCGCGAGTCGGTTATTTTTATACTGGGAAATCTGGAGCGCAGCTTCTGACTGAAAATCTGCAAAAAATTTATGTTAAAGATTATCAGTCCATTCCAGTTGTGGTGAGCGAAAATGTTTCCGTCTATGATGCTATTTGCACAATGTTCCTTGAAGATGTGGGTACATTATTTGTAGTGGACCATAACTCTGCATTAGTTGGGGTATTATCGCGAAAAGATTTGCTTCGGGCAAGTATCGGAAAACAAGAGCTTTCCACCATCCCAGTCAATATCATCATGACTAGAATGCCGAATATTACCATGTGTGAACGTGATGATCTTTTAATTGATATTGCCAAAAAATTAATTGAAAAACAAATTGATGCCTTACCAATAGTAAGAAAAACAGATAAAGGTTTTGAAGTAATCGGACGAATTACGAAAACAAACATAACGAAGGCTTTTGTTACATTAGGTGATGAATAAAAAGAGGGGTGGATTTGGAAGAATGAGTATGCCAATCATTTACGTGGTTTCTGATTCCGTCGGGGAAACAGCGGAACTAGTGACGAAAGCGGCAATTAGCCAGTTTAATGGGTCCGGAATGACATTAAAGAGGTTCCCATATGTTGAAGATAAGGAACATATCGATGAGGTGCTCTCACTTGTTTCGCTTGATAAAGGAATGATTGCTTTTACTCTAGTTAAACCAGAAATGCGTACATATATAACAGAAAGGGCTTCTGCGGAAGGGATTATTGCTGTTGATTTAATTGGCCCAATTATGGATCAAATTCAATCCTTTAGCGGAAAGACTCCGCTGTGTGAACCAGGTCTTGTTAGGAAACTTGATGAGGATTATTTTAAAAAGGTAGAAGCAATTGAATTTGCCGTAAAGTATGATGATGGGCGTGACCCAAGGGGCATCCTTAAAGCGGATATCGTGTTAATTGGTGTGTCGAGAACTTCTAAAACTCCTCTATCACAGTACTTAGCACATAAACGTTTAAAAGTGGCCAACGTGCCTCTTGTACCAGAGGTAGACCCGCCAGAAGAGCTTTACAGGGTACCCGTTGAAAAATGCTTTGGCTTAAAAATCAGCCCGGAAAAATTAAACAATATAAGAAGAGAACGATTGATTTCATTGGGACTAAACGATAAGGCAAGCTATGCAAATATTGATCGGATCAAAGAGGAATTGACCTTTTTTGACTCGGTCTTGAAAAAAATCAATTGTCCTGTCATCGATGTTACAAATAAAGCTGTTGAAGAAACGGCCAATATTATTTTAAATTATATTCAAAAAGGCAGACCCTGACACATAGTCATAAGATTATGTGTTTTTTATTGAAAAAAAGAAAATAAAAAAGTTATGGCAAAATGATATTAATTGTACTATAATAAAAAATTGTGATAAAAATATACTTTTTAGGTTTAGACTTGCATGTGAACGAATAAACTATTTATTGTTAGATGTCAAGTAGGTCCCTGTAAAATCTCCTGAAAAAATTCGACATAAATCCTTTTTTATAAAATTAATAGCTAAAGAAGGAATATGCGGAGTAATGTAGAATTAATACTAATATAAAAGGCATTCCAACTGTTTTTGCCGTTGCAGATTCTTGTCCGGTAAAAAGAGGAGATTGTCGAAATTGCTTCTAAATTTCCTGCACAAGTTCTTTTTGTTGCTCCTATGTCACCATGTTAATAATAAGATTACATACGCAACTTGGAAATATGTTGATTCTGGAAAGGAAGCTGCGGATTGATTCATTATGACCATGCACAAATGGGGACATAGTCATTACTCAGGAAAATTCATGATGGAATTAACAAAAAAAATTGTCGAAATTTGCAGGAATTTAGTAATCAACGCAGAATTTATGTTAAGAACAAATGAGGTTGTTTTCCATGGCGGAGCGTATTGCCGAAGAAAAAATTGATCAAATTCGTCAGACAGTTGATATAGTTGAAATCATCAGCGATTATGTACAACTAAAAAAACAAGGTCGAAATTACTTCGGGTTATGTCCTTTCCATGGTGAAAGTACACCATCATTTTCTGTATCACCCGACAAACAAATTTTTCATTGCTTTGGTTGTGGTGCTGGCGGAAATGTTTTTTCTTTTTTAATGGAGCTTGAAGGAATCACATTTCAAGAAGCTGCCATTAAGCTCGCTGCCAAAGGAAATATCGATCTTGATATTAATCTTGCGGGGGCTCGCGGCGAGAGAAAAGTTGCAAAAGATTTGCAATCAATGCTTGATGCTCATGAACTGTTAACTAAATTCTATCATCACTTGCTGGTAAATACAAAGGAAGGCCAGCATGCATTGGAATACTTGTTAGGCAGAGGATTTACCCGTGAATCGATTGATAAGTTCCAAATTGGTTATTCCTTAAATTCTTGGGATTTCGTTACGAAATTCCTATCAAAGCGGGATTTTTTACCCGAATGGATGGAAAGGGCCGGTTTGATTATCAAACGTGAACGGGATGGGACGTTTTTCGATCGTTTTAGAGATCGGATTATGTTTCCAATCTTTGACCGCAATGGAAATCCGATTGCCTTTTCTGGAAGATCACTGGGACCTGATGAGCCTAAATATTTAAACAGTCCTGAAACGGCAATCTTTAATAAAAGCAAAATATTATACAATTATCATCAAGCAAAACCAAGTCTAAAAAAAATTCAGCAAGCTGTCCTTTTTGAGGGGTTTGCTGATGTAATTGCTGCTG
The DNA here is from genome assembly GCF_059587065.1 of Neobacillus sp. DZ-9. Taxonomy (NCBI): domain Bacteria; kingdom Bacillati; phylum Bacillota; class Bacilli; order Caryophanales; family Bacillaceae; genus Neobacillus; species Neobacillus sp. DZ-9. The sequence goes on from NZ_JCAIOL010000001.1 coordinate 389,718, forward strand.
ATCGGTCTGGTGTGGAAAATGGCATCGCCACAATGGGAACTTCCCTAACAGATGATCATATTGCCCTATTAAGGCAAAGTGTCCAGTCTGTAACCATCTGTTACGATTCCGATAAGCCTGGAATTGAGGCTGCATACCGTGCAGGTAATCACCTTAACGAAGCTGGCTTTCAAATAAAAGTAGCCATGATGTCTGATGGTATGGACCCGGATGAATATATTAAAAAGTTTGGTCCCGAAAAATTTCAAAAAGAAGTTATCGGTGCCAGCTTAACCTGGATGGCTTTTAAGTTTATTTACTTTCGAAGGGGAAAAAATCTTCAGCTTGAAGGAGATAGACTTGCCTATATCGAAGAAATAATCAGAGAAATTAGCAAATTAACGAAGGCGGTTGAAAGGGATCATTATTTACGGCAGCTCGCAGCTGAATTTTCGCTTTCTTTAGATGCGCTAAGAGAACAGCAAAAGCAGATTTTCTTTTCAGAGAAAAGAAAATCAACCGGGAAAAATCAAAATATTAGTAAGACGATCGTAATAAAAAAGCTGGTCGATGAAATAAAGCCTGCTTATTACACTGCAGAAAGGCGTTTGATAGCCCATATGCTAAAGGATCGTGATGTTGCTTACAAGGTTCAGGAATTATTACAAGGGAACACGTTTAATATCGATGAACATCAGGCAATAATAACATATCTATTGGGATTTTATGAAAATCATTTAGAACCTGATTCGAGCGCATTTTTAACCTATATTCAAGATGAAAATCTTAGAAGAATGGTTGCTAATATTGAAATGATGTCGATAAATGATGAATTAAGCAATCAAGAATTAACTGATTATATCAAACAGGTGTTGAATTATCAAAAATTGTTAAAAATAAAAGAAAAAGAATTAGAACTAAAAGAAGCTGAAAGACAGAGTGATTTTAGCAGAGCTGCTGTCATTGCAATTGAAATTAATCAATTGCGTAAATCGCTTTAAATAATTTATATGTGTCTTTGATTCTGGAAGGAGGGACCCCCTTATGGCTGCAGAAAAATCAGCCCGTTCAAAAGAGGCCGAGAATGAATTAACTCTTGAACAAGTGAAAGATCAATTAACAGAAATGGGCAAAAAAGTCGGCGTCCTGGCCTACGATGATATAGCCGAAAAAATGGCTAATTTTGAATTAGAATCTGATCAAATGCATGAATTTTATGATTTTCTAGGTGATCAGGGAATAGAATTAGTCGGTGAAAGTGACGAGGAAGACCCTAATATAAAGGATCTGTCTAAGGAAGATGATGAAGAATTTGATTTAAACGATTTAAGTGTTCCTCCAGGGGTAAAGATTAATGACCCAGTCCGCATGTATTTAAAGGAAATTGGCCGGGTTGATCTACTATCCGCTAACGAGGAAAAAGAGTTGGCGCTTCGTATTGAGCAAGGTGACGAGGAAGCCAAACGGCGCCTTGCAGAGGCTAATCTAAGACTTGTTGTCAGCATCGCTAAACGGTATGTAGGCCGTGGGATGTTATTCCTTGATCTAATTCAAGAAGGCAATATGGGATTAATTAAGGCAGTCGAAAAATTTGATTATCAAAAAGGGTTTAAGTTCAGTACCTATGCTACCTGGTGGATTCGTCAGGCGATAACACGTGCGATTGCGGACCAAGCAAGAACGATTCGTATCCCAGTTCATATGGTAGAGACGATTAATAAGCTAATTAGAGTACAGCGTCAATTACTTCAGGACCTAGGCCGCGAACCAACACCAGAAGAAATTGGTGAAGACATGGATTTAACGCCGGATAAAGTAAGGGAAATTCTAAAAATTGCCCAAGAACCTGTTTCCTTAGAAACACCAATTGGGGAAGAGGATGATTCTCATCTTGGCGATTTTATTGAAGATCAGGATGCTACTTCACCGTCAGAACATGCAGCATACGAGCTTTTAAAAGAGCAGCTCGAAGATGTACTTGATACATTAACAGATCGTGAAGAAAATGTTCTTCGCCTTCGCTTTGGGTTAGATGATGGCCGTACTCGTACACTTGAAGAGGTTGGCAAGGTTTTTGGCGTAACCCGTGAGCGTATCCGTCAAATTGAAGCAAAAGCTTTAAGAAAATTACGTCATCCTAGCCGCAGCAAACGGTTAAAGGACTTTTTAGAATAAAATATACTTTTAAATAGTTTACTTCTTAACGGAAGTAAACTATTTTTTTATACAAAAGGAAATGTAAGCACTTACTCTGTTTTCATTTATTTTACTGAATTGTCTCTCATTTTGCAAATAGGCATATGAAATTGTTGTTGGGAAAAATTTGATTTTGTTTTCGTGAGAAAGAGATTAATTTTGTTTTTATGATGAAAATAGTTCAAATAAACCCCAGTTTTTATAAATAATAGCCTTTTTGCTTCATTATATTCGGATAATATAATATTTTAAAAAATTTTTAAATGTTGAGAAATTTAAATGAATCCCCGTATAATAATAAAGAAAGCGATTACAAAAGTTTGTTTTAGGGGGATGGACATGAATTTCGATTTAACATCTGAACAAGAAATGATAAAACGGATGATTCGCCAGTTTGCTGATGAGGAAGTAGCACCTGGAGCGATAGAGCGTGATCGAACAAAACAATTTCCTGTAGAGATATTTAAGAAATTGGCTGATATGGGAATTATGGGACTTCCTTTTCCTGAAAAATATGGCGGAGGCGGTGCCGACACTGTTAGCTTTGCCATCGTTACGGAGGAGTTAAGCCGGGTTTGCGCGTCAACTGGTATTACCTATTCCGCGCACATTTCCTTAGGCGGGGCACCGCTATACTTATTTGGAACCGAAGAGCAAAAACAAAAATATTTGACCCCCCTTTGTACGGGCGAGTCATTTGGGGCTTTTGGTCTAACTGAACCGAACGCTGGCTCAGATGCAGGAGGAACTAGAACTTCAGCTAAAGAGGAAAATGGTGAATTTATCATTAACGGTAATAAATGCTTTATTACCAATGCTAGCTATGCAAACCATTTAGCTTTAACGGCAATTACGGGTGAATCTGGCGGAAAAAAAGAAATAAGCGCTATCATCATTCCGACGAATGCACCTGGTTTTTCCGTAATTGATAACTATGAAAAAATGGGCTTGAATGCATCAAATACTACGGAGCTTGTTCTCGAGGATGTAAGGGTTCCAGTCGAGAACCTTTTGGGGAAACGTGGAGAAGGCTTTAAGCAGTTTTTAATTACTCTTGATGGCGGCAGGATTGGTATTGGAGCAATGGCTGTAGGGATCGCTCAGGGGGCTTTTGAGAAGGCGCTCGCGTATGCTAAGGAAAGAAAACAATTCGGTAAATCCATTTCTTCTTTCCAAGCAATTCAATTTAAAATGGCCGATATGGCCATGAAAATTGAGTTGGCGCGTAATATGGTTTACAAAGCGGCATGGTTAAAGGATCAAGGAAGACCTTTTTCTAAAGAAGCAGCAATGTGTAAGTTATATGCCTCTGAAATTTGTATGGAGATAACGAATCAGGCCGTACAAATTCATGGCGGGTATGGCTATATGAAGGAGTATCAAGTTGAACGTATGATGCGTGATGCCAAACTGCTTGAAATTGGTGAAGGAACCTCTGAAGTACAAAGAATGGTTATTTCAAGATTAATTGGTTGTTAACAAATAAATAGGGGAATATAAAAAGAGACTGAACAGAAGATTTAATTGTTTTTAGTCTCTTTTCTCTTTTTTATAAAGATTATAGTGATAAAATAAGTTTAGGGCTTTTCCTTCTGTTCATTTTCAAGTAAAATAATAGTTGTTTGTAGACATTTTATTATTCACAAGGTATTCGTACATAAGGGAGGTTATTATCTTGAAGAAAAATCCGGTTATTCCTTTTATTATCATCATGGTTTTTGGTATCGGACTAATGTTTCTATTGTCTTTCAAAGGTCTTGGTGATATGAAAGAAGTCGCTAAGGATAAAGGCGAAGGCGCCGGCAATGAGAAAACGGAAGTGGCTGCAACTAATCCAGAAGACATTTATAAACAAACATGCATAGGCTGCCACGGGGACCAATATCAAGGGGTTGTAGGGCCATCATTAAAAGGTATTGGCAGCAAAATATCTAAGGAAGAAATTATGACTGTCATTACAAAAGGTAAAGGAAATATGCCTCCTGGCCTAGTTCCAGAAGAGCAAGCTGCTGCAATGGCAGATTGGGTATCAAAGATTAAGTAATCAAGTAACATATAAAAAAGTCCTTTGCATCTGTAAAGGACTTTTTTATATACTAAATGAAATACATACAGATAAAAGTGGTGGAATTTATGAATACAGATAAATTATCAGTTCGTTTGGCAGCTGTAGCAAAATATGTACCTGAAGGCACAAGGATGGCAGATATTGGATCTGACCATGCCTATTTGCCCTGTTTTTTAGCAAAAAACACAAGTATACCCTTCGCGATTGCCGGTGAAGTAGTGGAAGGGCCGTATAAGTCTGCTAAAAATAACGTCATGTCAGAGGGGCTCACGGAAGTCATATCCGTTAGGTTGGGAAATGGCCTTGAGGTCATCCGTCCAGGAGAAGTTGATTGCATTACTATTGCTGGAATGGGCGGTGCATTAATCACAAGTATTTTAGAAAATGGAAAAGATAAGCTTGGCTCCGTAAAGCGTCTTGTACTGCAGCCGAACATTAGTGCAAATTCCATTCGAAAGTGGTTTCTTGAAAACAATTGGCAGCTAATTGCTGAAGAAATTTTGGAGGAAGATGGGAAGATTTATGAGGTACTTGTGGCTGAACAAGGTAATCCTTTAAAGTCTTATTCGTCAAACCTGGATTTAGGATTATTAATGGGTCCATTCCTTCTCCAAAACCAGAACGAAGCTTTTTGGAAAAAATGGGAGGCTGAAAAAAACAATTGGCTGAAGATTTACAAACAGCTTGAAAATGCAGTCCAAACACAGGAGACAATTGAAAAAAAAGAAGAGCTATTAAATAAAATTAAAATGGTTGAGGAGGTTTTTGCTCGATGAAAACTCCAAATGGTCATGAACTTATTCAGCTTTTTGAACAATTTTCACCGAAAGGCTTGGCGATGGAAGGCGATAAAATAGGTTTGCAAATCGGCCGTTTAAATAAAAAGATTGAACGAGTTATGATTGCCCTTGATGTACTCGAAAATGTCATTGATGAGGCGATTGAAAAAAGTGTCCAATTAATTATTGCCCATCATCCCCCGATTTTTCGCCCTTTAAAAAATATCAATACTGACACAGTTCAAGGACGGATGATTGAAAAATTATTAAAACATGATATTGCCGTGTATGCGGCACATACAAATTTGGATGTGGCAAAAGGCGGCGTGAATGATTTGCTGGCATCAGCTTTAGGTTTGCAGGAAGCTGAAGTGTTGGTTCCAACCCAGGATACTCTGCTTAAGAAGTTAGTCGTTTTTGTTCCAGTAACCCATGCTGATGCCATTAGAGAGGCCCTAGGCGTTGCTGGTGCAGGAAATATCGGGAATTATAGCCATTGCTCTTTTTCCGCAGATGGAACAGGACGATTTATGCCTGGGATAAACACTAATCCTTATATCGGGCAAACTGGTCAGCTTGAAGCTGTTAATGAGGTTCGAATAGAGACGATTGTTCCTGAACCACTGTTAAAGAAGACCATCACGGCCATGATTAAAGCTCATCCATATGAAGAAGTTGCCTATGATGTCTATCCATTGGAAAATAAAGGTGAAGTTCTTGGCCTTGGAAGAATCGGGAAAATTACTGAAATGACTTTAGCTGAGTTTGCAGAACGGGTAAAATCGGCGCTTGAGGTAGAAAGAGTGCGTGTGGTTGGTGATTTAAGCTCGAAAGTAAAAAAGGTGGCAGTATTAGGCGGGGACGGAAACAAATATTTTAGTCATGCAAAATTCAAAGGGGCAGATGTGTACGTAACAGGAGACATCTATTACCATACGGCACATGACGCAATGATGCAGGGCTTAAACATGATAGACCCTGGACATAATGTCGAAAAAATTATGAAAAAAGGGCTTACGGATACATTACAGAAACGGTGCAAAGAGGCAGGCTATGAAGTCGAAATTTTCCCTTCAGTGGAAAACACAGACCCTTTCCAATTTATCTAAAGTCCACAAACCAAGTTGTCCTTTATCTACCTGATGAAGGACATTTTTATGTAACTGAAACCGCTTTAAAAAGATGCGCAGGAAATATGTATCTTTGTATTATATCTATTAGTTTTATATAATAAATACATAGTTTATGAATCATAGTCTTTTAGGAGGACTTTTTAATATGCAGATAATTAAGATATCGCCACGCGGTTACTGCTACGGTGTTGTTGATGCAATGGTTATTGCAAGAAATGCCGCTTTAGATAAAACATTACCTCGCCCAATCTACATTTTGGGAATGATTGTTCATAATAAGCATGTTACGGATGCATTTGAAGAAGAGGGCATCATAACACTTGACGGGAAAAACCGAAAAGATATTTTAGAAAAAGTAGATAAAGGGACTGTCATTTTTACTGCTCATGGAATCTCTCCAGAAATCCGAGAGCTAGCTAAACAGAAAGGGCTTGTCACAATTGATGCAACGTGCCCGGATGTAACAAAAACTCATGACTTGATTGAAGAAAAAACAAAACTGGGCTACCAAGTCATTTATATTGGTAAAAAAGGACATCCGGAACCTGAAGGCGCTGTTGGGGTAGCACCGGGACAAGTTCACCTCGTTGAATCTCCTAGTGATGTGGAAGCATTGAATCTTGACTGTGACAAACTAATTGTGACGAACCAAACCACAATGAGTCAATGGGATGTTGCTGATACGATGAAAAAGGTTCAGGAAAAATTTCCGCATGCTGAGGCTTATAAAGAAATCTGTCTTGCCACTCAAGTGCGTCAAGAGGCTGTCGCAGAACAGGCAACTGTGGCAGATGTTACAATTGTGGTAGGTGATCCGAAAAGTAATAATTCGAACCGGCTCGCACAGGTTTCTGAAGAAATTGCAGGAACTAAAGCATACCGTATCGCTGATATAACGGAACTGGAAATTGACTGGATAAAAGATGCTAAAAACGTCGCCGTAACCTCCGGGGCATCAACGCCAACTCCGATCACCAAGGAAGTCATCACCTTCCTTGAACAATTTGATCCTAATAATCCAGCTACATGGGAACGACGCAGAAATGTACCATTAAGCAAAATTTTACCTAAAGTGAAAAAAGAAAAATAACTTTAAAAAGAAAGCTATGTTAAAGGCAGTTGTTGATATTAAACACTGTTTATTGGAGCGGAAGGCGCGAAGACTCCTGCGGGAGTACGGGGCCGAGGAGGCTCCCCGGCACGCCCACGGGCGGAAAGCGAAGCGCCTGGAGCGCAAATCAACAACTAGTGTAACAGTGCCAAAAAGAAAAAGCACATGGGATTTTTCAGTAATTGAAATCCCATGTGCTTTTTTATTAAATATACATTTTTGGAACAGAGGCTCCTTTTTGATGCTGCCTGTTGCTATTCGTTTTTGGCTGTTGATTCTTTTTTCGTGTCGTATTCTTTTTAGATGTCTCCAATTCACTTGATTCCGTGCTTGATGACTCTTCCATTGCTGCTTCAGTGGTCGTATCCTTATTATCAGTTGATTCATCCGTGCTTTTTGAAGAATTTTTTAATCCTCTATACAGTTTCCACATGGCCGGGAGGTTTTTCACTAATGGCCCATATTGTTGAACCATTGGCCCAATGGTTTGAGCTGTTTTCAAAACCTGCTGGGTATTGTTGAGAATGTTTGTAAGCCCACCAGGGTTACTTAATGATTGGAGTAAACCACCGCCGCCGCCTCCTGAAGCTGCACGTCCAACTCCTTGCATTCCCATCATTCCACTAGCTTGATTTCCTCCTCCGAGAAGTCTCGAAAGTAGGCCGCCACCGCCGCCTCCTGAAGCTCCACGTCCAGCTCCTTGCATTCCCATCATTCCGCGAGCTTGATTTCCTCCTCCGAGAAGATTCGAAAGTAGGCCGCCACCACCCCTATTCATTTGTGATCCACCCATCATGGGATTTCTTCCGCCAAAAGGATTTGCAGATGGTCCCATCATCGGGACCCTCCCACCGAAGGGGTTAGGACCTGCCCCCATCATTGGACCGCCACCGCCGAACGGACCTTGCATCATTTGCGGACCCATTCCTCCCTGCATGGGGAATCTTGGTCTAGGCTGCATTTTTTTAGCCTCCTTTCTGATATTATCAGGATATCTTTCATTCGACTTTGAGAATTGTCCAGCCCCAGCGCCTAGGGGCTCTTTGGTCTAAGCCAAGCCATCGGAAAGGGATAAAGCAACCTTTCGGGCCGGCTCGTCTTATGCTTGTCGCCCCTAGGAAAAAAGCAGTTCATTTTTTCCCTGGTCAAGGCGCTTCCGCTTTTCTAATAACCCTTATGAATTAAGGTATGCATTTATCATAAATTGGTTTAGGTATAATACACAGGACAAAAACAAATTTAGTTGTTTAAAAGTTCTCAATAGGTAAAAAATGATACTAATAGGAAAGATACTGGTGTTTTACAGGAATCTTTAATATAATTGCATGATGGATATAAAAGTGGAAGCTCTTGCTAAACAAAGAAAACTACTCCATAGTCATTAGATTATTTTTATATTAAGGAGCAATTACATGAAAGAAAATCGTTTTGATCGTTTTAAGTTTCAACCGTTTATTATAGAAGCCATTAATCATTTTGGATTTTACGAGCCGACAGAAATCCAGGAACGGATGATTCCATTAGTATTAAAAGAAGAAAGTGCTATTGGTCAATCTCAGACTGGTACGGGGAAGACACTTGCTTTTGTGCTGCCGATCCTCGAAAAAATCAACCCTCAGCGGCAGGAGGTCCAGGCAGTAATTACAGCACCGACTAGGGAACTGGCATCGCAAATCTATCATCAAATCCTGAAAATCACCGAACATTGTAATCCGGAACAGCCAATCATGACAAGATGTTATATTGGCGGAACGGATAAGCAGCGCACTATCGAAAAATTAAAGGTACAACCGCATATTGTTGTGGGGACTCCAGGCAGAATCAATGACCTCATTACAGATCAAGCCCTTTTTGTTCATACAGCTGGAATTCTCGTCGTGGACGAAGCGGATATGATGTTAGACATGGGATTTATCGAAGATTTAGATCGTGTGGCGGCCAGGATGCCTGAAAACCTGCAAATGCTAGTATTTTCAGCTACCATTCCGGAAAAGTTAAAGCCCTTCCTTAAAAAATATATGGAAAATCCAAAAACCATCCAAATTGAAGCAAAACAAAAGGCCGCGCAAAATTTAGAGCACTTTTTATTACCTTCAAGACATCGCAATAAAAAGCAGCTGGTTCATGACGCTCTGCTTGCGTACAATCCTTATTTAGCAATCGTCTTTACGAATACAAAAAAAATGGCGGAAGAAGTAGCCAGGTTTTTAAATGAAAAAGGCTTAAAAGTAGGACGGGTTCACGGAGATTTGAATCCGCGTGAACGGAAAAAAATGATGAAGCAAATTCAGGATTTGGAGTATCAATACATCGTAGCAACCGATCTTGCTTCAAGGGGAATTGACATCGAAGGGATTAGTCATGTCATAAATTATGAATTGCCTTCAGATTTAGATTTTTATATTCATCGGGTCGGTAGAACGGCAAGAGCAGGAAATACAGGAGTTGCTTTGACCATTTATGAATTATCTGATGAAGATGCATTAAATCGGTTAGAAAAAATGGGTATTCAGTTTAAGTATGTTGATTTGAAAAAAGAAGGATTTGTGGAATCGGATGAACGGAATAAACGAAAAACTCGGGTAAGGCAGGAAGATGAGGCCGACAAACTTGCCAAATCCATTGTTAAAAAGCCGCAAAAAGTAAAACCAGGCTATAAAAAGAAAATGCAATGGGAAATGGATAAAATTAAAAAACGGCAGAGAAGAATAAATCAGAAAAAGAAATAATTAAGAAATGGAGAGGAAAGCGATGTTAAAAATTGGATCACACGTCTCGATGAGCGGAAAAGATATGTTGCTTGCTGCAAGCCAAGAAGCTGTTTCTTACGGTGCCAATACGTTTATGATATATACGGGGGCGCCGCAAAATACAAGACGGAAAAAAATTGAGGATTTGAATATTGAAGCGGGCAGAAGACATATGGAGGCAAATGGGATTTCGGAAATTGTGGTCCATGCTCCCTATATCATCAATATTGGTAATAGTGAAAACCCGGATACGTTTGAATTAGGCGTCCGATTTCTTCGTTCGGAAATTGAACGAACTGAAGCGATAGGTGCCAAGCAAATCGTACTTCATCCAGGAGCACATGTCGGTGCTGGGACAGAAGCAGGAATTAAGAAGATTATTGAGGGTTTGAATGAAGTTCTGACTGGGAAAGAACAGCTTCAAATTGCCTTGGAAACCATGGCTGGAAAAGGTTCAGAATGTGGAAAATCCTTTGAGGAAATTGCGATGATTATGGATGGGGTTAACTATAGTGATAAACTGTCCGTTTGTTTTGATACATGCCACACTCATGATGCCGGTTATAATATTGTTGCAGATTTTGATGGTGTTTTAAATGAGTTTGACAAGATTATTGGAATTGAAAAATTAAAGGTACTTCATATTAACGATAGCAAGAATGCTGTAGGAATGCGGAAGGACCGCCACGAAAATATCGGGTTCGGTCATATTGGCTTTAAGGCACTCAATTATATTGTTAATCATCCGCAGCTGATGGATATACCGAAAATCTTAGAAACACCATTTGTAGGGGAAGATAAAAATAATAAAAAAGCACCATATAAATTCGAAATCGCGATGCTCCGTGAGCAAAAGTTCGATGAAGACCTATTAGATAAAATCATGCAATCCTAATCATAATACAAAACAAGCTGTGCACACTGCACAGCTTGTTTTGTTTATTTTGTGAATGACATAAATAATTTATTAACCTCGCGTGCTGTTTCAGGACCAGCCACTTTTGCGATTTCTCTAACGATTTGAGTCCGCTGCATATTATCAAAAATATTGATATTTTTACCTCTTAAGTATGCGGAAATTTTGGCTGCCTGCTGTCGATTAATTACAATATTAAATTGATCTGCATATTTCAATAATTCGTCTGCAGTAATTGTATTTATTTTATGATTAATGATGTTTTCAAAAATTTTCACCCTCACCACTCCTCCCTCCTAATGTATGATGATGCGGCAAGAGTGTGACAACTGGCTTTACAATCTGAAAGCACTATTGTATACTTTTTGAAGTAAATCGGAATGATTCTTATAATTAAAAGGTGAGAGTGCTATATGCAATCAATTATTGAAATTAATCATTTATATTATCGTTATGAAAAGGACACTGTCCTTGAGAATATTAACCTATCCATTCCTGATGGCTCTTTTTTAGCCATAGTCGGTCCAAATGGCTCTGGGAAATCAACCCTTCTGAAATTAATTTTAGGATTGTTAAAACCGCAAAAAGGGGAGATTTTTATATTTGGCCAGGAGATAAGCAAATTTAAAGCTTGGCAGCAAATCGGCTATGTTTCACAAAAGGCTAATTCTTTTAATACGGGCTTTCCTGCGACCGTATTTGAGGTAGTCGCAAGCGGGCTGACAAAAAAGCTTGGGATGTTTAAGTTTTTTAAAAAAGAGCATTCACGAATTGTTTTAGATGCATTGGATGCCGTTGGAATGAAGAAGTTTCATAACCGAAATATTGGTGAACTCTCCGGAGGGCAGCAACAGCGAGTTTTTATTGCACGAGCCCTTGTCAGTGAACCAAAGCTGTTAATCCTGGATGAGCCAACGGTCGGAGTCGATGCAGAAAATGTTAATGCTTTTTATCAAATGCTTGATGATTTAAATAAAAATCGAGGAATCACACTTCTTTTAGTTACCCATGACATCGGAACGATTTCAGACAAGGTAACACATGTTGCCTGCTTAAATAAAAATATGCATTTTCACGGGGAAACTAGCGAATTTGAGCAGCTAAAAAAAGAAGATATGTCTAAAGTTTATGGTCATGATGTCCATCTGATTGCCCATAATCATGATCATGGAGGCGTTTTAAAATGATTCAAGGAATATTTCATTATGAATTTTTACAAAATGCCTTTTTAACAGGAATCTTGATTGGAATTCTTGCGCCATTATTAGGTGTTTTTATTGTCGTTAGAAGATTATCGCTAATTGCGGATGCCCTTAGCCATGTGACGCTTGCAGGAATTGCGGCAAGCCTTTTGCTTGAACGATATGTTGTAGCGTTAGCTGGTTTAAATCCTCTTTATTTAGGGATGGTATTCTCTGTGGGAGGCTCCTTGTTTATTGAAAAGCTAAGAGGAGTGTACAAGCACTATCAAGAGCTGGCCATTCCCATTATTCTTTCAAGTGGAATTGGGCTAGGGGTCATATTTATTTCGCTGGCAAATGGGTTTAATACCGATTTATTCAGTTATTTATTTGGAAGTGTATCAGCAGTAAGCCGGACGGATTTACTCGTCATTTTTATCATAAGCATTCTAGTAATCGCCGTTATCATTTTATTTTATAAAGAATTGTTTTTATTATCGTTCGACGAAGAACATGCGAAAGCTTCAGGCATTGCCGCAAAGAGTATTCATTTCATTTTCATTGTAATGGTGGCATTAGTGATTGCAGCATCGATGAGAATTGTTGGAATTTTGTTAGTTTCATCGTTAATGACACTGCCGGTTGCGGCAAGTATTCGCATTGCTAAAGGCTTTAAACAAACGATTTTCTTGTCAGTTTTATTTGGTGAAATTTCTGTCCTTGGAGGACTTTTTACAGCATATTATTTAGATTTGGCCCCTGGCGGAACGATTGTGATGCTTGCAGTCCTAATACTAGTAATTACTATCTTTTATAAGAAATTAATGATTAATAAGCATGTGCTTTCGGAGGTAGAGTCAAGTGAACGTTAATGAAGCTATCCAATATCTAAAAGAAAACGGCTTTAAACAGACAGGAAAAAGAGAAGATATGCTTCAACTATTTGCTGACAGCGACAAGTATTTAACGGCTAAGGATGTTTTAGATCAATTGAAAGATGATTATCCCGGCTTGAGTTTTGATACGATTTATCGAAATCTCTCTCTGTTTGTTAACATGGGAATATTAGAGATGACAGAATTATCAGGTGAAAAGCATTTTCGCTTTACATGTTCGAGACATCATCACCATCATCATTTTATTTGTTTGGATTGTGGAAAAACAAAGGAAATTGAAACCTGCCCGATGGATGGATTAAGTGAAAATTTAAAAGGATACGATATTTCCGGGCACAAATTTGAAATCTATGGAAGATGTCCTGAATGTGTAAACTAAGAAAAAACAGCTTGCGGCAAGGCCGCAAGCTGTTTTTTTAAATGAGGGAGCTAACTATTTCACGGTTGTTTTTTTGCTGTCTCAACCAATGCTCTACCCAATCATAGGCCTCTGCCCAGTCATAAACGCGAATGACCCCTTTAGGAATTGGATCTTGGTTATAGGGGGTATCAAATAAAATGACGGGAATGTGACACTCTTCGTGAATGGTAACAGCATTATCGTGTTTATCTTCAAAAAAGATATCGATTTGATGTTTTTTCACAGATTCAATTTTATTATGGGTTCCAATTAATTCAATATGGTGGTAAAGCAGCTCGTTAGAGGTAAACCATTTTTCTGTTACATCAAAGAGATGCTGGCCTCGGGCACTGATAAAATACAACTCGTGTTGATTTTCCCATTTTTTTAGGACACTTTTGGCTCCTTGTGCCAGCGGTGAACCTTCATAAATGATCGGTTCATTTTCGTGAAACCATTTGGCAAATTCTTTTTCTGAAACATTTACAAACGGGGTCAATTCATATTGATTAACATCCTCATACACAATGTTAAGTCCAAAAGCTTTGTTGATATAAGGTAAAATTGAAGTTGGGCACGTAACCGTACCGTCGATATCAATTCCAAATCGTTTTCTCATTTGTGCTCACCTTCAAATTGCATTTGCGTATCTCATTCTATTTTACCAAAGAAGCGTGTTTTATAAAGTAAATAATTTTATGTAATATTTTTCGGGATTTGAAATAAAAACCTATTTAAGACAAACATTGACATAGTAAAAAGAGGCTTAAGGTAAACAATAATAATGCTCCTATTACTGAAAGTGAGGGATTCGAATGGCAGATGAAAGAGATACGAAAGTGCAAGAAGCTCTTCAAAGTGCTAATATTGGACAAGATATCCCAAATTACCCTTCAGAATTTAGAGAAGAAACAGCTTCAGAAATTGCGCCGGAAATTGGTGCCTCTGTCCCGATTAGACATACTGATTATAGGGAAGAGACAGCGGCAGAAATTGCGGCACCTGCTCCGGTTATACGCGGAAGGGATCGTGGAGCTGTTAGAGAAAGAGCAGAGGGTGGTGCCGGGATTGGCACAGTAGCTTTAGCACTATCCATTTTATCTCTGTTTGTATTACCTATTCTTTTTGGTGCTGCAGGAATTGTGTTAGGTTTCGTTGCTAGGCGGAGAGGTGCGCAAGGACTCGGTGCCTGGGCAATTGGGATTGGTGCTGTATCGATTATAATCGGTATCTTTATTCTCCCGTTCTTTTAACATATAGCTGCATAGGGGCAAAAAAGAAACCCGGCGTGATACCTGCCGGGTTTTTCCGTATGTTATTTAGCGGCAGCTTCTTCAGCTGCTTTTTTCTGAAAATACTCTTCGGCCACTTGGTCAATTTCTTTTTTCAATTCTTCGACCATTTGTGCTTCTGGAACCTTCCTTACTATTTCACCTTTGCGGAATAGTAATCCTTCACCTCGTGCCCCGGCAATACCAATGTCCGCCTCACGAGCCTCACCTGGCCCGTTGACAGCACAGCCAAGAACGGATACTTTAATCGGAGCTTTAATTTTTTGGATATATTCCTCGACTTCATTTGCGATGCTGATAAGATCAATTTCAATTCTTCCGCAGGTTGGACAGGAAATTAACGTTGCAGCATTGGAGGAAAGACCAAACACCTTCAATAGCTCACGTGCAACTTTTACCTCTTCAACTGGATCTGCACTTAAGGAAATTCGAAGTGTGTTGCCGATTCCTTTGCTGATAATCGCTCCTAATCCTGCAGCACTTTTTACTGTCCCGGAAAAAAGAGTTCCAGATTCGGTAATTCCTAAATGCAAGGGATAATCGAAAGCCCGGGCGGCTTTTTCATAGGCTTCAATCGCAAGATTTACATCAGATGCCTTCATCGAAACAATAATGTCGTGGAAATCTAAATCCTCAAGAATTTTAATATGATGGAGGGCGCTTTCAACCATACCATCTGCTGTTGGATACCCGTATTTTTCTAAAATCTTTTTCTCCAGGGAACCGGCATTGACTCCAATCCGGATTGGAATTCCGCGCTCTTTTGCTGCTTTTACAACAGCCTCGACTTTTTCACGCTTTCCGATGTTACCTGGATTGATTCTGATTTTATCCGCGCCGCCTTCAATCGCTTTTAAAGCTAATTTATAATCAAAGTGGATATCGACTACTAGAGGGATATTGATTCTCTTTTTGATTTCAGCGATGGCATTTGCTGCACGCTCATCCGGGCATGCAACGCGGACAATCTGACAGCCAGCCTCTTCAAGCCGCTTAATTTCGGCAACTGTTGCTTCAACATCGTGGGTTTTTGTTGTCGTCATACTTTGAATAATTAATTCATTATTACCCCCGATGGTTAAATTTCCAACCTTTACAGGCCGGGTTTTTGTGCGATGTATAATTTCACTCACGTGGAATTCGCTCCTTTAAAATGGGATTCGAATAAAAACGATAAAAACAATTCGACTTTATTTTATCAGTCTACTTCTATTTTTGACAAGAATAAGGGTGGTATCTTCATTATTTTGAGTAATCAGGAAAATGATATGTAGATCCAATTTGAATTTTTTCTGGATTGTGCCCCTGGTTTAATTTTTTAAAGTCTTCTATTAAATCGGTAATCGATACCGGAAGAGGTTTTTCTAATCTATGCTCTACAATTGAAATGACGGTTTCACCTGGTTTAACTTTTGCTTCAAAAGAAGGAAGGCCCGTTGGCTTCTTCATAACAGTCTCCACTTTTGCATCTACATGCTTTGCAGGTGAGGGAGTCAATGTTCCGACGGTCAAATCTAAATATATAACATAAATGATAAGTACGGTTAATAGGAATCCAAATAATTTTTTCATCGGACAAGCCCCCAAATGGAAAGTTTGTACATTGGTATGCTTGTCCACATTTAAATAGAACTTTTTTTAAGAAAAAAACATCCGATTTGGATGCTCCAATTCTCGAGAAAGGGGTTTTTCTCGGTATTTTATTTTGTCTGAATCTAAATTATGGAGCGAAGCGACGAGGAGGCTCCCCGGCACGCCCTAAGGTGCGCGAAGCGCCTGGAGCGCAAATCAACAGACAAGTTGAAAAGCCTATATTACGATTGTTTACGAATTAACGCGGTGAATCATTAATGGTAATGCATGAATTAAAAGGCTATCGAAAGTTTTTCGATAGCCTGAGCATCCGATCCTGATTTAATCGGCTTTTTTAGGTTTTGGTATTTCGTTAATGGCTAAAAATAATACGATAATTGCAACAAACCAATTTATAAAAAAGCTGTTTGGTACAGTTGTTTTGATCGCGGCCATAACAGTAAAAAATAAGGTTGGCAATGTTTCGCTGTAGGCAGCCATCCGCCATAAATGACGATAGGTTAACTTCCTTCCAGCGAGATTCTTTAATGCTAATCCAATCAATGCTAAGATTGATACTTCAATGAAACTTGCGGCGCTTGAAAACAAATACATAAATACCGAGAGTACAGGGATGATTATACCTTTCAGTCCGCGGATTGTATCAATAAAATTAAGAAGGTCATCTTTAGTCATTTTCTTCAGCATCGTGTATTGATAGCTTTCACTCTGCCCGGCAGACGAAAAAACAAATTCATCCTTTAATAAGGCAAACGCATTTCCTTCCTCTTCTACATCTGCCGCTTCAATCGTTCCTGTTGGATCTAAAATAACAGTAAAATCTTCTTTATTAATTGTAACTGGTACTTTTGTTTGTGCAGATAACTGTCCGTTATTAATAGAAAAGGCAGGAAATTCGTCTTTAATGATAGACCGAGCCGAATCTATTCCTGTAGAGAGTGCTGTACTCAAATAAATTATTGACGGTAAAACGGAGATAAGGGTTAGGAAAAAGACATATAATATGGTTTTTCCAATTCCTTGAAAACGAAATAAAGCAATATCCTTAGGAGAATAGATGCTTTTTATAAATTGCTTAAAAATATTCATAATGACCACCTTAATATAGATTCACCATTCTATTGTAGCTTTTGTAAACCTTATATACAAGAATGACCTATTACGGTACCCTTTAGAATTGGACGGAGTTATAATTAATTTATACCACAAATCTCATAGGAACAATTTTGACAATCGACTCCCTCTTTTAAGTAGTGGATGTTATTTATGGTGAACTTTTGATTTTCATATGTGATGATACCCTTTTCACGCAATTCTTTTAAGGCCCTTTGAATGACCTCTCTTGTTCCATAGGTTAAATTAGCCAATTCTTGATGTGTTAATGGTAAATCAATCAGGATTCCCTTTTCAGTCATTACACCATAAGAATTACAAAGACGGATAAGGATGGAATACAACCCGCCCTTTTTCCCATTCATAATTAAATCCTGGCACTTCATTTGAGACTTTAAATAACCAGTACTAAGCCAAGCGGCAAGAGTATTCATAGCATCGGAATCCGTTAAAATAAAGTCTTCGAAAACCTCTCTTTTAATGGCAAGGATCTCGCAGTCTGTCAACGCCTTCGCGTAAAATTGATAGCGGGGATTTGTTTTAAATAGTTGATACTCAACAATTAATTCCCGGTCGTTCAGGATTTTCAAAATAAAATCCTTCCCACGTAAATGCACCCTTCCTAGCGCCAAGCTTCCTTTAATCAATAAATAGACATTTTCTACCGGATCTTTTTCTTGAAAAAGAATTGTACCGGCTTTTATTTTTTGAACTGGTTGGCTTTTTTGAAAAAACTGCACCATCAAACTATATATAGAAAAGCTGTTATCTTGCATATTTTCACTCCTTTTTACCCTTCACCCTGATTAAAATCCTTTATAAATAACATGTCAATGAAGCATTTAAATGTAGTTTGAGTGACTAAAGTCGGATATGATAAAAATCGTTGACAGCATGCTGATTGGCTAATTATGACAACTTTTCGAAAGTTTGATTCATGATTGTTTTTTTTAGACTTAGAATAAAAGTTGGTCAAATGGGTATTGTATATATGGTGGAATGTAAGCATTTTATTTGAAACGATGACACAACTTTGGTATGTTAAGAACAAAGCTTTAGAAATATTCTAAATATGGCTAAAGCCAATAATATCATGGATACATAGGAGGAATTTATCATGGCATTTGAATTACCAAAATTACCTTATGCAGAAGATGCACTTGAGCCACACATTGACAAGGAAACAATGAATATTCACCACACTAGACATCACAACACATATGTGACAAATTTAAATGCAGCATTACAAGGTAATGAAGAATTACTTTCTAAATCTGTTGAAGAAGTAATTGCAAATTTAGATGCTGTTCCTGAAGCTGCTCGTACAGCTGTACGAAACAATGGCGGCGGCCATGCAAATCACTCTTTATTCTGGCAAATCCTTTCTCCAAATGGCGGCGGTGCCCCAACTGGTGAACTAGCTGATGCAATCAGCAATAAATTTGGCAGCTTCGAAAGCTTCAAAGAAGAGTTTGCAAAAGCTGCAACTACTCGCTTTGGCTCTGGATGGGCATGGTTGTCTGTGTCAAATGGCGAAATAGAAGTATCAAGCACTCCAAACCAGGATTCTCCTCTAATGGAAGGTAAAACACCAATCCTTGGCCTTGATGTATGGGAGCATGCTTACTATCTAAAATACCAAAACAAGCGCCCTGATTATATCGGTTCCTTCTGGAATGTAGTAAACTGGGACGAAGTAGCAAAGCGTTATAACGAAGCAAAGTAATTTGAGATAATATAGAGGAGACAGCTAACTTAGCTGTCTTTTTGTTTGCTTAAAAAATTGAATAATAACAACCGCCTTGTTAAAGACTACCCTTAAGATAAAGGGGAGTTTTTAATGGCAAAAAGATTTAAGCTTTTAGGTGATGTAGAATTAACGAAGGATTTATCACTATTGCTGATTATTGGCGGCTTGTATTCACTAAGTGTTGCTTTATCCAATACGTTTGTAAATATTTATCTGTGGAAACAAACAGGAAAATATTCGGATATTGCCCTTTATAACCTTTCAATTGTTGTATTGCAGCCTTTAACATTTATTTTAGCTGGGCGATGGGCTAAAAAAATCGATCGGGTAATAGTACTAAGAATTGGGGTTATCTTTTTGTCTCTTTTTTACTTAATGGTCTTAATAACAGGAACAAAAGCCTCCACTTTTTTGCTTTTATTAGGAAGTCTTTTGGGAGTAGGCTATGGTTTCTATTGGCTAGCTTATAATGTGTTAACATTTGAGATTACTGAACCTGAGACAAGAGATTTTTTTAATGGATTTTTAGGGATTTTATCATCCATAGGTGGAATGATTGGTCCGATTGCTTCAGGAATTATTATCACCCGATTTGAAAAATTCACAGGCTATACTATCGTATTTGGATTATCTTTAGGTTTATTTGCACTGGCAGTTTTAATGAGTTTTTCCTTAAAACCACGTCCCGCTAAAGGGAGATATTGTTTTAAAAGGATTTTAGAGGAAAGAAAATTGAATGATAATTGGCGTCTCGTTACGAATGCCCACTTTTTTCAGGGTCTAAGAGAAGGGACGTTTTTATTTGTTATTTCAGTCTTCGTTTATTTATCAACCGGAAGTGAAATGGCGCTAGGTACCTTTGGCCTTCTAAATTCAGGGATATCCTTTATTGCCTATTTTTTAGCCTCTCGAATGATCAAAAAAAGCTACCGAAAAAAGGCAATTTTGATTGGCGGACTTATTCTTTATGCAGCGGTCTTACTTATTGTCTGGGACTTAAGCTATGCAAAATTGCTTGTTTATGCGGGAATGATTGCCATTGCTTATCCCTTATTACTTGTCCCCTATATGTCAACGACCTATGATGTAATTGGAATAGGTTGGAAAGCGGCAGAAATGAGAATTGAATATATTGTTGTTAGAGAAATTTTCTTGAATTTAGGAAGAATCGTTTCTATTTTAGCATTTTTAGCGGCGGTGACTTGGTTTAACGCGGAAAGAAGTATTCCAATTTTGTTATTGTTATTGGGTGCAGGTCATACATTGATTTATTTTTTCATTAAAAGAGTACATCTGCCAGTTGCTTAGTGCGATGAGTATTTTTACAATACTCATCGCATTTTTGTAGAGGATTAAAAATTGGTAAGGGTTATTCATAGAAAAAAGGAGCATTATCTAATAAAATAGAGAAAGTTATGTTAGCGTTGAAAAAAGGAAGTGTGTGTAGACCTTGAACAATAAAAAGAAAAAGAAGACGCATGTCCCGTTCCGATTGAACATGTTATTCTTTGTTGTGTTTCTGCTCTTCTCCGTTCTAATTCTCCGTCTTGGAGAATTACAAATTGTATTTGGTGATGATTTTAAACGTGAAATTCAGCGGACCGAAGATGTAACTGTTAATAACCCGGTACCACGCGGAAAAATGTTTGACCGGAATGGAAAAGTTATCGTGGATAATACCCCATTAAATGCGATTACTTATACTAAAACCCAGAAATCAACCCAAGAGGAAATGATTGATACAGCGAAGAAATTAGCAAAATTAATAACCATGGATACTTCCAAAGTTCCGATCCGCGATAAAAAGGACTTTTGGATTTTAAAGCACCCTAAAGAAGCCAAAGCAAAAATAACTAAAAAAGAATGGGATTTATTTAAAGAAAAAAAATTAGACGATAAACAAATTTATAAAAAGCAGCTTGATCGAGTAACTGATGATGAAATAAATAGTATTCAAGGCGAAGAACTTGAAACACTGGCCATCTATAGACAATTTAATAGTGGCTATGCCTTGACTCCGCATATTGTGAAGAATAAAGATGTAACGCCGGAGGAATTTGCGATTGTCAGCGAAAACCTAGAGAGCCTCCCAGGTGTTGATACTACCACCGACTGGGATCGCAAATATGCTTTTGAAGATACGTTGAAATCGATCCTAGGGGATGTTTCTTCCTCCCAGTCAGGGTTGCCAAAAGAGCTTTTAGATAAATATCTTGCCCGCGATTATAGCCGGAATGACAGGGTAGGGACAAGTTATCTCGAAAAAAAATACGAGGATGTTCTCCATGGTCAAAAAGCAAAAATAAAAAACGTAACAGATAAGTCGGGCAATATATTATCAACAGAAGTGGTTTCCGAAGGGAAACGAGGAAATGACCTTGTTCTAACCGTAAATATGGATCTTCAGCTTCAAACTGAAAAAATCATTGAAGAAGAAATGTGGAGCGCTAAGCAAAAACCGAATACCGGCCTATTAGATCGCGCCTTTGTGGTTGTCATGGATCCACATACAGGTGAAATCTTAACAATGGCCGGAAAACAAATCGGAAAAAATAAAAAAACAGGTAAAACGGAAATGCAGGATTATGCTTTGGGTAACTTTACCTCCTCCTATAATGTTGGATCGGCTGTCAAAGGTGCAACAGTATTAACGGGATATAAAACTGGTGCGATTAGCCCCGGAACCATTTTGGTTGATGAACCAGTAAAAATTAAGGGTACACAGGTTAAAAAATCCTGGAAAACCTTTGGTGCCATCAATGATTTAAGAGCACTTCAAGTTTCATCAAACGTCTATATGTTCAAAACGGCCATTGCCATTGCAGGGGGGCATTATAAGTACAATCAACCGATCGATTTAAATTATTCTGCCTTTGAAACGATGCGCAGATCCTTTAGCCAATTTGGCCTTGGTTCAAGAACAGGAATTGACCTCCCTGGTGAAACTCCAGGGGTAACTGGCACTGAAAAAAAGCCTGGTTTATTGATGGACTTAGCGATCGGGCAATATGATATGTATACACCATTACAGCTTGCCCAGTATGTGTCCACCATTGCGAACGGGGGAAATAGAATACAGCCGCATATCGTCAAACAAATTCGTGAACCCGTTATGGAAAATAATGAATTGGGTCCAATTATCGAAGACATCCAGCCAAAAGTCTTAAATCATATTGATATGAAGGATCAATGGATCAAGCGAGTTCAAGAAGGGTTTCGAATGGTTATGCAGGTTGGAGATGGTACGGCAGTAAGTTACTTTAAAAGTGCCCCGTATCACCCAGCCGGAAAAACGGGAACCGCACAGGCCTTTTATTACGGGAAGGATAGAAGCAAATGGGGAACACCAGTAATGAATTTAAGTCTTGTCAGCTTTGCCCCGTCAGATAATCCTGAAGTGGCTATTGCTGTATTGGTTCCCTGGGCCTATCAAGGGAATTCTGGACCGAGCATAAATAACATAATAGGCAGAAGAGTATTGGATGCTTATTTTAACTTAAAGAAAACAGGGCAAGCTACTGAAAGCACTGATACTAATCAAGAAAGTCATTAATATTTATTAACACCTGTCTCCGCCAGAGACAGGTGTTTTTTAATTTTAAATTTACACAATCTCAACATTGATTTACAAAACCTTTACATTCAGTTAAAACCACGTTAACAGTCGGGAAGTATTCTTATACATGTAAAGCACAACAAAAGAAGCAATTTGAACAAACCAACATTCTTAGGGGGAATTAGGGAAATGAAAAATTTTAAAAAATTTGGCCTGGGTATGACCTTATCGGCATTAATGGTAATAACTGCTGCATGTGGAGGCGGGGCATCTAAAGAGAATTCCGCGGGCACAGACAAAACTCCAAAAACTGAAGAGAAGAAAGAACTTTCCGGCTCATTAGTCGTTTCTGGTTCATCTGCCATGCAGCCATTAGTAGCAGCGGCCGCTGAAGAGTTTATGGCAAAAAATCCAAATGTTGATATTCAAGTAAACGCAGGCGGATCTGGTACAGGCTTATCGCAAGTGGCTGAAGGTTCTGTACAAATTGGGAACTCGGACGTATTCGCTGAAGAAAAAGAAGGCGTCCCAGCAGATCAGCTAGTGGACCACAAAGTTGCGGTTGTTGGTATGACAGCAGCGGTTAACCCAAAAGTAGGTATTAAGGATATTAAAAAAGAAGACCTAATCAAAGTATTCACTGGTAAAATCACAAACTGGAAAGAACTTGGCGGTAAAGACCAAAAAATCGTTCTTGTAAACCGTCCTGATTCATCTGGAACACGTGCAGTATTCAATAAATTTGCTCTTGACGGTGCAACTCCTGCTGAAGGAATCACAGAAGATTCTTCAAACACGGTTAAAAAGATTATTAACGAAACTGATGGTGCGATTGGTTACCTTGCATTCTCATATTTCACTGATGATTCTGTAACACCACTTTCAATCGATGGTGTAGAACCGACTGATGAAAATGTACAGTCTGGTAAATTCCCAGTGTGGGCATACGAACACTCTTATACAAAGGGTGAGGCTACAGATCTTGCTAAAGAGTTCCTTGATTATATGATGTCAGATGATATTCAAAACAATTTATTAAAAGAACAAGGTTATCTTCCTGTAACAAAAATGGAAGTAGAACGTGACGCAAAAGGAAATCAAAAAAATAAATAATTAATGGTTCAAAATAATGAACAGGGTAAATGCAAGATTGCATTTACCCTGTTATGACTTAGATTAGGAGTGATTGTCGAATTATGGAAAAGTTAGCTCCTGCCAAAGACAGGCTGTTGAAATCTAAAAAAAATTATATGAATGGAGAAATGCGTGGCAAAGTAATCGTTCTGTTGTGTGCCGTAATCATGATTTCCGCCACAATCTCAATTACCATTTTCTTAGGTACAAAGGGGTTACAATCCTTTATTAAAAATGGTGTAAGTCTTATTGAGTTCATAACTAGTAAGCACTGGAATCCTACAAATCAAGCCAGCCCGCAATATGGAGCTTTACCTTTTATATTTGGATCATTCGCTGTAACCTTTCTTGCAGCACTTATTGCAGCACCATTAGGGATTGGCGGGGCGATTTTTATGACAGAGATTGCACCATCTTGGGGAAGAAAAATCTTACAGCCTGTTATAGAGCTTTTAGTCGGAATTCCATCTGTTGTTTATGGATTCATCGGGCTTACAGTATTAGTACCATTTATTAGGGAGCATGTTGGCGGCCTTGGGTTTAGCTTACTGTCTGGAATGGTGGTATTATCCATTATGATTTTGCCAACAGTTACAACTATTGCTACGGATGCAATGAGTTCATTGCCAAAGAATCTGCGTGAAGGATCTTATGCTCTAGGTGCAACACGCTGGCAGACGATTAGAAAAGTGCTGGTACCAGCTGCCATGCCTACGCTCTTAACTGCCATCGTGCTTGGGATGGCAAGAGCATTTGGGGAAGCACTTGCCGTTCAAATGGTAATCGGAAACGTTAGAGACTTACCGACAAGTATTTTAGACGCGTCAGCAACCTTAACGACAATAATTACGCTAAACATGGGTCATACAACCTATGGAAGTGTGGAAAATAATACACTATGGTCAATGGGATTAATTTTATTAATCATGTCGTTCGCGTTTATTCTCCTTATCCGTTATCTTTCTTCAAGGAGGAAAATGTAATGAAAAGTAAAACCGCAGATCGAATTGCAACTGGCGTCTTTATTGCCATTGCAATCATTATTGTTTCAATACTAGTTGGGCTATTTTATTATATTTTGGTCAATGGGTTAAAACATATTTCTCTTGAATTTTTAACCACACCTTCTAGCAATGTCCGTGCTGGCGGTGGAATTCGCGACCAATTGTTTAATTCGTTTTATATTTTAGTTATCACGATGTTAATTGCCGTTCCTCTTGGTGTTGGTGGGGGAATTTATATGGCTGAATATGCAAAACCGGGAAAAGTAACAGATATTATCCGTTCTTGTATTGAAGTTTTAGCATCACTGCCCTCTATTGTCATTGGAATGTTTGGGTTATTAATGTTTGTTAATATTACTGGATGGGGTTATACCATCCTTGGGGGAGCCCTAGCATTAACTGTATTTAATTTGCCCGTCATAGTGCGTGTAAGTGAGGATGCTATTCGTAATGTTCCTCGTGATTTAAAAGAGGCTAGTCTTGCTTTAGGGATTACTCATTGGCATACGATTAAAACAGTACTTTTACCAAGTGCTTTTCCATCTATATTAACAGGGGCAATTCTTGCTGCAGGCCGTGTTTTTGGTGAAGCTGCTGCTCTATTATTTACTGCAGGTCTATCAACACCAAGACTCGATTATGCAAACTGGAATCCATTTTCCCCGCAATCGCCATTAAATATTTTTCGTCCCGCTGAAACGCTGGCGGTTCACATTTGGTCTGTAAATACACAAGGTTTAATTCCAGACGTTGAGGAAGTATCAAATGGTGCTGCAGCTGTTTTGGTTCTCTCAGTTTTAATATTCAACTTATTGGCTAGATGGATTGGA
Source organism: Neobacillus sp. DZ-9 (assembly GCF_059587065.1). Taxonomy (NCBI): domain Bacteria; kingdom Bacillati; phylum Bacillota; class Bacilli; order Caryophanales; family Bacillaceae; genus Neobacillus; species Neobacillus sp. DZ-9. The sequence continues at coordinate 415,399 of NZ_JCAIOL010000001.1, forward strand.
AGCCTGATTCATAAGAAAATAACAGCAACTAAATAAAGGGCGGGAGATATGATGGTTACAGCTTTTAAGGAAATAGAAGAAGTGGCACAAGCTGTTCAATCAAACAGCCAAAATGAACTAATTTTAAAGGTCAATGATTTAGAAATATTCTATGGAGAAAAACGTGCTGTAAATGGAATTTCAATGGATATTGAAAAAAACTCCGTTACAGCTCTCATAGGTCCATCAGGCTGTGGAAAATCAACTTTTTTAAGAAGTATTAACCGAATGAACGACCTGATTCCTGGAGCAAGGGCGCAGGGAGAAATTATTTATGAGGATCTTAATATTTTATCTGATCAAATAAATGTTGTAGCGTTACGAAAAGAGATTGGCATGGTATTTCAAAAGCCAAATCCTTTTCCTAAATCCATTTATGAAAATATTACACATGCCCTTAAGTTTGCTGGATTCAAAAAGAAAAGCAAGCTTGATGAAATAGTTGAAGAGAGTCTGAAAAAAGCAGCATTATGGGACGAAGTAAAAGATCGGCTTCATAAATCTGCACTATCACTTTCAGGAGGTCAGCAGCAGCGTCTTTGTATTGCTAGAACGATTGCGATGAAACCGACAGTCATGCTTCTTGATGAGCCTTCTTCGGCACTCGATCCGATTTCAAATGCTAAAGTTGAGGATCTGATTGTTGAGCTGAAAAAGGATTATTCTATTATCATTGTTACTCATAATATGCAGCAGGCATCACGTATTTCCGATAAGACGGCCTTCTTTTTAAACGGTGATTTGATAGAATACGATAAAACGGAAAAGATCTTTACCAATCCAACAGTAAAAAAGACAGAAGAATATATCTCTGGAAGGTTCGGATAAGGGGGAAAAGATGTGGCAACTTCGACATTAACCAGACAAATATTTGATATAAAGGACCTTAATTTATGGTATGGTGAACATCATGCTTTAAAGAACATTAACTTTCCTATTAACAAAAAAGAGGTTACGGCTATCATTGGTCCTTCCGGCTGTGGCAAGTCTACATTTATTAAAACGCTAAACTTGATGATTAATATGGTTCCGAATGTAAAAATGACCGGAGAAATCAATATTGATGGTCAAAACATTTTAGACAGGAAGGTAGACCTTGTAGAATTGCGTAAACACGTTGGCATGGTTTTTCAGAAGGGAAATCCGTTCCCTCAGTCTATTTATGATAATATTGCTTACGGCCCGAGGATCCATGGAATTAAGAAAAAAGTCCATTTAGATGAAATTGTCACCAAGTCATTAATGGATGTAGCTTTATGGGATGAGGTTAAGGATCGTTTACACGCTCCTGCGTTAGGGTTATCTGGCGGCCAGCAGCAACGGCTTTGTATTGCTAGAGCACTTGCAACAAAACCAGATGTACTGTTAATGGATGAACCGACCTCCGCCTTGGACCCAATTTCTACCTTAAAAATCGAGGAATTGATTTTAGAATTAAAAGAGAAA
>NZ_JCAIOL010000001.1:416972-549542 GCF_059587065.1 Neobacillus sp. DZ-9
ATTAGATTCTACTTCTATAATTTTTTCAAATCCTAAAGATTCACGCACAGAAGGCTATATTACTGGAAGATTCGGATGATGAGGTGACGAATATGAGTACAAGAGCAAATTTTGATAATAATTTGAAACAGTTAAAAGAATTACTTTTAAAAATGGCTGATAAATCGGAGCATGCAATTAAAGAAGCAATGATTGCTCTAATTAATCAGGACATCGAGAAGGCAAAGCTTGTAATTAATGGTGATAATGAAATCGATGATTTGGAACACGAAATAAATGATAAAGCATTATTACTAATTGCTAGAGAGTCTCCTGTCGCATCAGACCTAAGGAAAATTAATGTTGCATTGAAAGTATCGTCTGAAGTAGAGCGAATGGCAGATATGGCTGTAAATATTGCCAAATCTGCTGTGCATATTGGCGAAGAAAAGCATATTAAAGAACTTGTTGATATTCCTAATATGATGGAAATGGCTTTAGATATGGTTTCTGAGTCGATAACTGCTTATTATTCGGAAGATATTTCGATTGCTAAAAAATGTGCAGAAAAAGATGATGAAGTGGATAAAATGTTTGGAAGGTTAATCCAAGAGCTTTTGGGTTATATTCCACAAAATCCTAACTCAACGAACCAAATTATCCAATTAGCGTTTGTATGTAGATTTTTAGAAAGAATTGCCGATCACTCTACAAATATTGCTGAGAACGTCATTTATCTTGTAACAGGTGAACGTGTTGATTTGAATGCCTAAGGTGAAGCATATTGCTTCACCTTTTTTGTCGAAGTACAAGCAAAATGCGACAATTTGCGTTTATTGTCTCCTTGCCAATGAGGTGTTACGATTAAATTACTAATTAATGAATAATTTGTTTTTTTTCGCATATAATGTGTGTTTGCAGAATGGAGGAAATCATGATTAATGAAATAATAAAAAATAAACGAACCACAAAGGATGAAAACTCCTCAAATAATCATATACCACAGACTTATATTCCTCAAACAGGTGAATTAAAAGCAAAGCTTGTCACACCTCGAAAACTATTTCTATTCTGGGATGTTTCTACTGTAGCCAAAAGAGCCATTGAATTATTTTTTAACAGCAGGTTTGAGGAACATGTCACGGTTATTAGAATTTATGATGTTACAGATTTAAACTTTAATGGAAAAAACGCTCACCACTATTTTGAGATTACAGTTCCCTATCAAAATGGTCATTGGTTTGTTAAAGGTTTGGCTGCCAAGCGCCGCTATGTTGCTGAATTAGGTATTCAAATGTCGGATACAGGCTTTTTCCCACTATTCAGGTCAAACTGTCTGCAAACCCCCGTCTTTGAAATGTCAGGCGATAATGGGCTTAATTACGACCTATTACAGTTTCACCGATATGAAGAAAGTCCCCCGAAATGGATGGATTATGTAAGCACCTATAGTTATTATATGGATGCAAAAAACTTGGTGGACAATAATGACTAGACCATTATCTGGACAAGCCGACATAAACCAACAGTCATCTAAAAGCAGGCAGTTAAAGATACTTTTGCTTAGCTGGGAATTTCCGCCAAATGTTGTTGGGGGTCTATCAAGGCATGTATTCGGATTATCTACTCATTTAGCAGAATTAGGTCAAGAAGTTCATGTTTTAACGGCAGGTAATGGGGAGCTTCATATATATGAAAAGGTACAATGCGTTCATGTTCATCGTGTTAATCCTGTTAATCAGCAGGATGACAATTTCCTATCCTGGATAGGAGGACTGAATCTCGCCATGGCGTTCAAAGCCGAAAAATTATTAGAAGAAGTCAAGTTTGATTTGGTTCATGCTCATGATTGGCTGGTTGGAACTGCCGCCATTACCTTAAAGGAAGCTCTGCGAATCCCTCTTCTTGCAACCATTCATGCAACAGAGCATGGCAGAAATAATGGAATTCATACGAAAATGCAGCAGTTTATACATGATAAAGAGCAGCAATTAATTAATAATTCCGATCAACTTATCGTTTGTAGTGAATACATGAAAGATACAATGTTGTCCATTTTTCAAGCTAAATCTGGGAAGCTGGCAGTGATTCCGAATGGTGTTGAACCTCCGTCAGCCAAAAGGAAGGCGGGCGAGATCTTTCCAGATCTAACTAAAAGGAAGTACATTTTTTCAATCGGAAGAATTGTTAAAGAAAAAGGGTTTCAAACCATTCTTGATGCAGCTGCGATTGCAAAAGAGAAAGGGCAGGATTACTTTTTTATTATTGCTGGCAAGGGACCGATGCTCGAAACGTATAGGAGGCAGGTTACTGACAGAAATTTAGAAAAGCATGTTGCTTTTATTGGCTTTATTTCGGATGAAGAAAGAAATTTCCTAATCTCTGGTTGTGAATTAGCGGTTTTTCCAAGCTTGTATGAACCTTTTGGAATTGTTGCACTAGAAACAATGATTCTCGGAAAACCAACAATTGTTTCTAAAACAGGAGGAATTAAGGGCATTGTTAAACATCTGCAAACAGGAATGCTGATGGTTCCTGGAAATGCAGAGAGCTTACTCGAGCAAATTGATTTTCTTATTAGTAACCCTCAAAAAGCTGATGAAATTGGACGGAAAGGAAGGCAGGTTGTTAATAGCTTGTATGGGTGGAAAAGAATCGCTTCCGAAACAAGCAGAGTCATGGAAGATATGTTATTAAACAAACGGGTTCATGAACAAAATTAATTAGTACCACCAAATAATTTATAAAAGGTGTATGCGATATGAACTTAACTGATTCACAAAAAAATAAACCGTTTCTTGAACGTCAAGCTTCCATTGAATTTCTTCAGTTTATTCCCGGGATTTGGGTAAATGGAAAATATTATTGGCTTCATAATTGTGCAGAAAAGGTAATTTTTGATGAAGAATTGATTGTAAAAGTAAAAAATGAACCGATTCATTCAAAAATTCGTTTTTCAAGTGTATATGTAAGTAATCACAGTAATCATAAAAAAGAGATCAAAGTCTTAGCAATGCACCATTATGCAAATATCAAACAGGACAATTTAACTTTTGTGTCGCCGACGGATAATAGAATTTTTCATGTTGCAGATAATGGTGTTTTTCTGGTTAACTCTAAATTCGAGGGATATGGTATGAAAGAATATACTACCATCCCACAATGGTCAGCGTATACGGATCAAATTTGGAGTTCATTGCATAAAGGCAGCCTAAAATATCAGCCGATGGCTGGTGGACCTGCTGCTAGTATTTTCACCATTAACATGTCATTGGATCAGCATGAGACGAAAAAAATGAATACTTGGACAATTGCCGGAACGAGCAAAAATGAATTGATTTCAATGGAGCAAGGACTTTTAAAAAACACACTAGCATTTCCTTTTGAAAAATGATATTATAGAAAAGTCGTATGAACGAACTAGCTTAATCGTTTGGAGGGAAATAACATGCGTGTTAATATTACGTTAGCTTGCACTGAGTGTGGAGACCGTAACTATATTTCAACAAAAAATAAACGTAACAACCCAGATCGTCTTGAGCTTAAGAAATATTGCCCAAGAGAAAAGCGCACAACAGCACACCGTGAAACAAAATAAGCAGTAGGGCTTCCTGCTGCTTTTTTTGTTGTCTAAAAATGGAGGTCACTATTAATGAATGATAAAAACTACCTTCGTAATCAAATGAAAGAAACACTTTCAAAGCTTTCAAAACCCATTTACGAGGAATATTCTTATAAAATTGCCAGCAGGTTATTTAATGAGGACGATTGGAAGCAAGCAAACGTGATTGGAATCACTGTTTCAAAACGGCCAGAGGTCGATACATATCAAATTATTCGAAAAGCTTGGGAAGAAGGAAAAACGGTTGTAGTTCCTAAGTGTTACCCGAAGGAAAAAAGGTTATCATTTCGAACCTTAACTCAATTTTCGCAGTTAGAATCCGTGTTTTATGGCTTATACGAACCCATTGTCGAATTAACAGCCGAGGTGAATCCTGCCGATATTGACCTTTTAATTGTTCCTGGATTGGCTTTCACAATAGAAGGGTTCCGCTTGGGCTTTGGCGGCGGCTATTATGATCGCTTTTTAACAAAGTTTCATGGTAAAACTTTATCACTTGCCTTTAATGAGCAAACGATTCACCAATTTCATGTCGAGGAGCATGATATTCCTGTTTCGAAAATTGTTACTGTCGAAGGAGTCATTCAAATAACATAATGGCGGCAATATTGATAATGGGGGTGATCCTTATTTCCGGTTCATCGGGATATTTACTTAATTCCTTAACCAAGTCAGGAGCGATTGGGGCAATTTTGACTGGACTTGCAGTTTATATTGGTTTTGGTATAAAGGGGCTGTTCCTGTTAGGGACTTTTTTTGCCACTTCAAGCCTTTGGTCAAAATATAAAAGTGCAGCTAAAGTTTCCATTGAGGAAAAATTAGCAAAAGGTGCGACGAGGGATTGGCGTCAGGTTGCAGCAAATGGAGGGGCCGCCGCCATTTTTAGTATCATTTATTTTTTCCTAAATGATAGTCTTTGGTTAATTGGTTTTTGTGTCGCTCTTGCAAGTGCTAATTCGGATACATGGGCTTCTGAGATAGGAAGTTTAAGCCGAAATAATCCAATATACATACGAACCTTTAAGCGAATTGAAAAAGGGACCTCTGGGGCAATCAGTTTATTAGGAAGTGCAGCAGCAATAAGCGGGTCACTTTTGATTGCTCTCTTTACTATGATGTTATTTCATATGCCTGTCTACGAGAGTTTGATTATATTTTTGTTTGGATATTTAGGGAATGTCATTGATACTTTAATTGGTGCCTATTATCAACAAGAATATAGATGTGTTAACTGTGGAATTCATACTGAAAAAATGGTTCACTGTGGTAAGCCATCTACCCGCATTAAAGGGGTATCCTTTGTGGATAATGATATGGTTAATTTTCTTTCCGGTTTAATAGCCGCAATCTTAGCGATTTGGGTCATCCATCTTTCTTTATAATTGTTAACAAAATTGTTAAAGAGATAACGGTTTCATTTGATTTTTACAGTAAAAAAAGATTGTAAATTGATATACAATCTAAGTGTAAACAAAATATCCGAACCGATTTGTAAGGAGGAATTTTTATGTTAAATCGTGTAAATAGAGTGGCTCTTATTGGGACAGGGTTTGTGGGCTCAAGTTACGCATTTGCTTTATTAAATCAAGGCATTACTGAAGAGCTTGTTTTAATCGACTTAAATAAAAATAAGGCAGAAGGTGATGCAATGGATTTAAATCATGGCTTACCCTTTGCACCTTCTCGAACAAAAATCTGGTACGGCGGCTATGAAGATTGCGGGCAGGCAGATCTTGTAGTCATTACTGCGGGTGCTAATCAAAAGCCAGGGGAAACCCGCCTTGACCTGGTTGAGAAAAATACAAGAATTTTTAAGGGGATTGTTGAAGAAATTATGTCTTCGGGTTTTGATGGTATTTTTCTAGTGGCAACCAATCCGGTGGATATTTTAACTTATGCTGTTTGGAAGTATTCCGGGCTTCCAAAAGAACGGGTGATTGGCTCAGGTACGATCTTAGATACAGCTCGTTTTCGCTTTTTACTTGGAGATTATTTTGACGTTGATACTAGAAATGTCCACGCTTATATTATTGGCGAGCACGGTGATACAGAACTGCCAGTTTGGAGTCACGCCGATATTGCAGGTACTTCGATCTCTGAATGGACAAAAAATAAAGAAGGATTCAATCAAGAAGAACTTGATAAAATCTTTTTAAATGTACGGGATGCAGCCTATCATATCATTGAGCGAAAAGGGGCTACCTATTATGGCATTGCCATGGGCTTAGTAAGATTGACGAAGGCAGTATTACAAAATGAAAATTCTGTTCTAACTGTTTCCGCATATTTAGATGGTGAATATGGTCAAAAGGATATATACATTGGAGTACCTGCTGTGGTAAACCGTAACGGCATTAGGCAGATTGTTCAGCTTGATTTAAATGATGATGAAAAAGAGAAATTTACACATTCTGTAAATGTATTAAAGAAAACAATGGAACCTGTTTTTAAAAATATTTAATGGTTTAGAATTGGATAAAAAAGTTATCATCTTCACAGAATAATAGCAGGAGGGATGATAATGTCTCGAATGTTAACATCAATTTTAATGATAGGGTCAATTGGTTATTTTGTATTTCGTTACCGTTATCGTTTGATTAATGTCTTGCTAGGTTCTAGCTGGATGCGGAGAATTGCGGTGGGTTCCATAATGAGTTTGCCAGGTGTGAAACGAAAAATGATGCAATCTGTATTAGGAGGAGGACCATCTGAATGGTGAAAACCACAGATGGTTTTTTTTATATTAATGTACCGTGTTCAATTCGTTTATAATGAAGAAAAAGAGGTTAATAGAAAGTTGATGAGAAATGAATTATAAAGAGGGTTACATATTCTGGGAGTTGGCCTATGCGTTAATAGCAGACCATGGCTACAGAATTATTCAATTATTTGAGAATCAAAAAGAGCTCTGGCTTGAAAAATTAGAAAATAAACATGCCCCAATTATTAGAATGCTCCTTCATGATTTAGATTGGAGCAATGCGATGCAAAGAGATATCGAGTTTACCGCAGCGAATGGGGAAAGAGTCCGGAAGCAAATTGGTCGTCATGAATTACTTGTAGTAAACATTTATGTCAGTCAATATCCACCTGTAGATGATTATCAATACCGTCTTTCAACTCCATATGTGAATTCAGAGGCCAAAAAAACGACAGTTCGTTCGATATTATTAGCAAAGGATGCATATGACTCAGGGTTCCAGCAAATTTCCGCTTTGCTGCAAAAAGACGTTCAATTTCCAATTAAAAATGAAATAACAGAAATAGAAATTGAAGCGCTTAAGAAAACAGCTTTTGGGCTTGCCGTTCAAAAGGTGAATTCAGAAAAGGCACTTTTCATGCAAGGGAAGCCATTTATTACTTATATTTTACTTATTATGCAAATTGCGGTTTTTCTCTGGCTTCAACTGCATGGTGGAAGTACAAATACTGCAACACTTATTAAATATGGAGCAAAAATGAACCAACTAATATACGAAGGGGAATGGTGGAGGTTTATTACTCCCGTATTTCTTCATATTGGATTTGTTCATTTGGCCATGAATTCTCTTGCATTGTATTTTCTTGGAACGACAGTGGAACGGATATTTGGCAATGTTCGTTTTTTATTAATTTATTTGTTTGCTGGAGTTACTGGTGTTATTGCCAGTTTTATATTCAGTTATAATTTATCAGCAGGGGCAAGTGGTGCTATTTTTGGCTGTTTTGGGGCATTGCTCTATTTCGGGGTAAACTATCCTAAATTATTCTTCCGGACCATGGGATTTAATATAATTTTTGTACTGGCAATCAATCTCATGTTTGGGTTCTCTTCCTCAGGAATTGATAATGCCGGGCATTTAGGAGGGCTGTTTGGAGGATTCCTTGCTGCAGGGATTGTACATTTACCTAAAAAATGGAAGCCGAGATTGCAAATATTCATTTTCATTATTTCAGCTATTGTTTTATGGGTGTCGTTATATTATGGATTTAGCAATTCTTCAAAGGCCATTGGTGAAAAATCAGCTATTTCGATGGCACAAGAGTATATTCATCAAGAAAAGTATAATCAGGCATATGATACATTGAAGAATTTCGAAGAGACGGCAGCCAATCCTTCTGAAAAATTATATTTAATCTTATCCTTCGTTGAATATAAGGAAAAGTTGTTTCCGTTTGCAAAAAATCATTTGCAAACGGTGTTAAAACTACAACCAAATACAGCTGCAGCCTATTATTATCTGGCATTGGTAAACTTAAATGAAGATGATATTAAGGAAGCCGAAACCAATGCAGAAAAGGCACTTAAATTAGAACCAGATAATCAAGATTTTGCAAAACTCGTCCAGTTTATCCAAGCAAATGGAGGAAAGTAAGCCTTATATTTAGGCTGTGATAAAGCCAATTATTGATTTTTAAAGATTGTTGATTGGAGCGGAAGGCGCGAAGACTCCTGCGGGAGTACGGGGCAGGGGAGACCCAGCAGGCGCCAAAGCGCCGAGGAGGCTCCCCGGCACGCCCGAACCGCACGCGCCTGGAGCGCAAATCAACACCTTAGTTTAACACAGCCTTTAAAATAACCATTGTTCAAAATATATTTCCTTGAGGAGAAATGTAGCATACGGTATACTTTTTCTATAATATTATTTCCTCCATTTAATAAACTAAGGGGATCCTAGATGAAAACCGTTTATGAAATTCAACAATTTTTAAAGAGCTTTGGTACGATTATTTATATCGGGGATAGAGTCGCTGACCTAGAACTCATGGAAGCGGAATTAACTGAGTTGTTTCAAGCCCAATTAATCGAGCAAAGGGAATATCAAACAGCCCTATTAATTTTAAGACAAGAAATACAATTTCAAAAAGAAAAAAGTCAATCATAAAGATAGGTGAGATAAATGTCAGGTCAGTGGATCGCAGGTGTTGATTTGGGTGGAACAACGACTAAAATTGCTTTTATATCAATGGATGGAGTTATCGTACATAAATGGGAAATTCCAACAGATAATTCGAACGAAGGTCAAAACATTACTTCCAATATTGCAAAATCAATCATTGAAAAACTAAATGAGCTTGATACCAACCTAGAACAATTAGTTGGAATTGGAATGGGAGCACCAGGTCCAGTAGATTATGAAGCTGGAATCATTTTAAATGTTGTCAACCTGGGCTGGAAGGATAACTACCCACTTAAAGAAAGCTTAGAGGCAGCAACTTCCTTGCCAGCAGTAATTGAAAATGATGCAAACTGTGCGGCATTAGGAGAAATGTGGCAGGGTGCAGGTAATGGAGCGAATGACCTGGTTTGTGTCACCTTAGGAACAGGTGTTGGCGGTGGTGTCATTGCAAACGGAAATATTGTTCAAGGGGTTAACGGTGCTGCGGGAGAAATTGGCCATATCACCGCTATTCCATTTGGCGGGGCTCCTTGTAATTGTGGAAAAACAGGCTGTTTGGAGACTGTTGCCTCAGCAACTGGCATCGTTCGCATGGCCAATGAAGCACTTTTAAAAGGCGGATCAAATGGGGAGTTAGCTGAAAAGCATGCAGCAAATGGAAATATTACGGCAAAAGATGTTTTTGATTCTGCCCGAAATGGAGATTTATTGGCTAAAAAGGTATTAGAAGATGTTTCATTCCATTTAGGATTTGTTTTGGCCAATATAGCAAACACCCTTAATCCTGAAAAAATTGTTCTCGGCGGCGGTGTATCAAAAGCCGGTGATATTTTATTAAAGTCTGTCAGAGAAAACTTTGAAAAATATGCTTTCTCATCTGTAAAAGATTCTACTAAGCTAGCGGTTGCTACATTGGGAAATGATGCTGGAGTTCTTGGAGCGGCATGGCTTATAAAAAATAAATTAAACCTATAAGATAATTTGGATAATGCCTGCATATTTTGCAGGTTTTTTCTTTTGAAATCATTTTTTCTAATCTCTTTCATATGTTCATATAAAATGGAGGGAGATATTATGGAGATAATTGTACGCTCCGGAGATACCTTGTCATATTTGAGTAATTTGTTTATGGTACCGCTCGATCTCATAATCGATTCTAACCCGGATGTCGACCCAGTTCATTTAAAAGTCTCTGAAAAAATACTTTTGCCGGGATTTATTTCTGTACCATATTCCATTAAAAAAGAGGATACCTTTTGGAAAATAGCGCAATCTAAAAATTTAGCCGTTGATGCCGTTCATTTATTAAATCAAAACCTGAATTCAAAACAGTTAATATTGGGTGAAACGATTTACTTGCCTGAAAGGATTACTAAACCCAATATAACAGCAAAAGCTGGCTGCGATTATAAGAGTTTAGTTAAGATTATTAATCATTTTCAAAAGGTATACCCATTTATAAAAGTTTCTGCAATAGGAAGCAGTGTACTTGGAAATTCGATTCAGGAAATTCGGATTGGAAAAGGTACTAAAATAGTACATATGAATGCCTCTTTCCATGCGAATGAATGGATTACAACTATAGTGCTGATGCATCTGTTAAATCAGTTTCTCCTCTCATTAACAAATGGAAGCTTAATGGGAGGGAGGAATGCTCTTGAACTATACCAAAATGTAGAATTATCTATCGTTCCAATGGTTAATCCTGATGGCGTGGATTTGGTTTTAAACGGACCTCCTATTAGTTTAAGGGATGAAGTCATCAGCATTAATGAAGGTAGTGATGATTTTATTCATTGGAAAGCCAATATTCGAGGAATTGATTTAAATAATCAATTTCCGGCTAACTGGGATATTTGTAAACAAAACAAGCGGCCCAAATCACCAGCGCCAAGGGACTATCCAGGCAATTTGCCGTTAACGGAACCAGAGGCCATTGCCATGGCTGATTTGGCAAAAAATAACCTATTTAATCGTGTATTAGCGTTCCATACCCAAGGGGAGGAATTTTATTGGGGCTATGAGGGCTTTGAACCTGCTGAATCAGAGACGATTGCTAAAGAATTTGAAAAAGTCAGTGGATACGAGGCGATTCGCTATGTAAATAGCCATGCAGGATATAAGGACTGGTTTATTCAGGAGTTTAAACAGCCAGGTTTTACGTTGGAGTTAGGAAAGGGAATAAACCCCCTGCCGCTATCGCAATTTCCAGAAATATTGAAACGGGCCGAAGCAATATTTTTAGCTGCCCTTTATTTATAAATTTAATAAGCTCAATACTTGTATTGTCCGTTTATTCTCATTAAAATTAATAACATTAATAAATAAGCCGAAGAGAGATACAAGGAGGGGAAGATGATTCAGTTAAATCGAATCAAGTCCTATCAAAACCATACTTTGTTCATTATATTGATTGTTATGACCCTCCTTGTTAGTGCCTGCACGAATAAGGGCCCGCAGAAATCAAAAACTTCAGCAAAACCTAATAAGAGCCAAACTCCTACTACTGAACAAAGAACAGAATGGAAGTTACCAGTATCACCACCAGAAGGTGAATTTTACAAGTTTGCCGGATGGTTCTCAGATACCGAAGTCCTCTATATAACAAACGTCGAGCAGACTTCCAATGTGTACCGATATCATTTATTAACAGGAAAAAGTGATTTAATTTATAAAAGTGAGCATCCAATTGTTACAGTTGAAATAAGTCCATCAAAAAATTATATATTGATTCATTCCGCTCCATCTTCGTATGAGGGCTTAGTAACAATCATCGATGCTAAGGGTACACAAAAACTAAATGAATCATTTTCATCCCATGAGTTAGAGTTTGATTGGAATCCATATAACGAATCACAAATACTCGTTACCAAATTTGCTGAAGATTGGACTTTCTCAGTTTCATTACTAGACTTTGAAAATTCAAAAACAAAAGAGCTGTCCATACCACAGCCATTTATAAAATGGATGAATGAGAAGGAGATTGTTTTCTTAAATTGGGATGAAAATAATCCTGCTTTATTTGCTCCACTAATCAGGATGAACCTGGATAATGAAAGTGAGAAACCTATATTTCCATCAGCCATTCATTTTTCAACATTTCGCAATTTACTTATGACCATCACGGTGAATAAGCAGGATCAATCGAGGGCTGTCTATTCCTTCTATGACCAAAGGAATAAAGAAATATATTCATTCTCAATTCCGCAATTGACTAAGTTTTCTGATTGGCTAGTTCCTTTTTATGATTACAATGAGAGGAAGGGACAATTTATTACTCTCCAACCGCTGAGCAGTGGTGAAATTGATTCTTATAGAAGTGGTTTTCAATTAGCATTATATGATGTTAAAAAGGGGAGCAAAAAAGTAAAGATGAAGGGTTTAGAAAACGAGCCCATCACTATTTCCCCATCCGGCGACGCCTTGTTATTTGGAAACAGTTTTGAAAATATTATCGATTTAAAAGCAAAGAAAATATATAAGATGATAAAAGAATGACAAAAAAAAGACTGTCGAATGACAGTCTTTTTTAATGTGTTCCAGTTGGGAAACCGTGTTCAACAATAGTCATAACGGTAAACCAGCCGAAAACAAGAAAGGATGCAACACCCCAAAATGCAGCTAGCATGTTTTTATCCTTTAGTGACCTTAATCCTCCAAATGCAGCGATCACGGTAACAAGAGCAAAAATGATAACCAAACCCATGAGAAATCCCCCTTTATAAGTAATAAGCAGGCATGAAGCCTAAGTTTGAAAGAAAATTATGTAACAATATTATATACATTCGATTCCTATTTTATATTTTTTTCTTTCATTTGTCGAGGGCAAAAGTGACAACAATCTGATATGCCCTGGCAATTTTCTGAATCAGTTCAATATTGTGCTTCTCAATAAAGAATAAGGCTGAACCATTTTCCGTTGTTTCAAACACCAAATGCTCCTCAAATTGATACATCGCCATTTGAATGTCATTTTGATTTCCCTCGGTGATAAAGAAGGGAATGATGTCAGACGCAAATAGACCGCAATGGTCTTTGTCTAATTCAAGTGCATAATCCTCAAAAGTTGTGCTCTTCTTACCATTTGCCACAACGAGTATCGGGTGGATATGTTCAAAAAGACCAGCCACGTCTAGTAATTCTTTAGCAAGGTCCGCCTCCTCATCTTTAAGGTAAATAAAAAAGTTTCGAACATACCAATCAATGTTGGTCTCTTGAAATAACAAATCACGAAATTCTGGGAAATCGGCAATTTCAGAGTTAGCTTCGACTGCCAAAGCTCTTATCATTTAAGTATCCCCCTTTTTAAGGCAATTCTTCCGCCTTCCTAATTAATAGTGTAAAATAATTGTATCTCAATTCCAATTTGGAGGAACAATGAAAATGAAATGGCAGCAAATACCCTTAGGCAGTATTCAGACCAATTGTTATATTGTTGAAAATTCGGATCGTACTTGTTTAATTTTCGACCCAGGCGGTGAAGAGAAAAAACTGATCAATGTATTAACAAAGAGAGGCTTAAAGCCTGCTGCAATTCTGCTTACCCATGCGCACTTTGACCATATTGGCGCAGTAAATGAATTAAGAGATTTTTATAACATTCCCGTCTATGTCCACAAACAAGAAGAAAAATGGCTCGGAGACCCTGGGCTAAATGGATCAGCTTTCTTTAGGCTAATTGAAGAAATTCGGGTAAATCCCGCCGATCATCTTATAAAAAATGAAGGTGTAATGAAAATCGATAATTTTGAGTTTACTGTTTTTCATACACCAGGTCATTCACCAGGAAGTGTTTCTTATTATTTTGAAAAAGACGGATTTGTCATCTCAGGCGATGCTTTGTTTCAAGGCAGTATCGGTCGCACAGATCTTCCAGGGGGAAATCAGGACCAACTGCTAAAAAGTATTCATGACAAGCTTTTATCATTACCCGAAGAAACCTATGTATTATCCGGACATGGGCCAGCAACAACGATTGTTGATGAAATGGACGGTAATCCGTTTTTGAATGGCTTCTAAATAGAAAGACCCTTCTCCTTAGGAGAAGGGTCTTTCTGGGGGATGTTCTATTCATATTAATGGGAGGGGATATTGTTAAGCTACTAACTTTACAATATAATAAAGTTTTCACTATGTCAATAGTGTTAATTAAAGGAGCAATGATGGATACATATTTAAAGCATCTAATTTCTAATTCACCAAGTCGTCTTATATCCTATGCTGACTATATAGGTGCAGTCCTTTACCATCCGCAATTCGGATATTATATGAAAGATAAACAAAAAATTGGGCGACAAGGCGACTTTATTACCACGAGTAATATCTCAGATGTATATGGCAGACTAATCGCTAAATGGTTTTCTAGACTATGCAATACAGCGAACATCGAACCTATATTTTGCGAAATTGGGGCAGGTAATGGTCGATTTGCTCATTCTTTCCTGCAGGAATGGCATGACACAATCAATACACCCTTACAATACATAATTGTGGAAACAAGTCCCTTCCACCGAAACTTGCAAAAGGAATTATTAAAAAATTATCCCTCTGTGATCCAAATAGAGACCTTGATGGAGCTCCAAGCCTTTGATGGGGTGATTTTTTCCAATGAACTCTTTGATGCACTACCGGTTCACGTCATTGAAAAAAGGCAAGGCCAGTTATTCGAAGTTATGGTCGGATATCAAAGTGAGGGTCTTGTAGAGCAAAAGATACCTTTAGAAAATGAAGATATTCTCCGCTTTTTACAAGAAAGCGATTTGGTGCTCAGAGACAATCAACGGATGGAGATTCCCATAGCGATGGAAAAAATGTTGCAGAATATCTCTAATGTAATTACCAAAGGATTTGTTGTGACGGCGGATTATGGTTATACAAATGAAGAATGGATGAATCCCCGAAGGGCTGAGGGAAGCTTGAGAGGATATCATCAACATAGGCTGATAGATAATGTCCTAGAAAATCCAGGTGAAATGGATATTACCACGCATATCCATTTTGATTATCTTATCCAAAAAGGGGAACAAGTAAGTTTACAATTGTTAACAAAACTTAGGCAGGATGAATTTTTACTTAAAACTGGTATTCTTAAGGAACTAGAAGACCATTATGACCCCAATCCTTTTTCAGAGGTTAGCAAAAGGAATAGAGCTATACGCAGTTTGATCATGCCATCGGGGATAAGTTCTTACTTTCATGTTATTATTCAACAAAAAGGTCTTCATATAAGTGAAAGTGATCTATTCTCCTTATAAAAAATAAAAACGCCGGTTTTAACGGCGTTTTTATTTTTTCTTATTCTCCTCCACCTAGTGGCATCATGAACGTTGTCCAATATGTAAAGCCAGCGAAGAAAATAGTTAAATATGCTCCGAAAACATACAAATACATACGCTCGGAAAGTTTAAGATAACTTAACAGAACGAAGAATCCTGTTTGGGCTAAGAAAAGCAAAGCTGTCTTATCCAAATCACCAAGATATAACATAACGGTGAAAATGCCCGTCCAGAAACCACAAACTCTGAACATGCGATCCATATGTATCCCTCCTTTTACCCTACGATACCATCATTACAATATTATAAAGAAAAGGAGGTGCAATGTAAATAATGGTTTCGAATTAGTTTGTGACAAATGCCTGATAAGAACAGGTTTCACAACCGGAAATCATATTTTCCCTTTCAATTAACTCTACCGATTCAAAAAGAGCTCCAAACATTCCTTTTAAAAATTCATGGTGCATACTGCAAACTGTTTCCGTATGCTCTTCAGCCACTTCTTTAAAAGGACAATTGAAAATTTGGAAGTATATTTTTGTTTTTTCGCCATTTGCTTCAAATTCCGGATAGAAACCTGCAAGTGTTGCTGCACTCTTTAATATATTTAGCTTTTGCTCGAATTCTAATTCTTCACCAAGTGATCTTTTTGTCATTTCCTGCTCAATAATTTCTGCACCAAAGCGTTTTCCTGTTAAGAAAAGGGCTTCTCTGCCAGCTTCCCCAAGGGAAATCATCGTTTGAATCGCCACCTTCGAAAGGAGCATATAGTCCCGGTATGGAAAATGCAGCTGAATGACATCATCAGATAAGCGATATAATCTGCTTGGTCTGCCGCCTTTGCCCGTTTTTTTGGTTTCAGATGCCAACATGTTAACATCTTCAAGCTTTGATAAATGCAGCCTTGCCACATTTGGATGAATATTAAAATTATCCGCTACTTCTTGAACAGTTACTTCTTGATGGCGTTTCGTAATGTATTGATAAATGTAGTACCGCGTTGGATCTGACAAAACGTTTGTAATCTTTAAAGTTTGTTCCATCTCTTGTTCACCTCGGACCCCCATAATTTATTCCATTATAATACAGCAATAATAAAGAAGGAATGAGGTTAACAAGGTAAACACTATATGTTTAGAAAATGTTCACAATTATAGACTTTATATTGTAACAAAATAGAAATTTGGGTTGGAATTGAAGGCGAGGGTGTAAAGTCAATGTGATTTTATTGGAATGTTTGGTAAAAAAGAGAAGCTGTCATTAACGACCGCTTCTTACATTTTCCTTCTTTTCTTAACTTCGGAGTATAGGATATAAGGGAGTATTCCAAACCATCGATACCAAAAGGAAGCTCTTCCGTCCTTACGCTCTTGACGTATACGTTTCCTTTCCTCTTTTGGCTGGTCTGCATATTTAACAATGGTTTGTGTCATATATTTTACATAATCATTCGTTTTCATGGACACACCTGCCTTTTTGTACACATATAAGTATGTCCAAGATTTATTGTTTCAAACAAATTAATTCATTTCTACCCATTTTATTAACTTTTTTGTTCTTGTATCAAAATAACCTATCCCATATGCCGTTTCTCCAGAGTACTGGGTAAGCGTAAAATTGACCTTTTGAACATACCCTGAAGGCGCTTCCGCCTGATATCCCATATTGCCCTTTTGATAAACGAGCGTTCCTTTTAAAGGAATCATTCCGACAGATTGAAACAAATTCTCAATTTTTTTCACAGCTGAAAGGAAATAATATTCTTCCTGCAGGATTGTGGCCGTTTCATGAACCATTTTTCTTTCGGTTAGTAATTGTTCAACATGGATTGAGAAAAACATAAGAAAAAGGATGAGCAGGCAAAGTGTTAAAGGATATGTAAATCCACTTTGACTATTTTTCATGGAGCGGCATTCCAATTTACTAAGGAATAAGCAATTACCGAGTAATCTTTTCCTGAAAGATCCTTAACCGTTACTTTTACTGAATTGTTTTGGATGGTAAAGGAATACTGAGATACATTTTGCAAAAGAATTTCATGTCCGGTGGAATTGACCCTCCTGCGCAGATTGGAGCCATATTTCTCATACTGAATCGTATCCGCGTCCTTTGTCAGGATTAATCGGCCAGAAATTACTTGGGCCTTAGTGGACAATCGGATTTCTTTTTTTATTTGACTGCAAAAAACTTCCCACTCCATTGTTTGTAATTCTGCTTTCAAATCGTTACTGTTAAGCAAAATTTGAAAAATAGGCATCATAAAAAAAGCAAGGACAGAAAAAATGGAAAGGGCAATGAGCACTTCGATGAGCGTAAAAGCTTTATCATTCAAGTTGGCTGCATATTTCTGTTTGTTTATGGAGTGAACTGTCATCAACTCTTACGCACACCTCCTTGGACTTGCTGTTTTCAGTCCAACTGATTTGGTACTCAATGCTATTGTGATTAATTGAATAATTTACAAAATCGGGATTATTAACTAATTTTGCTTGTAGTTCCTCAAACATGATCTGCCTGGCCTTTTTTTCAATTTCCAGTGCTCTAGATTGAGCTCTTATATCAATGAATAACGGTATAAAATACAGACAAATCATTAAAAGGGCTGAAAGCGATAATAATAGTTCCAGCAAAAAAAATCCATTATTGTTCCGTAACATAAAACCGTCCCTTTCCAATCAAAACGGTCATGACATAATCATTTTTTTGAGTGTGAATCACGAAGGAACCAAATTTATTCACATTTCCGTCTGGAAGGAATTTGAAATAAAAAGGGAGAGTGCCTTTCGTAAGGTAAATGTTGGTTGAATATGTTCTCTCAACTATGGACGGGATCTCGGTCCGCAAAAACATATAATACTTATACTCACTTGGGATAAAAACTACCGAAACTTCATGTTGATGGGAGATGGCATAGTTCTGAGCATAATATAAGTCTGCCTTCAATTGGGTAAAAAACGCCGCCTCTTCTAATACAGCCTGCTGTGGTTTTAAAGAAATGGTTGTAACTAAGGAAAGGATCATAAAAATGGAGAGAACTACCAAGGACTCAGCTAATGTAAATCCTCTTTGGTTGTTCATCATGATGAGGCAACTGAAACATTTCCTTCTGCATCGATGACAACATTCTTGCCGTTAGGACAGCCTTGAACTTCTTTTAAATATCCTGCTGTTTCCAGTTTAGTAAGGGTAGGAACCTCGTTATGTTCTATTTCGTATGCCTGAACCTGGGCTTGGACCATTTTTACATAAGCTTCACAGCCTTTGTTATTGATATTCGAATTATGTTTTGTGACATTCGGAATCGTAATCATTAATATTACTGATATGACGAGCATAACAATCATCATTTCGATTAAGGTGAATCCTTTTTCGTTTTTCATTTTTTTAATGATCATTTTTATAACCTCCATTTGTTAAATTCCATCCATTAGATGAAACATTGGTAATAAAATTGACAGATACATCGACACAACAAGTAGTCCAATAAATAAGTAAAGAATTGGTTGAATGGTTTTTAAGCTTTTTTCAATTATTTCCTCCATATTTGACACGCAATGCTTGCTGAAAAAAAGCAATTCCTGCTCTAATTTTCCATTTTCTTGGCCATGTTTCACAATCATTGGAAATTCTTTTTCAAAAAACGAAAAAGAGGCAATAATCGTCTCTAATTTTTCTCCGGTAACAAGCTTTGATTTAATCGTCTTACCGAGCTCGCTATAAAAGGGCTGTTTTTCATTTTGTTCAAAAAGTACAAGAGCTTCTGAAACTGAGATTCCGCCGGATAAAAGGAAACTTAATTGAATGGAAAAGTAGTGGGTAAACAGCAATTTGAGGATTCTGCCAGCAATAGGTATCCGAACAAGAAGTTTCCGTTGTTTAAGAATAGAGTATTTTCGGAAGATGAAGAAGAAGTAGATTGCTGTTAGGAATAATAGGGCGAGCAATGTCTCAATAAAGACAGGAAAATTATGGTCAAAGGCGTAGATGACCTTTGTAAAGAAATTCTCTTCAAGGCCAAGTGATGTAAACAGGGTTGTAAATCTTGGAAGCAGGGTATTCTCTACAAACACAAAGAGAAACCCAGTGATCAAGATTAAGATAAAAGGATATTGAAGTAGTTTTAACAACTTATGTAAATCCTTGTTCTTTAATTGTGCAAGACTGCTTCCTTCAAGCAGAGCTTCCGCAAAGCTGCCGTGCTGTTCAGCAAAATAAACATAACCAATTAATTCTTTGTGAAACCCGAGTATGTCCAGTGCCTCATGAAAAGGTAAGCCTTTTTTTAACTCTACTAAACAATCATTTAATTCCTCCTTTCTAGATTTTGATAAATGCAATGATATGGACTCAATTGCAGCTGCAATTGGATACCCCCTGGCTAAAAGTTCACCAATTCTCTTTAAAAAGGCAGCTTGTTCGTTAACAGACCATTTACGTTTTTTCATGATCGTATACCAGCCGGTCGTATTCAGATTCTTGAATATATCCAAGGGCAATGCCCTTTTTTATCACGTCTTTTATTGTCCGATAATGCGTTTCTATGTTCTCACCTTTCGCCGCTTTCATAGTATTGCTTAAATTTCTTCCTGATAACAGCTCAAAGACACTGGCTCTTTTCCATCTTCCATCTGAATAACATAATGGCGAACAATCTCCCTCACAATAGGGGCAAGTAAGCTCAACTAACCTTTGCCCGGTTATGGCAATTAATGTTTGCTCTACCTCTAACCAATTGACACCGAATTCACGGAGGCGGTAAACTGCACCTTTTGCATCCCTCGTATGCATCGTCGAAAGCACTAAATGCCCTGTGAGAGCTGCCCTAACGGCAATTTTAGCTGTTTCAGCATCCCTGATTTCCCCAACCATTATAATATCAGGGTCATGACGAAGAATGGCCTTTAAACCGGCTGCATAAGTGACGCCTGCTTTTTCATTGACCTGTACCTGCAGAACAGAGTCGTAGTTTTTTTCTATTGGGTCTTCAAGGGTTATGACATTGCGATGGAATAAATGGGCAGTTTCATTCAAAAGGGAGTAAAGTGTGGTCGTCTTGCCGCTGCCAGTTGGACCTGTGAAAATAATTAATCCATGAGCGTGTTTGAGAAGTGCTAGCAATTTTCTAGTCATAGAAGGGAATAGTGAGAGCTGATGAAAAGGAATTTGTTCCTGCTGAGGTAATAGCCTGATCACAAGACTTTCTCTGTTGTTAGATGGAAGAGTGGAAAGTCTAAGGCCCATTAATTGTCCGTTGACCTCGCAAAAAATAGCTCCGCTTTGCGGGCGTCTTCTTTCTCCGATATCCATATTGGCTGTAAATTTAAAGTGTGAAATTAGTCTGTCGCATTCTTCTTTTGGAAGTGATAGTCGGGGAATGAGCTTGTTAGTTAAACGAATCTGGACAAGAGTGTCTTTCTTCCGTGGAATAATATGTATATCTGTCGCCTGGTTTCGGGCTGCATCTGTGATGATCCTGTTTGCTAAAATTTCAATTGAGCTAACAATGGGTAACACCACCTTATTATTTTGTCTTTGCATATATTTCGACATGGTTCTCTCTTTTCCTTCTAAAATTTTAAAAAAAATAAACTTTTTTGTAAAAATATTTGAAGAGGGTGTCAGGCACCATGTGAAATTTTCACATGGTGCCTGACACCCTAGGATTAAATTGCTTTTTCAGTTAAGTAGAAAAGCCCCCCGTTGATGAAGGAAATGTTTATTTTTGGTTCGTATTGCTCCTTTAATGCCTGTTTTTCTGTTTCGTAGCTTTCATTTTCTTCTTCGGCATCTTCATAGAAATGTTCTAAAAGACGTAAATCCTGTTCCCAGCGCTTTCTCGCGTCATCCGCCCAGGAATGGTCATCATCCTCAATCATCGCTTTAAGGTAATTTTCGATTCTTGACATCCCGCTTTTCGGCTTTACTAATGGTGATAGGGTAAAGGAGTAATCCGGTATTTTAGGGGTCAGCGGTATTTTCTGCAGCCTGTCATGGAAATCCTCCACCATCTGCCCGTTGATCAGCTGCAAACCAATAGACTTAAAAATATCTCGTTTCCGATCACATTGATAAGAAATTTTAACATTCATACAGAGCCAAGGCATCAAAGGTGTTTGGCTGCTGCCGTGTTGATGGTTTTCATAAAGCCGAATATAGCTGGCCAAATTTTTCGTCGATTCAAATATTTGATGGAGCCGAGGGGAGCCGAAATGAATAATCTCCCCTCTCATATTCTCAGGGGCCGCTTTTTGATTAGTAATAAACGTCAGCTTCATCGGATTTGGAATTCCGCCTGTTTTTTCTAAATAATGCCAGTAAAAAGGGCGGTTCATTAAAGCTTTATCAAGTTCGATTGTAAGCTGAACAGTTATATACCCTGGCTTATTCTCTACAATCGGACAATCATTTGCTTTAAAATAGTTCAAAAGAAAGCTATGAATTTCCTGCTGCTGCATGTGAATCTCCTTTCTTCATACTTTCTGCAAATTCAATCATCGATGATAAATTTTCCATTTTGATGCGCATTTCACCTTCTGATGCGGACTGTCCAAAAATATCAATTAAATGATCCTCAATATTGCCGAATTCCAGTTTTGTGAGAATATCATCGAGCTCGCCGATGACCTTCTCAAACAAATGAATTTTTTCATACAAAAGCTTGAGAATATGCTCTTCAACCGTGTTCTTTATCGCAAAATTATAGATCATAACATCCTTTTCCTGCCCAAGGCGATGAATCCGTCCAATCCGCTGCTCTAGTCTCATCGGGTTCCAAGGCAAATCAAAGTTAATGATATGATTGCAGAATTGCAGATTAATTCCTTCGCCGCCTGCTTCTGTTGCAATTAACACCTGGGCGTGCTTTTGAAACAATTCGCGCATCCAGTCTTTTTTACCGCGTTTAAACCCGCCGCGAAAAGGGACTGAGGAGATTCCATGCTGCTTTAAATACCATTGCAAATACAACTGGGTTGCACGGTATTCCGTAAAAATAATGACTTTGTCATTCGCTTTTTGAATTAACTCAAGTGCTTTTTCTGCCTTCGAATTTTGCTGAACAGCTTCCACCTTTTTAATTAAATACTGGATTTGTTCTTCAAAAGCCTGAGAAGGATTTTCCTTTTTCTGCAGCATGTTTTTAAGCGTATAAAAAACAGCTTCTCTGCTGCTGCAAGCTTCCCGCTGCAGGGTCATGACCGAGAAAGCACTTGTCTGGACCCAGTCACCATCGCTTTTTAGGTCTGTAATCGACATATACAGCTCTTTTTCCGGTTGTGTAAATTCGATGGGAATGGTTTCAACATGCCGCTTCGTCCATTCAATTCCCGTATCGGCACGGCGGTTCCGAATCATAACTTTATTGACCAGTTCTTTTAAATGCTCATCATCATTTAAGGAACGGGAATCGCGTTTGTATTTTTCGTAGAATGCAGTTTCGCTGCCTAAATGACCTGGCTTAAGGAGTGAAACAAGGTTAAAAATTTCCTCGATTCTATTCTGAATCGGAGTGGCGGTCAACAATAAACAAAATTTCTTTTTTAGATTCTGAACAAATTCATAGTTTTTTGTTTTATTATTTTTCAATTTATGGGCTTCATCGATAATGATAAGGTCATAATCCTGCTGGTAAATAATGTCCCGATGCGGATTTCGCTTCGCTGTATCAATCGAGGAAACCACCACATCGCACTGTTCCCATACATAGCTTTTCCTTTGGGTGATGGCAGGAATAAAAAACTTGCTATTCAGTTCAATAGCCCATTGGGTAACTAATGAGGCGGGAACAAGGATCAATACTTTTTTTACCAGTCCTCGAATCATGTATTCTTTTAAAATCAACCCTGCCTCAATCGTTTTCCCAAGTCCGACTTCATCGGCAAGTATTGCTTTTCCATTCATGTTTTCAATAACTTGCTTAGCGGTTTCAAGCTGGTGTGGCAATGGTGTTAAATTAGCCAGATGATTCGGTGCCTGAAGGCCCTCGAATTCAGGAATGACAAGGTGTTTTTCAACCCCTATCGCCAGTTTAAAAAGCTCCCAATTTCCCCAAGGACCATCGTTGTCAATTCTTTGCAAAAAATCATCCTGCCATGAGGAATCAAATTCAATTTCGACAGACATCGTTTCAGCTCCTGTTCCTGCAAAAGTTCCTTACAAAAGTTATTGCTCAATGTAATGTTTTAATGGTAGGATGATAATAGCTTTGAAAGTTTTAAATATTTTAATAAGGTAATTTATTTTAGAAGTATAATTAGTATGACCAAATTGGAAAATATTATAAATGCGGATGATAACAAGGGGAGAGACTACCTATGTAGCGCCGAAGGAGCAAGCAGTCCATGTGAATCTCTCAGGCAAAAGAACTCTTGTTTGACGCGGCTCTGGAGAGTGCTGTATAAATTGGGCAGCCACCAAAGGGGAAAGCCATTCCAGGTTAAACTTTCAGGTGCAAGGACAGAGACCTTCTTTCGTTTTAAGGGAGGTTTCTGTCCTTTTTTATGTTTTCCTTTGTCAAAATACTTTTTTAAATGCGAAATCAGAATAATATTTTTCCTGATTTTGTTAATGGGTTAATCTCTGTTAAAGAGTCAATTTTTACGAATAATGAACATGTAAAAGATTGAAGGGGGATTTAAGATGACTGAATTGAAACGTACTCCACTGTTTGACGTTTATAAGGAATACGGCGGGAAAACGATTGATTTCGGAGGCTGGGAGCTGCCTGTCCAGTTTTCAAGCATTAAGGATGAGCATGAAGCTGTAAGAACAAGGGCTGGATTATTCGATGTTTCCCATATGGGGGAAGTAGAAGTAAAAGGTGCTGACAGCTTAAATTATTTACAAAAGATGATGACAAATGATATTTCAAAAATAAAAAACGGCGGCGCCCAGTACACAGCAATGTGCTATGAAAACGGCGGTACTGTTGATGATCTGCTCGTTTATAAGATTGAAGATAATCACTATTTATTGGTTGTGAATGCATCCAATATTGAAAAGGATTATAAATGGCTTGTAGATCATTTAGACGGCGATGTCAGCCTTGAAAACCTTTCTGAAAGAACGGCACAGCTCGCCGTTCAGGGACCTCTAGCTGAAAAGGTACTTCAAAAGCTTACGGATACTGATTTAAGTGGAATTGGCTTTTTCAAATTTCAGCAGGAAGTGCTCATAAATGGAAAAAAGGCACTAGTATCTAGAACCGGATATACCGGGGAGGATGGCTTTGAAGTATATTGTGATTCTGCAGAAGCCGCACTGCTTTGGAAAGAAATTTTAAAAGCAGGAGAAGAAGAAAGGATTCTCCCATGCGGATTAGGCGCACGCGATACTCTTCGTTTCGAAGCGGTATTAGCACTCTATGGCCAAGAGTTATCAGCGGAAATTTCTCCACTGGAAGCCGGTATTGGGTTTGCGGTGAAATTAAATAAAGAAGCAGATTTCATTGGGAAAGAAGCTTTAAAGCAGCAAAAAGAAAACGGCCTCCCACGAAAATTGGTTGGTATCGAAATGATAGACCGAGGAATTCCTCGTCACGGCTATCCTGTCTATAAAGGTGAAGAATTAATCGGAGAGGTTACGACTGGAACTCAGTCTCCAACCTTAAAGAAGAATATCGGACTTGCGCTAATTAAGACAGAATTTTCTGGTCTTGATTCAGAGGTAGAAGTGGAAATTCGCGGTAAACGCCTGAAAGCAACAGTAGTTCCAACACCTTTTTATAAAAAAGAAAAGAAATAACAGAAGGGAGCTAGTTTTATGAAACATCGTTATTTACCAATGACTGAACAAGATAAGAAGGCTATGCTTGAAACGATTGGTGTTTCCTCTATTGATGAGCTATTTAGTGATATCCCTGAAAAAGTGAGATTTCAAGGTGAATATAATATTAAAGAAGCAAAATCAGAAACAGCATTAATGAAAGAACTTTTTAACATGGCAAGCCGTAATGCAGACCTAAAAAGAAATGTTTCTTTCTTAGGTGCCGGCGTTTATGACCATTACATGCCAGTAATTGTAGACCATGTCATTTCTAGGTCAGAATTCTATACAGCCTATACACCATATCAGCCAGAGATTTCACAGGGTGAACTTCAAGCCATTTTTGAATTCCAAACGATGATTTGTGAATTAACTGGAATGGATGTTGCTAACTCTTCGATGTATGATGGTGGAACTGCTCTTGCAGAAGCAGCGATGCTAAGTGCGGGTCATACAAAGCGCAAGACGATTGTTGTATCAAGTGCGGTACATCCAGAGTCCCGCGAAGTATTAAAGACTTACGCAAAGGGTCAATATCTTGACGTTGTAGAAGTTCCTTTAAAAGACGGTGTCACGGATGTTGAGGCTTTAAAAGGATTAGTGAATTCCGATGTTGCTGCTGTTATCGTTCAATATCCGAACTTTTTCGGAAGAATCGAGCCTTTGAAAGAACTGGAAGAAATCATTCATGAACATAAAGCGTTGTTTGTTGTTTCAAGCAATCCATTATCACTTGGGGTATTAACACCTCCTGGGAAATTCGGTGCGGATATCGTGATTGGTGATGCACAGCCGTTCGGAATTCCAACTGCCTTTGGTGGACCACACTGCGGATTTTTTGCTGTAACCACTAAATTAATGCGTAAAGTACCTGGACGTCTTGTTGGACAGACAACCGATGACCAAGGCCGCCGCGGTTTTGTATTAACCCTTCAGGCACGTGAACAGCATATCCGTCGTGATAAAGCGACTTCCAACATTTGTTCGAACCAAGCGCTAAATGCACTTGCTGCGTCAGTTGCCATGACGGCTCTTGGTAAAAAAGGCGTTGGAGAAATGGCTGCAGCCAATTTACAGAAGGCACATTATGCGAAAAATGCCTTTAAAGAAGCAGGGCTTGAAGTTATTTATGATGGCCATTCATTTAACGAATTTGTGGTCAAATTAAATAATCCTGTTAAAGAAGTTAATCAACAGCTCTTACAAAAAGGAATCATTGGCGGTTATGATTTAGGCCGTGATTATCCTGGGTTATCTAACCATATGCTTATTGCGGTTACGGAGCAAAGAACGAAGGAAGAAATTGATACACTAGTGAAAGAATTGGGGGATTTGCATGCATAATCAAGATCAAGCGCTCATTTTTGAACTAAGCACACCTGGCCGAATTGGATACAGCCTGCCGGAAATGGATGTTCCGGAAGCAGATCTAAATGGTCTTCTCCCAGAAGGATATTTACGTGTTGATGAACCGGAGCTTCCTGAAGTATCTGAGCTTGATATCATGCGCCATTATACTGCCTTATCAAGAAGAAATCACGGGGTAGATTCCGGCTTTTATCCGCTTGGTTCATGTACTATGAAATACAATCCAAAAATCAATGAAAATGTTGCCCGCTTTAATGGTTTTGCCCATGTGCATCCATTGCAGGACGAAAGCTCTGTCCAAGGTGCTCTAGAGCTTTTATATGACTTGCAGGAGCATTTAATTGAAATTACTGGAATGGACGAAGTAACGCTTCAGCCGGCTGCAGGTGCCCATGGTGAATGGACAGGATTAATGATGATCCGTGCTTACCATGAAGCAAATGGCGATGTGAAGCGAACCAAAGTAATCGTTCCTGACTCAGCGCACGGTACGAATCCAGCGTCTGCAACAGTTGCAGGCCTTGAAACCATTACAGTAAAATCGAATGATAATGGTCTTGTTGACCTTGAGGATTTAAGAAGAGTAGTTGGTGAAGATACGGCTGCTTTAATGTTGACCAACCCAAATACACTAGGTTTATTTGAAGAAAATATCCTTGAAATGGCTGAGATTGTGCATGAAGCTGGTGGTAAGCTTTATTATGACGGTGCCAACTTAAATGCCGTTTTATCTAAGGCTAGACCTGGAGATATGGGCTTTGACGTCGTTCACTTAAATCTTCATAAGACCTTTACCGGCCCTCATGGAGGCGGCGGCCCAGGTTCTGGTCCTGTTGGGGTTAAGTCCGACTTAATTCCGTTCCTGCCAAAACCTGTAATTGCAAAACGCGGTGATGAGTATGTTTTAGATTATGACCGTCCACAGTCAATTGGACGTGTAAAGCCATATTATGGAAACTTCGGCATCAACGTTCGTGCTTATACTTATATACGTTCCATGGGCCCAGACGGCTTAAAGGCGGTAACAGAATTTGCTGTTCTGAATGCGAACTATATGATGAGAAGACTTGCTGAATATTATGATCTTCCGTTTGATAGACATTGTAAACATGAATTTGTCTTAAGCGGCCGTCGTCAGAAAAAATTAGGCGTGCGTACCCTTGATATCGCGAAACGCCTGCTTGATTTCGGCTACCATCCGCCAACCATTTACTTCCCGTTAAATGTGGAAGAGTGTATTATGATTGAGCCAACAGAAACCGAATCAAAGGAAACCTTGGATTCATTCATTGATATCATGATCCAAATTGCCAAAGAGGCAGAAGAAAATCCTGAGGTTGTTCAAGAGGCACCACATACGACTGTGGTCGGCCGTATGGACGAAACTACTGCAGCGCGTAAACCAATATTGAAATATCAAAAGGCATAATAAGCTTAGGGATGATTCGTTTGAGAATCATCCTTTTTTGTTGGAAAAAAATGTTTGAATGTCCAAAGTCCACTAATAAATGTCCAAAGCGGTCTTGAATTTGTCCAAACACCACTTAAAAATGTCCAATGAGGTTTGAAAAATATCCAATACCCATAAAAAATTGTCCAATCCACCAACTTACATAAAAAAGGCTCCGGAAACTTCTTCCGGAACCTCAAACTTATTTCTTCGCTTTTACTTTACCAGACCACTTTTTAAATCCGCCTTGGAGCTGAGATAAATCTTTATAGCCTTTCCGGTGTAAAAATTGGGCTGCACGGGCGCTGCGCATGCCGCTTTGGCAATAAAGATAAACAGGCATGTCAGAGCGAATTTCTTTCATGCGCATTCTCATTTGTGACATGGGAATATTACGTGCACCTAGAATATGACCGCCTTCGAACTCGTTCGGTTCACGAACATCTATTAGCTGTGCCTTCCGATACCCTGCACGAAAATCTTCTTCAGTTATCGTTTTGACAATCCTTTTTTGGTAGAAATACGTGAAAGCGGTGTAAATAATAACTGCTGCGATAACGATTAATAAGAAATAAAGTGAATTCAATTCCTTTTTGCTCCTTTCAAGCTTTGCTGCACTAGTATTTATTATATAAGCCAAACTCGGAAAGATAAAGATGAATGGAAAAAAATCTTTAAAGAGTACCTAAAAATATTATAGCAGAATCATCTCATTTTGAATTCCTATCAGATTTTGGTAGACTTAACATCGAAATAATCTTACAAAAATGAGGTTTTTGAATGGAAAAAGAAGTTTGGCGTTTTATTGATACGGGAAATAGTTCACCATCCTTTAATATGGCATTAGATGAGGCACTTCTTGACTGGCACAGCGAAGGGAAAATTCCGCCGGTCATTCGCTTCTATGGCTGGAACCCTCCAACGTTATCTGTTGGTTATTTTCAAAAAGTAGATAAAGAAATCGATATGGAAGCAGTGAAAGCACATCAGCTAGGCTTTGTCAGAAGACCAACCGGCGGACGCGGCGTCCTTCATGATCATGAGCTTACATATAGTGTAATCGTATCAGAAGACCATCCAGAGATGCCAAAAACAGTCACAGAGGCTTACCGAGTGATTTCAGAAGGCATTTTAAAAGGGTTTCATCATTTAGGGTTAGAAGCCTATTTTGCTGTTCCTAAAACAGCAGAAGAACGGGATGCTTTGAAAAATCCCCGCTCTGCAGTCTGCTTTGACGCCCCGAGCTGGTACGAGCTTGTGGTTGAAGGCCGGAAGGTTGCTGGCAGTGCGCAAACTAGACAAAAGGGAGTCATTCTCCAGCACGGCTCGATATTATTAGATTTAGATGAAGATAAGCTGTTTAGCTTGTTCAAGTATCCGAATGACCGTGTAAAGGAACGGATGAAGAAGGCCTTCAAAGATAAGGCCGTCGCGATTAATGCAATTAGTCCAAGAAGAATTACGCTAGAAGAGGCCAAGGAGGCGTTTTATAGGGGCTTTGCCGAAGGACTGAATATTGAGCTTGAACCATATCAGTTGACAGAAGAAGAGCTTGCATATGTTGAAAAAATTGCAAAAGAACGTTATGAGAATGATGAGTGGAATTTTAAACGATAAAAAAATACCTATTGAGATTGCCACAAAAATAAAGGCGAACCCAGTTTTAATTTGGTTCGCCTTTACATTTATTAATGAGTAATTTTCTCAATTGCCTTTGAATATTTTTCATACCATTTCTGCCACTCATCTTTTCGAGATTCAATTGTCCGTCCATCGAGCAAGGCATTGATGACATCCAAGCATACATGCCATCCGGCAAGGTCCCGAGGTGTATGGTCAGTAATCTTAGTTAATTTTTCGATTAAGACTAACTTACAGCCCTCATTCTCAGGATAAAGTTCAAACCGAACCAGATCCTCTGCCCAAGTATATTCCAATATGGATTGAATTTTTAGCTCTGTAATCTTCATATCAATAAAAGTGCCATCGCCGATATTAAATTTAATGACTCCGCCCTCACGAAGCTCATCTACTCGAAGCTCTGGGAACCATTTTGGAAGTTTGTCATTGTCGGTTAAATATGACCATACATCTTCTACCGAATGGTTTAAATGACGTTTAAAATGTGCTATATAGCCGTTTCCGTCCTTTTTTATTTCAGCAAGCATATTTGTTCCTCCCAAAAATCTATTACTTTATAATATCATTTTGGACCATGCTAATAAATTTGTATGCCTGTATTCGGAAAAAAATAATTCTCAAACCGCAAAATATGTTAAAAAATGCTGTTTTTTGCCGAAAAACCTAAGAAATCTTTATTTTGCTTAAAAATCTAGTGTATTTTAAGTTTGACAAAATTATTGTTTTTTGTCTAATCTACAATATGTAGTAGTGTCGAAAATATTTTCGGTACCATATATTGAGTTTTAGTTGATTTGTTCTGCAATTCTATGTTAACTTATGTTTATTAAGACAACTAGATATAGCATAGCTTACTAGAATCTAACACAATATACAGAATTTTATAAATTGAAGGAGTTGTTTTCATGTCTATAGTTTTTAGACAAAAAATGAATATCGATTTTGAGAGGTTGAATGAGGACATCCGCTTGTTTCCCCAGGTGCACCCAGTAACCCCAGATATGAAAATAACCCACAAGGGCGTTTCGCGATTGGTCATGCTAGACCGCTACACCTTTAAAGATACTGCAAAAATTACCCTGACGAATGGTGACTTTGTTGTTTTGACGATTAAAGAGGATCCGAAATTTCCAGCTAGAGGGCTTGGTACAATAAAGGAAATTGATTGGGAAAAGAAAAAGGCAAAGGTTTTGGTGGAAGAGGAATTCAGAGGCGTTCTAGATGATCAACAGGAATCTGAAACAGGAATGATCTGGCGTTCTCTCGATGTAATCGAGAAGCCGCTGGAGCTTTTTTATGAGCAGATTGCTAAAAGGAATGCTACGGGTCTTGCTTCTGTTGAAGAAACGGAAGAGAAGCGAATTGAGTGGACAGAGAAGTTTTATCAAGAGCTTGTGAACATGAACTTTATTCCAGCCGGACGTGTTCTTTACGGGGCAGGATCAGGAACTGAGGTAACATTCTTTAATTGTTACGTAATGCCTTTTGTAGCAGACTCCCGTGAAGGTATTTCTGACCACCGGAAACAGGTCATGGAGATCATGAGTCGAGGCGGCGGTGTTGGAACAAATGGTTCGACATTAAGACCACGAAACACCCTTGCAAGAGGTGTAAATGGAAAATCATCTGGTTCGGTTTCGTGGCTGGATGATATTGCGAAGTTGACTCATTTAGTCGAACAAGGAGGCAGCCGCAGAGGTGCGCAGATGATCATGCTGGCGGATTGGCATCCGGACATCATTGAATTCATTATTTCAAAAATGCAAAACCCTAGAATTCTACGATTCTTAATTGAAAATACAAACGATGAAACGATAAAAAAGCATGCTAAAGATAAGCTAAAGTTCACACCATTGACTCTGCAGGAAACAGCGATGTACCAAGGAATTGTCAATTATAAAAACATCCCTGGACTCGGCGGTTTCAGTGATTCCATAATTGCTGAGGCAGAGGAAAAACTTGCAACCGGCGGTAATTTTACAGTTCATAATTCTGAATTCTTAACGGGTGCAAACATCTCAGTGTGTTTAACAAAAGAATTTATGGAAGCTGTTGAAAACGATGGTGAATATGAACTCCGTTTCCCATATGTTGAACACTATAATGAAGAGGAAATGAAATTCTACAACGAAGAATGGCATAAAGTCGGAGATGTTCGTGAGTGGGAAAAGCTCGGTTATAAAGTGCGAGTTTATAAAAAGATCAAAGCAAAAGAGCTATGGAATCTAATTAATATTTGCGCGACCTACTCAGCGGAACCGGGTATTTTCTTCATCGATAATGCTAATGACATGACAAATGCGAAAGCATATGGACAACAAGTTGTTGCAACAAATCCATGTGGTGAACAACCCCTTGCACCATTTTCTGTATGTAACTTGGCAGCTGTAAATCTTGCTGAAATGGCTGATAAGGAAACAAAAACAGTTGACTTTGAAAAATTAAAGAGTAGCGTAGCTGTTGGTGTCCGCATGCAGGACAACGTCATCAATGCTACTCCATATTTCTTGGAAGAAAACAAAAAGCAAGCTCTAGGTGAACGTCGTGTTGGTCTTGGAGTTATGGGTTTACATGATCTACTTATCTACTGTGAAACAGAGTATGGTTCACCAGAAGGTAACAAACTAGTTGATGAGGTTTTTGAAACAATAGCAACTACTGCATATAGAACATCAGTTGAATTAGCGAAAGAAAAAGGAAGCTTCCCATTCTTAAACGGTGAAACATATGAAGAAACAAATCGTTTACGACACGCCTTCATTGAAACTGGATATATGAAAAAAATGCCTGAAGACATCCGCGAATCTATTTTAGAAAGCGGAATTAGAAATTCTCATTTGCTAACGGTTGCTCCTACAGGATCAACTGGAACAATGGTTGGGGTTTCAACTGGATTAGAGCCTTATTTCTCATTCTCATACTACCGAAGCGGACGTCTAGGTAAATTTATAGAAGTAAATGCGGATATTGTTCAAGAATATCTCGAGAAGCATCCTGAAGCAGATCCAAACAATCTGCCAAAATGGTTTGTTACAGCAATGGAGCTTGCTCCTGAAGCCCATGCTGATGTTCAATGTGTCATCCAGCGCTGGATTGACAGTTCTATCAGTAAAACAGTTAACGCGCCAAAAGGCTACAGTGTGGAACAAGTGGAAAAGGTATATGAGCGTCTATACCGCGGCGGTGCAAAAGGCGGTACTGTCTATGTAGACGGTTCACGTGATTCTCAGGTACTTACACTGAAAGCAGAAGAGAACACTAATGAGCAGTTATCCATGTTTGATGAAAAACCAAAGCAGCATGTCGTTCTAGTTGATACAATCAGCGATCTTCGTTCAACGGACGTGACTATCGGTTCTGAAGTCGGGAACACATGCCCAGTCTGCCGAAAAGGAAAGGTAAAAGAAATCGGCGGCTGTAATACTTGTACAAATTGTAATGCCCAATTAAAGTGTGGATTATAGAATTTTTCAAAGCGGATGGATATGATTTTTCCATTCGCTTTTTTTGCACAAAATTATTCCAAAATAATTTTTGTAACACGATTGTAATCTAGCTGTGACCTCGCTGTTACTCTTTCCTTGTATAGTATGAGTATCAAGTCACTCCAAGGGGGACTAACAAATGTTGAAGAAACTTATCGCAGCTTTAGTAATTACAGCTACAATAACAACTTCTTTGTTTGCCACTGCGGGTGATAAAGCAGAAGCGGCATATTATCATACAAAAGCAATTTCGGTAGCAAAAGCCAATCTCGGCGTTCCATATCGATATGGCGGCATTACACCAAGAGGCTTCGACTGTTCAGGTCTAGTTAAATATTCGTTCGGACAAGCAGGTAAAGTATTGCCAAGAACAGCGGCTGACATGTATTACACAAAAGGATACCGCGTTAGTTCATTACAAGTTGGGGACCTAATGTTCTTTGCACCAACAAAAGTAAGCAGACCAGATCACGTTGCGATTTATATCGGAGCAGGGAAAATGATTATGGCATCATCCTCTAAAGGTGTAATCGTTACCTATACAAGCAACAGCTATTGGAAGCCAAGGTACATTGGATCAAAACGAATCTAATTAAACAAAGAAGAACATCGTCCATGGCGATGTTCTTTTTTATGACCTAAATGACATTCCATTTTCCTTTAAAGCAGACCTAAGTTTAGGAATAGATGATGGCCCCATTCCATGAAATTGCAAAATTTCTTTTTCACTATATTTTGATAATGTCTGTAACGAAGTTATCCCATTGTTTTCCAATGCCCTCCTTGCTGGAGCTGAGAGCAATGAAAGAAATCCACTGTCAGGTTTACGTTCTTGCTCACAAGTCGGGCAGGTAGGACAATCGCTGCTTTTATAATATTTGTGTCCTTGGCTGCAAGTCCGTAAATTCTTTTCCGAGGATGCCATTTAAAAACCCCTTTCTTTAAAAACTATTCTACACCCTTCACAAAAAATTTTCTCTTTGTCCTCCGTACTATTTTGCTAACAAGCCGATTAAAAATGTAACAATGACTTCATCTTGGGAGTGGCTGCCATGAAAATAGACGGCGTTTTTTCTGGGGGAGGAATGAAAGGCTTTGCACTTGTGGGAGCCTGCGAAGAAATTGAAAGCAGAGGAATACAGTTTGTCAGGGTGGCAGGAACCAGTGCAGGTTCAATTGTGGCAGCACTAATTGCTGCCGGCTACACAAGCAAAGAAATTTATCAAATGATAGATGAGATGGATATATCAAAAATGCTCGATGCCCGCAAAACATTCATTCCAATACCATTTATAAAATGGCTATCTGTATATTGGAATCTCGGTCTTTATAAAGGGAAAAAGTTTGAAAACTGGATGAAAAATAAGCTGGAAGCTAAAGGAATACGTACCTTTTCCGATTTACCTCCCCAATCTTTAAGAGTAATCGCTTCAGACTTATCAAATGGTCAAATGGTCGTTTTGCCAGATGATTTAGTAAAATACGGAATTGACCCTGGTTCCTTTTCAGTCGCAAAAGCAATTAGAATGAGCTGCAGCATTCCATATTTTTTTGAACCTGTTAAAATGCGTTCAAACATTTTAGTAGATGGCGGTGTCCTGAGTAATTTCCCGATGTGGCTTTTTGATAAGGAAAATATTCAAAAAGTAAGGCCTGTCCTGGGAATCAAGCTAAGTCCAAATGAATACGAACATAAAAATCACAAAATAAACAATGGCATTCAATTAATGGGAGCCTTGTTCGAGACCATGAAGGATGCCCATGATACAAGGTACATTTCCAAAAAACATGCAAAAAATATTATCTTTATTCCTACTGACGGTTTTTTCTCATTGGAGTTCCATTTAACAGATGAGAAGAAACAAAAACTATTTGAGTTAGGAAAAGAGCAGGCTAATCAGTTTTTAAAAACATGGTGTTATTAAAAAATCGAGCATCTAAAAAGATGCTCGATTTTTCTTTTTATTCTTTTTCCCATCAATGACGGTGAGGTGAGCAGGAGATTTCTTTTTCGACTTGCTACTTTTCTTTAATGAGGTTAAAGTTCCATGGGCAGAGCCTTTAACAGAGGCATCTCCACCCTTCTGCTGCAATCGTTTCTTCGATTGTTTTGCTGCTTTAAGAAATGCCCGCTGCTCTCTTTTCTGGGGGCTCGAATTTGAAAATTTCCGCACAACGAAATATATGATTAAACCGATCAATGCGATGACAGCTATTCTCTGAATGAAACCGGCAGGATTAGCTGTAAAAGAGCCATAAATACCTAATAAAGCAAGAATGATAAGACCGCCAACAATAAACACGGATGTCCGATTTTTCAAGAAAGCCACCTCCCTAAGAGCATCATAAGCATTTTTTTTACCTTTTAAACCCGTTAAAGCAAAGATTAAACAATTTCTTCCTTTTCAAGAGAGATCTCAGATTCCTTTTCTCTTCTTAACAATTCATTAAAGGAAAGGATTGCTACTTCCACCTGATCATTATTTGGTTCTTTCGTCGTTAAAAGCTGTAACCAAAGTCCCGGAAGACCTAGGTATTTCAGTACTGGAATATCTCTGAGTTTGTTTGTAATTTGCAAGACTTCAAAAGCAATTCCTAACACGACTGGTATTAAAAGAAGTCGGTCGACAATGCGTAACCAAAGCGGCGATGTTGGTACAAGTAAATAGACAAAAACGCCGACAATGACTGTAAATAGGATGAAACTGCTGCCACATCGATAATGAAGGCGTGAGTGTGCCTGAACATTTTCAATTGTCAATTCGACCCCAGCTTCGAAGGTATTTATTACTTTATGCTCAGCCCCATGATATTGAAACACCCTTTTAATAAGAGGAGTAAGTGATACGAAATATATATAGGAAAGGAGCAGTAGAAGCTTAAACAACCCTTCCACTAATACTTGAGCAACATCTGATGGGAAGATGGGTTTAGTTAGTTCTGCTAAGAAAACCGGAATTAGGGTGAAAGCGAATTTACCAAATAAAAATGAAATGACTCCTATCACAGCAACTCCAAGATACATCGTTAATTTGGAGACTTCTTTTTCTTTTATTTTCGCATCTTCTTTTGGGTCTAAATCAAATCTTTCCGTGGAAAAGTTTAAGTGTTTGGAGCCATTCGCACTTGCCTCAATTATGGCAATAATCCCTCTAATAAACGGTATTTTTTTCAAAAATGAAAAATAAGGGTTGCTTTTTCGGGGCAAATGGAAAAATTCTACAGAATGATCTTTTCTGCGAACCGCGGTCACATAATGATGTTTTCCGCCAAACATGACTCCTTCTACAACGGCTTGACCGCCATAAACGGGTTTTTGAGTATGGGACATAAGTGAACACCAACCTATTACAAAAGTTGCACAATAGCAGAAATGATAAATCTGTATGTACTTAAATGTATTCTACTAGAAAAATGAAAAAACCTCTAGGAATGACATAATTTTTCCATCTAAATTCAGTAATTTTTTTTTTGCATGCAAGGGAATGAAACCCTAGGGACATAATAAGGTGGAATTTATTCAAGTGCATACATGTTTTGGAAAGGCTCTTTTCGTAAACATTGTTGCTTTTGGAACTTAATAAGGTACATTTACTAAGTTTCTGGGCAATTTTCGCAAATGTTCTTACGAAAAGATGCCCCGAAGCTTCAAGTTATTCGGGTTAATAAACTTATACGAAAAACAACAATTTATGCAAAAATAGTCCTTGTAAAAAAAGCTTTTGTTTGAAAGTTAAAATTGGAGGTTTATGGTAATGGCTAATATACTTAAGACAGATGATTATCCAAAACCAATGTCTTTTCCTGTAATGGTCTTTTGGACTGGTTTATTTGGTGGTGTATTTTGGGGGTATATTGGATATCTCGCGAATTATTTAAGTTTTACGGAAATTCATCCTAATGTAATCCTAGAGCCTTGGGCTTTTGGGGATTGGAAGACACAATGGCAGGGAACGGTAATTTCTATTTTATTACTAGGGATTATTTCAGTCGTGGCAGCATTTATATACTATTTCGTTTTAAGGAAACTGAAAGGATTTTGGTTTGGCATCATTTACGGGCTTATTTTGTACCTATTGGTATTCTTTGTCTTAAATCCACTTTTTCCTGGGATAAAACCATTTGTTGATTTAAGCAGAGATACCATTATTACGTCTATTTGTATTTATATCGTATATGGAATCTTTATTGGATATTCGATAAATTACGAGTACCAAAATAATATAGCACAAGAGAATGAGGCATCATCTTAATTTGTAATTAGTCGGATTCCGCTGGTTGTGATAAAATATTTGTGTCTTCGTTTGGATTTGAAAAGGAGAGTGGGAACGATGGAGAAATTAGAAAAATTACGATCAAGCTTTGGTGCATATGGTATTGATGGAATCTTAATTACAAGCTCGTATAATCGCCGGTACATATCAAATTTCACAGGTTCTGCAGGGGTTGTTTTAATCAGTGCAGATAAAGCTCTTTTTATCACTGATTTTCGCTATATTGAGCAGGCTTCGAAACAATGCGATGGTTTTGAAATTATTAAGTTTTCTGGTTCCATTCCTGAGGAAGTGGCCCAGCAAGCAAGAAATTTGGGCATTCAAAAGCTTGGAATTGAAGAGGATTATTTAACTTACTCTTCCTTTAAAGTATATGACAAAGAAGTTAAAGCTGAACTTGTTCCAGTTTCAGGGGTAGTGGAAAAATTACGCTTGATTAAGACAGGTGCAGAGATTAAGATATTAAAGGAAGCAGCGGATATTGCTGATGCTGCATTTAAACATATTTTAGATTTTATTCGTCCAGGGAAAACTGAACTGGAAGTATCGAATGAGTTAGAATTCTTTATGAGAAAAGCTGGAGCAACTTCATCTTCTTTTGATACCATTGTTGCGTCTGGACATCGCTCTGCACTTCCTCATGGTGTAGCAAGTGACAAAGTAATCGAAAAAGGTGACATGGTAACACTTGATTACGGTGCGTATTACAAGGGATATGTTTCCGATATCACAAGAACAGTTGCTGTTGGTGAGCCTGATGCAAAGCTGAAGGAAATTTATAATATCGTTCTTGAGTCCCAATTACGTGGTATGGATGGTATTAAACCTGGGATTACTGGAAAGCAAGCAGATGCTTTAACGAGAGACTACATTACCGAAAAAGGTTATGGAGAATATTTCGGGCATTCAACAGGTCATGGAATTGGTTTAGAGGTCCATGAAGGACCTGGTCTATCCAGCAAATCTGATCTCGTTTTAGAACCAGGAATGGTCGTTACTTGTGAACCTGGTATATACATTCCAGGACTTGGCGGGGTTCGGATTGAAGATGATACCTTAATTACAAAAGATCATAACGAAGCACTTACTCATTCAACGAAAGATCTAATTATTTTGTAACGAACATAGGAGGATTTATACATGATTTCTGTAAACGATTTTCGTACAGGATTAACTATTGAAGTAGATGGCGGCCTTTGGCGCGTCATTGATTTCCAACACGTGAAGCCGGGGAAGGGAGCGGCGTTTGTTCGTTCCAAGCTGCGTAACCTTCGCAATGGAGCTATTCAAGAAAAAACATTCCGTGCGGGTGAAAAGGTTGAAAAAGCACAAATCGATAACCGCAAAATGCAATATCTTTATGCAAGCGGTGACCAACATGTGTTTATGGATATGGATTCCTACGAACAAGTGGAACTCCCTGCTAATAATATTGAATATGAATTAAAGTTTTTAAAAGAAAACATGGAAATTCATATTATGATGTTTAATCATGAAACACTCGGCGTAGAATTGCCAAACACTGTTGAACTAGAGGTAACGGAAACAGAACCAGGAATTAAAGGTGACACTGCTTCCGGCGGTACGAAGCCTGCAACACTCGAAACTGGTTTAATTGTTCAAGTACCTTTCTTCGTTAACCAAGGCGACCGATTAATTATCAATACATCTGAAGCTTCATACGTATCAAGAGCATAATAAAAGAGAAATAAAGCCCTAGACCGCAAAAAACGGTTCTAAGGCTTTTTTATTTTTGGCTCTGTTAAACTTTGTTGTTGATTCGCGCTCCAGGCGCTTCGCTTTCCGCGGGCGTGCCGGGGAGCCTCCTCGGCGCTTTTGCGCCTGCGGGGTCTCCCCTGTCCCGTACTCCCGCAGGAGTCTTCGCGCCTTCCGCTCCATTCGACAGTTTTAAAAATTAACAATGCCCTTTAACAGAGACTTATTTTTAACAAATTCTCCAAAGTTTCTCCAAAGTTTCTGCACACTTTTTCTTTAGATTAAGAAAGTACTTTTAAAACTTCACGAAATAGTAAGAATTAATAACATTTCAGCCATTTTCTATTTGCTAAAATGAATTTGAAAAAATAAATGAAAGGGAAGGGGGTATACAGAACATGAAACGAATAACATCTCTTTTATTTCTAGCCATTGTAATGGCTATCATCGCGGCTGGCTGCAGTTCAAAAATAGAAGATTTAAAGCTTGATAAAAAACATAAGCCGCTCCCTGATTATGTGTTAAATTCTTCAGAGAAAATTCAAGAGACTTATATAATGGCAGCAAGCTATCCAGAGGTGGTAGCGCAAGTTCCGTGCTATTGCGGCTGTGTGAGCGATGGACATAAGAGCAATCTAGATTGCTTTGTTGGACAAATGGGTGGAGAAAATGCCGTGGAAGAATGGGATTCGCATGGTATAGCATGAGACACTTGTGTCAATATCGCCCGGGAGGCGGTAGAAATGCATCTTGACGGAAAAAGTCCAAGTAAAATATATGATTTAATCACAAGAAAATACGAAGATTTTGGGGAGCCAACTCCAACACCGGAACCAAAGTAAGGGAGTAACCCATGAAAAAAATACTAATCGGAAGTTACATTTTGATTATTATTGGAATTATTTTTTGTATCGAGAATAGCGATTTTTTTTATGCCAAGAACTCTAAGACAATTGCTACTCCAAAAACGATTTCTGGTAATCCGGAAAAAGGCAAGGAAAAATATAATCTGTATTGTTTAACTTGTCATGGAGAAACTGGTTCTGGGAAGCAAAGAATGGGAACTGCATTGTCTAATCCAATGTATTTGAAGTATACAACGGATAAACAAATTTGGATTGATATTGCCTACGGCCGTGAAGAAACACGCATGGGTCCCTCTTTAAAGGGTCTTGACGGTGCACGACAGCTTAAAGAAAAAGATATTTCCGATATCGTTTCCTATATTCGATCTTGGGAGAAAAAATGATGAAAGCGAA
Organism: Neobacillus sp. DZ-9; assembly: GCF_059587065.1. Classification (NCBI taxonomy): domain Bacteria; kingdom Bacillati; phylum Bacillota; class Bacilli; order Caryophanales; family Bacillaceae; genus Neobacillus; species Neobacillus sp. DZ-9. The sequence continues at coordinate 456,684 of NZ_JCAIOL010000001.1, forward strand.
ACCTTAAATCTACTTGGTAGATTTAAGGTTTTTTTCTTTTTTTTTCAAATGTGTCTAATTTGTGGTTGTTTTTTGACGAAAACGCAACGTTTTTTGTCCTTTAACAAAATGTTCAAGAGTGGTTCAACAAAGAGGATTCTCTAACGATTATATTTGTTTCAAAGAGGACTATAGTAAAAATACTCAGCTCTTCAAAGGTCAAGGAGGATTAATATGCTTAAAAAGAGGTTGTTGGCATTATTCGTAATTGGAGCATTTTTTACGAACTTTATCATTCCAAAGGCTAGTGCCGAAACAGTGTTTCAAGCGGAAAAATTTCCTTTTAAGGAAATGCAGATACAGGTAATGCCAGAATTTGATTACCCAGAGGATTGGGGATCCCGGGATATTCCTTCATTACTAGTAGGCCAATACGGCACGATCACAAACAAAAGCGGCCAAGACTATGATGGGAAAATTGAAATACCAGTTCCCACTATGGAAAAAGGTTTCGAAGCCTATTTAGTTGCAGAATTTCCAGAAGAAAATAAGCCAGAGGTCCAGCGGCCCTATGATGTTGATAAAGAAAATGGGCTCATCACCTGGAAACCAGCGAAACCGATAAAGAGTAACGAAACATATAAATTTGTGATCGAATTTTATACCAAAACTGTTGACGTAAAGGACAACCAAAGCTTTACATACGAACTTCAAAAAAATGCTGACATTGAGCTGCTGGACGTTATCTTTTATGCTCCCATGAATGCTAAAGATATCAAGCTCGAACCGAAGCCACAAAATAATTCAAAAAGTGAATATGGAGAAGAACTATATTACTACCAATACAAAAATGTAAAAGCATCTGATAGTTTAATATACTCCTTCACATATAAAAAAGATGGAACAGAATCAACGATGGAAGCGATAAACAAGCAGCAGCCCCCAAATGATGAAAACCATTCAGGTGTTAATGGAACAGCAACAGATCAAGTGAAAAAAGGTGGAAGTAATAATTCTAATCAGCCAATTATCGGAGTTGGTGGAGCATCAATCATTGGGATTGCAATTATAATTGCCGGTGCCTTTGTTTTCTTAGGACTAAAAGGGAACTCACAAAGACCAAAAATGATGACCAAACATAATAAACAACAACCGAAAAAACCAACAAATGGAAAAAGAAAGAGTAAAGCTGCAAATGAGGAAGAGAAAAAGGAACTTCGTAAAAAGCTTTTAACCGGAAAGATTGATCAGGAAATGTACGAAGAAGAAATGAAAAAATTAATTTAATGAGGTGAGAAGGATGAAAAAGAACACACTTGTATTGCTCGGAGGCTTTATTATTGCGGGAGCCATTGTTTTTCTCTTAATGGCAGCTACCCCAGGTTCAAGTGGGATCGAATTGACCATGAAAGAGCTTCTTGCAACCCAAGATCAACATAAAGACGATTTTGTTACGGTAGAAGGGCTATTAATTGAGGACTCTATCAAATGGAATCCTGACAAAATTGAATTGAATTTTGATGTAAAGGACAACGACGGGAATATCATGCACGTGACTCACAAAGGGCCAAAACCGGATAACTTCTCAGAGGGGGTCATCACCATTCTTCAAGGTGCTCCAACAAAGAAAGACACATTCGCCGCAGAAACGGTCAAAACGAGATGTCCTTCTAAATATGAAGGAAAAGATATGAAGAACTATGATCCAGAAACCCATATGGATAAGCTTAATCAACCACCGAAAGAAAAATAACAGGCAAACATAAGAAGGTGACGAAATGTATTTATTTGCAAATGCAACAATTTATATAGGATTAGCTGTTGCCATATACTCACTGCTTATTATTACTTTGGGAATTAGTACGAAAAATCAAAGACTGGTTAACAGTGGTAAAGGCGGAATGATTGCATTATTTGTCTGTGCTTTAATGGCGATGCTTTCCCTTTTCTACCTTTTAGCAACATCACAATTCCAATATGAATATGTAACTGATTATACGAGCAGTGAGCTTCCAATCATCTATAAACTGACTGCACTTTGGGCAGGTAATGCTGGTTCTCTGTTACTGTGGACATTCTTCCTTACCCTTTACTCCATTATGATCTCTTTTTCAAGGAAAATGAAGGCTAACCCTATGGTTCCATATATCTCAGCTATTCTTTTAGCAAATGCGGTTTTCTTCTTTTTCATCCTAGGATTTGTCGCAAAACCATTCGTCCTGTTAGATACAATTCCGATTGAAGGTAAAGGCTTAAACCCTATGCTTCAAAATCCAGGAATGATCATCCATCCAGTTACTCTCTACCTTGGTTATGTGGGTCTTTCTGTACCCTTTGCGTTTGCTATGTCTGCGTTAATCCTCAAAAATGTTGATGATTTCTGGATTAAAATGACTAGGCGCTGGACGATTATTGCTTGGTTATTTTTAAGTCTCGGAAATATTTTTGGCGGTCAATGGGCATATGTTGAGCTTGGCTGGGGCGGATATTGGGCATGGGATCCGGTTGAAAATGCTTCGTTTATGCCATGGCTCACAGCTACTGCATTTCTGCACTCCGTCATGATTCAAGAACGAAAAAACATGTTGAAAATATGGAATATTAGCTTAATCATTGTTTCATATGCTCTTACATTATTTGGAACCTTCCTCGTCCGAAGTGGTGTTCTGACATCTGTCCATGCTTTTGCCAATTCGAATTTAGGATTATATTTCTTACTATTTATGGGCGTTGCTGTAATTCTTGCATTATACGTTTTAATGAGCCGTTACAATATGTTGAAGCGCAGTGCCGGGGAATTCCAATCCTTTGTTTCAAAAGAAAGCAGTTTCTTAATAAATAACCTATTGCTAGTAGGTGCAGCCTTTGCTGTTTTCTGGGGGACGATTTTCCCGCTGGTATCAGAAGCGGTTCGCGGTACGAAAGTAACTGTCGGACTTCCATTTTTTAATAAAGTAGAAGCACCGATCCTATTATCGATGATGTTTGTTATGGCTGTTTGTCCAATGCTTGCTTGGCAAAGATCAACAATAAAAAATCTAAGGAAAAATTTCTTAATACCTTCAATCCTTGCCGTAGCCGGCATGGGATTAATGATTGTACTTGGAATTCAAAAAGCTTGGGCTGTTATTGGCTATGGAGTTATTATTCTACTTTTAATCACTCACTTCCTAGAGTTTTATCGAGGAGTTAAAGCAAGAAGAAAGATGACAAAAGAAGCCCCACTTACGGCGTTATACCGTTTAATGATCCGCAATCGCCGCAGATACGGGGGATATATCGTCCATCTTGGAATTGCCTTTATTACAATGGGGATTATCGGCTCACAAAACTATGATTTAGAAACAATGAAAACAGTGGCTCTAGGCCAATCGATTGAATTAAAGGATTACCGGATTAATTACGATCGCCTTGATCAGAAAAAAGAAGGCATAAACGATATCGTTTATGCAGACGTGACTGTATTTAGAAATGGAAAAAAACTTGGTACTTTCCAGCCGGAAAAAGTTTTTTATGGAAACTGGGAACAGCCATCATCAGAAGTAGCCATTATTTCATCGATTAAAGAAGACTTATATATTGTGTTGAGTGCTTGGGAAGATGATGGCAAGGCAACGTTCGTTGTTAAGGTTAATCCAATGATGAATTGGTTATGGTTTGGTTCCTTTATGATAGTAATTGGCGCTCTATTCGCCGTATGGAACGGAAAATATGGCAATGTCACTCCAAGGTACACTGGAATTCGCAAAGAGGTGTCTTAATATGAAAAATAAAATTTATCTTGGGCTCCTAATTATAGCGTTTATTTTTCAAGGATCATTCTTTCGTGTAGAAGCAAAAGAGTTCGACTATAAATCGGCTGAATTTAAAGCAGTGGCCTCTCAATTCGCCTGTACTTGCGGCTGCGGCCAAGATCATTATGAATGTGATCCAAATACCTGCAATCTAACTACTGAATTTAAAAAGGATTTAGTTGGCATGATGAAAAAAGGCTGGGATAAAGATAAGATCCGTGAGTACTATGTCAATATTTATGGAGAAGAAATCTTAACTGCTCCGGAGAAAAGCGGTTTTAGCTTAGCTGCTTGGGCAATCCCTTTTGCGGTATTAGGCTTTGCAGCGATTGCATTATATTTTATCATTCGTAAATGGGTGAAGCGAAAAGGAAAAGTGGAACTAATCACTGAATATCAGGACACTGAAGATGAAGTTGAAGGAGAAATCCTTTCTTCCATGATCGATGAAGAACGCAAAAAGTATCTTTAGGATGTGAACATAATGCACGATATCTCAATTATTTCGATGATCTTTACGGTCGTATTAGTGCTTACTTGCCTATTTTTAATATTATCACCGTATTTTAAGTGGGATACTTATTTAAACGTTGGTGGCAAAGGTCTAGATTTAGTTTCCACAAAGGAAGCACTACTAACTACCTTGAATGAATTAGAGTTTGAATACAAAATGGATAAAATCTCTCACTCCGATTATAAAAGTTTAAAGAAACAATATGAAGCAGAAGTAGCGGGAATCATGAAAGAAGAAGAACTGACAATCGCAGCACAAATTGATAAAGATATAATGGCTGAAGTGGAAAAAGAAATTGAGGCTCAAATGAAAAACTATCAAGAGAAAAAGGGGGAAGGAAAGTGATTAAAAAAATCACCATTCTCCTCCTTGGACTAATGCTGCTCATTCCAATAAACAGTTTAGCAGCATCTGAATCAAAGGTTTCAATTGATATGCATTACATAGTTGTCAGCTCAGCTGAAGATGGGTCAACGAATATGATGAATATGGTAAATTTCACGAATACATCATCAAAAGAATTTAAAGGTGAAGGTTCAGATGAAGCCGTTTTAAAGGTAACTCTGCCTAAAGGAGCAAAAGATCTAAATTTTTTAGATAATAAAATTGCCTTTAAACAGGTAGAAGAAGGCTTTGTTACGACAACTCCTGTCCCTGCTAATCAAACACAGGTGCTCCCATACAGCTATCGAATGGAAAAAGGCAAGGAGATTTCACTAACGGTAGATTATCAAGTTCAAATGATGCAAATTCTTGTTCCTGAAGGAATGGGAAGCATTGAAACGAAAGGCGTGCAAGCTACAAGTCAAGGACTATTTAAATTTGATGATCAAAACTATTTTGGCTATAGCATTGAAGGTCTAAATGCTGGTCAAACCTTTTCGCTAGTATATAAACAAGATGTACAGCCAGCAGCGGATGAGACAAAGCAAGCTCAAACAACGAATGACAGTTCAAAAAATAGCGCTGTAACCCATACTGCACCGGCATTTCATAATCCAGGCCATCTTAGAATGTGGGCACAATCGCCTTTACACCGCTTTAATCCGCATGTGTTCTTAATCATTTTAGGAGCCATTATTATCGCCGGAATCTCCTATTTTGCCTATTTTAAAAGAAAAGCAAGATTAGAAGAGGAAAAACTTGGTACGGATAAGGAAGAAAAAGCTTTCAAACTATTAATGGCTAAACAGAAAGCCATTATGGATAAAATTATTGAACTCGAAGAGACCTTTGGGGATGGAATGCTTTCAGAGAGTGAATATCATTCCAAGCTGGACGCGTACAAACAGCATTTAGTTCAAGTGAAAATAAATTTACGTCATTTCATAGAGTAGCAGCTGGCAGGGGGAGGGAACTCGAATGATAGATATAAAGAATCTGACGAAGCAAGCTGATAATAAGCTAATCTTACGAGGTGTAGACCTCCAGGTAAAAGAAGGGGAAACGGTAGCCATCCTTGGACCAAATGGTGCTGGTAAAAGTACCTTACTAAAGGTGATGGCAACTCTAATTAAACCGACGTCAGGTACTGTCAGAATAAATGGTTTAGATCTTAAAAAGAACCATATTGAAATTAAAAGGTTAATAGGATATTTACCCCATTCCAGTTTGCTATATGATCATTACTCTCCATTAGAAAATCTTGTATTCTTCGGAAATGTATATCGGATGAAGGATGTAGAACAAAGAGCGATGAAACTTGTGAAGGACGTTGGGCTATCCTTTTTCTTAAATGAACCGGTTAAGAACTTTTCTCGGGGAATGATCCAAAGAATTGCCATTGCAAGGGCAATTGTCCATGACCCTGAGATTCTCCTTTTGGATGAGCCCCATACCGGTTTGGATCAAGTCGCTATATCAATCTTAAATAATGTTATTCTTTCGATGAAAGAAAATGGCGCGACCACATTAATGGTTACTCACGATTTCAAACAGGCAGCTGAAATTTGTGACCGAATTGTCATTGTGAGAAACGGAAAAATTGTCGATGATTTTAAAATCGAGAATCGTAATATAGACCTTATTTCAGAAAAATATGAAATGCAGGTGGAGGGAGTATCATGAATTTATTTCGAACAGCTCTCCTTCTTGCCAAAAAGGATTTATATTCAGAACTTAAAACAAAACAAATTTTAGTTACCCAAATTATCTTTGCAGGACTTGTTATTGTTGTATTCAGTTTTGCTTTTGATCCTGCAAATAACACAACTAAAGCAGTTATTCCAGGAGTCATCTGGGTCATTATTGTGTTTGCAGGAATATTAGGACTAAATCGGTCATTTATAGCGGAACAGCGAAATGATACCATGCAGGGTTTATTGGTTGCACCAATGGAGGCTGCGAGTATTTATTTGGGGAAATTCCTCGCAAATTTCTCTATGATTCTTGTAGTCGAACTTGTTGCTATACCGTTTTTATTCTTATTATTTGATTTTAAGTTTTTTGGCAGCCTTCCGTATTTTATTTTAGTCATTTTCTTAGGGAGTTTTGGGTTTATCGCCATTGGGACGTTTTTAGCAGCTCTCGCTGCCAATTCAAAAAGCAGTGAAATGCTGCTGCCTTTATTGTTATTTCCCATTACAACTCCAATCTTAATTGGTGTTGTTCAGGCAACGAAAATTATTTTAACTAATATGGAAAAACTCCCTAGTGCAATAGCATGGATTCAATTGGTATCTGCTTACGATGTGATTTTCTTTGTAGTTTGTTTCTTATTAATCGATTATGTGCTGGAGGTTTAAGTGATGAGTATAAATCTCGAACGAGAAAAAGCGGTGCTTCCTGATTCCCGCCTGACTGACACTAGAGGAGAAAATCTAACGAAAGTTTTGTTTGGCGCATCCGTCATTTCTATGCTAGTTTCCCTTTATTTTATCTTTATTTTTGCAGCCGAAGAAACAACCATGCGTGCTGCACAAAAAATATTTTATTTCCATGTGAGTTCTGCATGGCTTGCATTTCTAGCCTTTTTTGTAACCTTTGTGTTTAGTATTTTGTTTTTAATCAAACGGAAAAGAATATTTGATACGTATGCGTATGTTTCTGCAGAAATTGGTGTAGTCTTCACCATCATCGTATTAACAACAGGTCCGATCTGGGCTAGGTCCGCCTGGAATACTTGGTGGGTATGGGAACCACGCTTGATTACGACGTTAATTCTTTTCTTTATTTACGTTGCCTATATTATGATTCGTCAAATGGATGGTGTTTGGGATAAGAAGGCTCGTCTTGCTTCGGTTTTTGGCATCATTGGGTTTGCTGACGTTCCAATTGTGTTCTTCGCAATTCGCTGGTGGCAGACAAAATTCCATCCAATTGTGTTTGGTGAAGGGCCGTCTCAAAAGGGCGGCGGTATTGAGGATACGATGTTAGTCGCACTGCTTGTTACCATCACGGCCTTTACGATTCTTTATTCTTATCTTCTTCATAAAGGTGTTTCGTTTGAAAATATGAAAACTAAAGTGGATCAGTATAAAGAAAAATTAAGAGAAACATTAGATAAATAGGAGGAATGAATCATGAATTATGAATATATGTTAGGTGCGTATTCCGTTGCTTGGGTGGTCATTTTTAGTTATATGTTTATCATTGGAAAAAGGCATGACAAGCTTAAGAAGGAAATCGAATTCTTAAAGCAGCTTGATAAATAAATGTTGAACTGCGTCAGGAGGAAGTCCGATGAACAAGCAAGTTGGCAAATTGCTCGTAATGATTCTTATCGTAGGAATGTTTGGCTTTTTTGGTTATAGTTTAGTAACGAAGGGCAAACATACAGATGTTGGAGATAAGGCTTATAATTTCGAACTGCCAAATTTGGACGGCAGCAAAACGAAACTTACAGATTATAAGGGCGAAGTGGTTATATTGAATTATTTTGCCAGCTGGTGTGCACCTTGTAAGGAAGAATTCCCAGAGCTGGCGGCCTTTCAAAAAGATTATGGCAATAAGTATCCGTTAATCATGATAAACCGCGGAGAAACAATGGATAGAATCAATAAGGTTACCAAAAAAAATCAAGAGGGAATGACCTATTTATTTGATTATAATGCTAAAGTTTCCAAATTATATAATGTTACGGGGCAGCCTGAAACATTTGTTATTGATAAACAGGGAATTATTAGAGAACATTATAATGGTCCGGTAACCGAAATGCAGTTATATAATTGGGTTAAGAAATATGACAAATAATAAAAAAGGATTGAACCATTTAGCCATGGCTCAATCCTTTTTTAATGGAAAGTATAAATTTCGAATTCGAGAACTGTCCAGCTTCAGCGCCTAGCCCCTCGAGGTTGCTTGTCGGGGCTGACCAAGGCGCTTACGCTTTTCTTATGTGTAATGAAATTCGGCCAATATATTGGCCTTTACAATAATTTGTCCCGGTTCAATTTGAGTAGAAGCAATGCCTTTAACCATTGTTTCAGGCTGATAGGAAAAAGGTTGGACTGAGGTTCCTCCCTCAACGACTAAGCTTGGAGTTTGTATTAATGTCACATTTAATGAACTGGCAATTGTACTCGCTTTTTGATGAGCATTGGCCAGAGCTAGCTTAAGGGCTTGCTGGTAGTAAGCATCTTTGTTTTTTACCTTAAATTGAACATTAGAGACATAATTAACACCGTTTTGGACAGCTGTATCCACTGTATTCCCTATTTTCGATAAATCGTCTATCTTCACTTGGAGGATATGAGTGATTTTATATCCGCGGAATATTTGTTTTCCCTGTTCGTAATCATAATCTGATTCTATACGGTAATCGAAGGTTTGGATCTGATTTTTGTTGATACCTTGTGATACTAAAGCATTGATTACCTTTGTAGATTTTTGAGAATTTAGCTGCTGAGCGGTTAGTAGTTCCTTTCCTTCCGTTATAACACCTAAGTTTACCGAAGCTGAGTCCGGTTGTACCGCTAATTCTCCTTCCCCATTCACTTTGATTAAAGATTTCCTAACTCTTGGAAATCCGTTACGAATCGATGGCTGGTAATGGTACACATATCTCCCCTCCCAAGTGCTTTTCTCTTTCCTATAAAATACGACACCCTTTAATAAATGTTCCACTTAGCAATAGACTCAAAACATATTTTGACAGATTTGAAAGTCATAATGTGCCTTAGCAGGCATACATTTTAAATAATGAGACAGGCATTGAAGAGGAGGAAGCTTTTTGTGGAAACGATCCTAAACTTTTTACCTAAAAATATCGCCGGCCTAATCAAACAAATCCCCTCTGATCAAAAAGAAGAATTGGAAGAAATACGGATTCGCATCAATCGGCCGATTGAAATAACGATGAAGGGTGCACCAAAATTCCTTTCATATATCATTCAGCCTGATGATGCCTTCCATCTAATGAATAAAATTAGTCAATTCTCCATCTATACGCTTGAAGAGGAACTTAAACGAGGGTATATAACCGTTTCCGGCGGCCACAGAATAGGTCTTGCCGGCAAAGTTATTCTCGAAGACGGAAAGGTTAAGGCCATCAGAGATATTGCTTCTTTTAACATTCGGATCGCTAGAGAAAAGATTGGGATTGCAGACCCAATGATTCCGTATCTGTTTAACGGAAGCTGGATGCACACCATGATTATCGGTCCACCTCAAACGGGAAAAACCACCTTGCTTCGTGATATTGCAAGAATAATCTCTGCAGGGCATAGAGCTAAATGCATCGAGGCAAAGAAGGCAGGTATAGTGGATGAACGCAGTGAAATTGCCGGATGTGTGAATGGAGTGCCTCAACTGACCTTTGGCAACCGGGTAGACGTATTAGATGCTTGTCCAAAGGCAGAAGGGATGATGATGATGATTCGCTCGATGAGTCCGGAAGTCCTCATTGTGGATGAAATTGGCAGGAAAGAAGATGCTGAAGCCATACAGGAGGCTGTTCATGCGGGAATAAAACTCATAATGACCACGCATGGGACGAGCTTGGAGGAATTAAGGAGCAGACCTTCCCTAAGGGAAATTCTTGATCAAAAAATTTTCGAGCGGTTTGTTGTTCTCAGTCGAAAAAGTGGTCCTGGTACCATTACCCATATATTAGATGAAACAGGAAAAGACATGAAACAAAAAGTGAGTGTGACATAAATGGTTAAGCTTATTGGAGCCATCTTTATAATCGTTGCGACCACTGTCATTGGATTTGAGGCGGCCAGGCATTTTAGTGAAAGGCCCAAGCAGCTTCGTGCCTTAAGGTCTGCTCTTCAATCTCTTGAGGCTGAAATTATGTACAGCCATACACCATTACATGAAGCAGCAAGAAGATTAGCCGTTCAGCTATCAAAGCCACTGTCTTCTTTCTTTGATAGCTTTGCCAAGAAATTAACGGATACCGAAACAACGGTAAAAGAGGCTTGGGAAACTAGCTTAATAGAGATATGGAAGTCAACCGCTTTAAAGCAGGGAGAATTTGAAATTATGAAGCAATTTGGGGAAACCCTCGGCCGTCATGATCGCTTTTCCCAACAGAAGCATATATTGCTGACTCTTTCCCATTTGGAAAGAGAAGAAGCTGACGCGATTCAAGCACAAGCCAAATACGAAAAAATGGTAAAGAGTCTCGGGTTCTTATCGGGATTATTACTGATCATTTTATTATTTTAGGGGGAAAAGCAATGGGCTTAGAAGTGGATATTATTTTTAAAATAGCCGGTGTGGGGATAGTCGTTGCATTTTTGCATACAGTTCTTGATCAGGTTGGAAAAAAGGAATATGCACAATGGGTTACCCTGTTTGGGTTTATTTACATTTTATTTCAGGTCGCTTCGATAGTCGATGATCTCTTCCAGAAAATAAAATCAGTATTTTTGTTTCAATAGAAAGGGGGGCTCTGCCATTGAAATCATAAAAATTATCGGCGTAGCTCTTGTTGCAACCTTTCTAGCTTTAATTGTAAAGGAACAGAAACCTAATTTTGCCTTCCTTTTAATCGTCTTTGTCGGTTGTACCATTTTTCTTTTTTTAGTAGATAAAATTTATGAAATTATTCATATGCTTGAAAAATTGGCCGTCAATGCAAAGGTAAATTTGGTATATGTAGAAACCATATTAAAAATAATTGGCATTGCCTATATTGCTGAATTTGCTACGCAAATCACCAAGGATGCTGGACAAGGAGCGCTGGCATCGAAGATTGAATTAGCAGGAAAAATTATCATACTTGCCATGGCGATACCGATTCTGACGGTGCTCATCGAAACCATAATCAAACTAATTCCGAGCTAATGAGGTGTAAAAATTGAAGGCTAGGCTGCAGATTATTCCCATTATCATTCTCTTATTCTTCTTTTTATTTATTCCAAGTGTCCAAGCTGCCGAAGAATCTAAAGACCCAGCTGCCCCAATATCACCTCAGACATTGGTTGACGAACAGCTAAAATCCTTGGATTTAACAGAGCTTAAACAATATTGGGAGGATATTTCCAATAAATATGGCGGATTCCTGCCAGAAAGCCAAAAGGGAAGCTTGTATGATTTTGTAAGTGGTGAAAAAAAGTTCTCTTTTAAACAATGGGGGCAGGGAGTACTAAAGTTTGCCTTTCATGAATTTGTTGCAAACGGTAAATTACTTGGATCCTTAATCATGCTGACCATTTTTAGCATGTTTCTTCAATCCATGCAAAATGCGTTTGAACAAAGTGCCATAAGCAAGGTTGCTTACTCTATCGTTTATATGGTGCTGGTCATACTCGCCTTAAACAGCTTTCATATTGCCATTAATTACACAAATGAAGCGATCGGGACAATGATTTCCTTTATACTAGCGCTCGTCCCATTGCTGCTTGCATTAATTGCTACGTCTGGCGGACTTGTTTCAGCGGCCTTTTTCCATCCAGTTATTCTTTTCTTAATGAATATGAGCGGAGTATTCATGCAATATATTATTCTGCCGCTCCTTTTTTTAGCCACCTTGCTCAGCATCGTCAGTACAATGTCGGAACAATATAAGGTGTCACAATTGGCGGCCTTATTAAGAAACTGGAGCATCGGGTTAATGGGGCTGTTTTTAACCGTATTTCTTGGCGTCATCTCTGTACAAGGTGCATCAGCAGCAGTAACGGATGGAGTAACAATAAGAACGGCTAAATTCGTAACAGGGAATTTTATTCCTGTTATCGGCAGAATGTTCACGGACGCAACAGATACGGTCGTTAGTGCGTCCGTACTGTTAAAAAATACGGTTGGCATTGCGGGTGTAGCCATCCTATTAATCATTGTTGCCTTTCCGGCTATTAAAATCTTAATGATTGCCTTTATATATAAGTTTGCTGCCGCAATCCTGCAGCCATTAGGGGGAGGGCCGGTCATAAAATGTCTGGATATTATCAGCAGAAGCGTGATATACGTCTTCGCCGCCCTTGGCATTGTATCCCTTATGTTCTTTTTAAGTATTACTGTCATTGTCGCGGCCGGAAATTTAACGATGATGATGAGATAGGAGGGAATCCCAGCAATGGACTTTTTAAAAGAATGGGTAACAAATATTATTCTTTTTATCCTTTTAGCAACAGTAATCGATTTGCTCCTTCCAAATTCAAGTATGCAAAAATATACGAAGATGGTAACCGGATTGCTGTTAATCGCCATTATTTTAACCCCAATCTTCAAATTAATCTCTAAGGACTTCGAATCAGCTCTTGGTTCTCTCCCTTCATATCAAGCCCCTGGAGAAAAAAATATGAAAAATTTAATAGATTTAAAGAAAAAAGAAATACAAGCCTCCCAACATGCATATATTTTAGAAGAAATGGCTGTCCGACTGAAAAAGGACGTTAAGGAGGAGTTGATGGAACAATACGGATTGGAGATAGCAAATATCGATATCGCCATAAACGAAGAAAGTGATCTAGCATTCCCTGAAAACCTCCAAAAGGTTATGGTTCTTCTGAAACAGCCAGAAACAAAAGTGAAGACAGTCGAAGCGATTAAACAAATAGAAATTAATACAGAAACACCTCTTCCATCAAAAAAATCAACAGAAGAAACAGAGCAAATAGCCGCATTTCTATCGCAAAAATGGAATGTAAAAGAAAAAACAGTTGAAGTTTCGATTGAAGGGGGGATCAATAAAAAGAATGGATAATAATAAAGGACCATTATCAACCTTGAAAAAATGGCTCAAACTTGATGGAAAATCCGAAAAAAAACCGGGGAAATATCAATATATGCTTCTTGTCCTTTGTATTGGTGCAGCCTTTATGCTTGTAGGCAATGTCATCTTTAAAACGGACTCCAATTCTTCTGCTGTACCTGCTACAACGAATGATAAGGGCCAATCAAATGATGTTCCTGCATTTGGAATCAAAAAGAGCTCTGGTAATAAAGCGATAGCTGAATATGAAGAAAAATACGAAAATCAGCTAAAGAAAGCACTTCAGGAAATGTTAGGCGTTGACGATGTCACCGTTGTTGTAAATATTGATTCAACAGATAAAAAGGTGCTAGAAAAAAATAATGTTTCAAAAACACAAACCACCGACGAAACAGATCGTGATGGCGGCCAGCGAAAAGTTCAGGAAACCTCCTCAGATGAACAGCTCGTGATTATCAGGAACGGAGATAAAGAGGTTCCGATTGTTGTAGAAACAAAGAAACCTGACATTCGGGGAGTCTTGGTGGTTGCAAAGGGGGCAGATAATATTCAAGTGAAAAAATGGATTGTCGAGGCAGTAACGCGTGTCTTAGGAGTTCCGAGCCATAGAGTTGCTGTTATGCCTAAAAAATAAAAGGGGGATTTTAATAATGCTATTGAAAAAACAAACGGTTTGGTTATTAACAATGTTAAGCTTAGTAGTCGTTCTATCGGTGTATTACATTACTTCACCAGAACAAAAGGGCAATGACCTCGCGGCAGTGCAACAAAATCCTAAAGACCAAATGGACCAAAAACAGTCAAAAACTAAAACCCAGGCTAAGGATGGAAAAACAGTTGTTTCTTCCTTTGCAGGGGATGCGGCCTTTGAAGAATTGCGTATGAAGCTTGAAGATGCACGAAGTGAGGAGAAAGAAAAGTTAACAGCAACCCTTGCATCTACTGACCTAACTCCTGACGAACGGAGTAAAGCAAAGGATCAAATGGATAAATTGACGCAAACAGCGCAACAAGAAGAAATTCTTGAAACCCTAATTAAAGCAATGGGCTATGATGATGTCCTTGTCAGAGCTAATGGTGAAAAAGTAAACGTAACCGTTAAATCCAAGAAGAAACATAGTGCTTCTGAGGCCAATAAAATTATTAAAGAAGTGAAAAAAGAAATTGGTGATACTAATTTCGTAGCTGTAACCTTCCAGCCAGCTAAATAGCTTGCAAAAAAAACTTTCCTCAGGCTGTCGAATAACTCTCGGCAGCCTCTTATTTTATTTGTTTAAACAGGCCCATTCGCAGGGACAATCAATGACTTTCCTTTTTAAATGGTTTAATTTAGCTTTTTTAGGAGAAAATAATATTTTGAATTGAATCAATCTCTTAATAATTCGCCTGTCATCAGGTATAGATTATTGAACTTTTATGAGGTATTATCGTATAGTATTAGTAGTAAGTCCTAATTAATGGAGTACAAGGGGTGTTACATAATGTTAAAAGTACAAGAAATTCGGGAATTGATTAAATTAGTTGACCAGTCCAGCATTGATGAATTTGTATATGAACTTGACGGTTCTAAAATTAAAATGAAAAAGAACGGAGCTCAAGTGGTAACGGCTGTACAACCAATTCCACAAGCTGCAGCTCAAGTGGCGGCTGCACCTGTTCAACCAATCCCAGTTGCACCTGCTGCGGCAGTAGAGGTAGTAAAGCAGGAATCAGCAAAAGTGGAAGCAACTTCTCAAGCTGATACAGCAAATTTACACAAGATCACTTCGCCGATGGTTGGAACTTTCTATGCGTCACCAACTCCAGATGCTGATGCTTATGTTAAGGCAGGTACAAAGGTATCCAAGGATTCCATTGTTTGTATCGTAGAAGCGATGAAATTATTTAACGAAATTGAAGCAGAAGTAAATGGAGAAATTGTTGAAGTTCTTGCCAAGAATGGCCAATTAGTAGAATACGGACAGCCTTTATTTTTAGTAAAGCCTGAATAAGGAGCGATAACAGGATGATTAAAAAACTGTTAATTGCAAACAGAGGAGAAATTGCAGTTAGGATTATCAGAGCCTGCCGAGAAATGGGAATTGAATCAGTTGCCGTATTTTCTGAAGCAGACCGCGAAGCATTACATGTACAGCTTGCCGATGAAGCCTACTGTATTGGACCAACTTCATCAAAAGACAGTTATTTAAACGTTACCAATATTATTAGCGTTGCAAAGCTAACCGCTTGTGATGCCATACATCCAGGATATGGTTTCTTAGCTGAGAACGCTGATTTTGCAGAGTTATGCAGAGAATGCAATATCACCTTTGTTGGACCAAGTCCAGAGGCCATTAACAAGATGGGAACCAAGGATATTGCAAGGGAAACGATGCGGGAAGCAGGCGTCCCAATTGTTCCAGGGTCAACGGGCATCATTAATAATATTGATGAAGCACTTGAGCTTGTAAAAAAGATTGAATATCCCGTTATCATTAAAGCAACAGCCGGCGGAGGCGGTAAAGGTATCCGCGTTGCTAAAAATGAACAGGAATTAATTAAAGGAATCAATATTACTCAGCAGGAAGCATTAACAGCATTCGGGAATCCAGGTGTTTATATTGAAAAATATATCGAGGATTTCCGCCATGTTGAGATACAGGTGCTAGCTGATAATTATGGAAACACGATCCATTTAGGAGAACGTGATTGTTCCATCCAACGCAGACTTCAAAAACTTCTCGAAGAAACTCCTTCACCTGCATTAGATGGCGAAATTCGCACAGAAATGGGAAATGCAGCTGTTAAAGCGGCGAAAGCAGTTGATTATTCAGGTGCCGGCACGGTAGAATTTATTTATGACTATCGTAATCGAAAGTTTTATTTTATGGAGATGAACACTAGGATTCAGGTGGAGCACCCTGTTACCGAAATGGTCACAGGAATCGACCTTATTAAAGAACAAATTCGTGTTGCAAATGGTGAAAAGCTTTCCTTAAAACAACAAGATGTCACCTTCACAGGCTGGGCAATTGAATGTCGGATTAATGCAGAGAATCCGGAGAAGAATTTTCTCCCTTCTGCTGGGAAAATCAAAATGTACTTACCGCCAGGCGGTTTGGGTGTTCGGATTGATTCAGCAGCGTACCCAGGATATACAATTCCACCATACTACGATTCGATGATTGCGAAAGTTATCACATATGGAAGCAGCAGGGAAGAGGCAATTTCAAGAATGAAGCGCGCTTTAAGTGAATTTGTGGTGGAGGGAATTCAAACAACCATTCCGTTTCATTTAAAACTGCTTGAGCATGAAAAATTCGTAGAAGGCCAGTTTAATACGAAATTCTTAGAATTGCATGATGTGATGAAATCAGTCTAAAATCTGGAGGTGTTTTTGATGAGCGAATTCAGCATCTTGGAAATGGAACAAGGTAATAACGGCCTTGGGAAAATTGAGATTGCTCCTGAAGTAATTGAAGTTATTGCAGGTATTGCCGCATCCGAGGTGGATGGTGTTGCAGGCATGCGCGGAAATTTTGCAACAGGTGTAGTTGAGCGCCTTGGGAAGAAAAACCATGGTAAAGGCGTGAAAGTGGAGCTAACCGAATCAGGAATAAAAGTAGACGTCTATTGTTTAATGAAATTTGGCGTTTCTATTCCAACGGTTGCTGGGAAAGTCCAAGATAATATTCGTCAGGCGCTGCTTAATATGACGGCATTGGATGCGGAAGAGGTTAACATTCATGTTGTTGGCATCCAATTTGAAACCCAAAAAATCGAGCCTGAAATTGATTCAGAAGTATAAAATGAAAACCAAAGGAGCCAATTCCTTTGGTTTTTTCCTTTTTTTAAAATAAAAGCGGTTGCAAATTAGAAAATTGTCTTTGTAAATGTGCGAATCGTTTTTAGTTATGCTATTATCATTTTATGTGTAAGGTTTCACGATTACCTTAATACTATATCTTGTATATAAAATAGACAAATTTACTTAATATCCCTAAAGGAGTTAAAGGTATAATGAAAAGAAGAACAGCCAGGGAAAAAGCGTTGCAGGCGCTTTTTCAAGTCGATGTAAGCAATACTGAACCAGGATCAGCTATTGAACATGTTTTGGAAGGAGAGGAAGGCGACGAATATCTATCAAAGCTTGTTTTAGGTGTGGTTGAGCACAAAGATGAAATTGACAAATTAATTATCGAAAACCTTGAAAAATGGTCTATGGACCGGCTGGCAACAGTTGATCGAAACTTACTAAGAATTGCAGTGTGTGAACTAAAATTTTATCGTTCTGAAGTACCAGAAAAAGTTATTTTAGATGAGGCCATTGAAATCGCAAAAATTTTCGGAGATGACCAATCAAGCAAATTTATTAACGGTGTTCTTTCAAAGGTAAAAGAAAAAATTCTTAATGATTAATTGATTGGGTTTTCTCTAGGGTTAGGGAGAGAAGGAAAATGACCGCTGAAATTATTAATGGAAAAGAAATTGCTGCAAAGAAACGATTAGAAATTGCTGTAGAGGTTCAAAAACTTAAAAGTCAAGGAGTCACCCCAGGATTATCCGTTATTCTTGTTGGAAATAACGATGCTTCCCGGACATATGTTAAGAGCAAACAAAAAACATGTGAAGAGCTTGGGATGTACTCCCTTTTGATTACGATGCCAGAGGCAGTTTCTGAAGAGGAACTTTTGTCAAAAATTGAAGAGTTGAACGCAGATCCATCCATCCATGGAATATTAGTCCAACTGCCACTCCCAAAACATATTGATGAAACAAGGGTAATTGAGTCGATTTCTCCGTTAAAAGATGTTGATGGCTTTCATCCGATTAATATTGGCAGAATGATGACTGGACAGAATGCTTTTCTACCATGTACTCCTTACGGTATTTTGGTACTTCTTGAAGAAACAGGTATCCAGGTAGAAGGAAAGCATGTGGTTGTTGTTGGAAGAAGTAATATTGTGGGCAAGCCGGTAGGACAACTTCTTCTTAATAAAAATGCAACAGTAACGTATTGTCACTCCAAAACAGAAAATTTAGCAGTACATACAAGGCAGGCAGATATTTTAATTGCTGCTGTGGGAATTCCGAATTTTATCAAAGCTGACCATGTAAAAGAAGGCGCGGTAGTCATCGATGTCGGAATAAATCGCAATGAGGCAGGTAAGCTCTGTGGTGATGTTGCTTTTGATGATGTTAGCGAAAAAGCCGGCTATATTACTCCAGTTCCAAAGGGAGTTGGCCCGATGACGATTACTATGCTTATGTACAATACCTTAAAATCGGCTTCTGAAAGTATCGGAGGGTTTTAAGCAGGATCTTGTCCTTATCATCGATAAGGACAGTTTTATTCTCTAGGTTAAATAAAAGGAGCGGCCATGCAGGAACAACCATATTTATCTGTGAATGCTTTAACCAAATACATAAAAAGAAAATTTGATGCGGACCCACATTTACGTGATATCCATGTAAGAGGGGAAATTTCGAACTTTAAACAGCATTCGAGTGGACATATGTATTTTACCTTAAAAGACGAAAAAGCCCGCATACTAGCCGTTATGTTCTCCGGTCATTCAAGGTTTATGAAGTTTTCGCCTGAAAACGGAATGAAAGTGATTGTCAAAGGTGACATCACTGTATATGAACCAGGTGGTCAATATCAAATTTATATAAAAGAAATGCAGCCGGACGGAATTGGAGAATTATTTTTGGCATTTGAGCAATTAAAACAACGGCTTGAAGCAGAAGGCTTATTTGCTTTGGAAACCAAAAAAGCCCTTCCGTTATTTCCTAAAACTGTAGGAATCATCACATCTCCAACCGGGGCAGCGATAAGGGATGTTATTACCACAATTAAAAGGCGGTATCCCATTGCTAATATCCTTGTTTTCCCTGCACTTGTGCAAGGTGAGAACGCTGCCCCGTCAATTGCCAGGCAAATTGAAAGAGCAAATACTATGAAAGAAATTGATGTATTGATTGTCGGCCGCGGCGGTGGATCAATTGAGGAGTTGTGGGCGTTTAACGAGGAACTTGTAGCCCGAGCGATCCATCAATCGCAGATTCCAATTATTTCAGCCGTCGGACACGAAACCGATTTCACGATTGCCGATTTTGTGGCTGATCTAAGGGCGCCAACTCCAACGGGTGCCGCTGAACTTGCTGTTCCCCATATTGAGGAATTAATGGATAGGGTTCTGCAGCGCCAAACACGGCTGATTAGGGCGATGCAGGAAAAATTTCGGTTTGAAAAGGAACGATTAAGCAGAGTACAAAAATCGTATGCTTTCCGTTATCCTCATCGTTTATATGAACAAAAATTGGAGCAGGTCGATAAGCTAACTGAACTGCTTGTACGTGGAAGTTCTCGCTTGGCTTCGATTAAAAAGGGACAGCATGACCTTCTTCATAAACGTTTGCAGAGGAATCACCCGAGCGAGGCCTTAGCTGCAGCCAAAAAAAGTTTTGACCGTACACAAAAAGACATGAACCGTGCAATGCACAAAATATTATCCAAAAAACAAACAGATTTTGATCGACTAGTATCAACTTTACAGGCATTAAGTCCGTTGAAAATAATGGAACGCGGTTACAGTTTAGCTTATTCAGCAGAAAATCGTCTGGTCAAAAGTGTCAGCCAGGTAAAAGTGAATGAACAGGTACAGATTCAATTAACAGATGGCAGTCTTTACTGTAAAGTGGAGAACATAAAGGAGAGCGAAAAAAGTGCCGAATGAAAATAAATTATCATTTGAAGAGGCAATGACGAAGCTCGAACAAATCGTCGATAAACTTGAAGAAGGTGATGTTCCTTTAGAGGAAGCGATTATCTTCTATAAAGAAGGTATGGAATTATCCAAACTTTGTCATGATAAATTAAAAAGCGTAGAAGAACAGCTGACGCAAATCATTACGGAGGATGGACGCACGGAGAATTTTTCCGTTGCTGAGGAGGAATAGACTTGGAAGCCGGTTTACTTCATACATTTTCACAAGATTATAAGCAGCTCCTTGAGAATAAACTTAAATCTCTGGTTGAAGAGCTCGATGCACCCTCTATCATCAAAGAATCAATGATCTATTCCCTTGAAGCAGGAGGAAAAAGAATTCGTCCCTTATTATTATTCGCAACATTGGATGCGTTTGGAATGGACCCAAACCAAGGACTTTTTGCTGCAGCTGCAATTGAAATGATACATACTTACTCCTTAATCCATGATGACCTGCCAAGTATGGATAATGACGATCTTCGAAGGGGGAAGCCAACCAATCATAAAGTGTTTGGAGACGCCATCGCAATTCTGGCTGGGGATGCATTACTAACCTATAGTTTTGAGGTTGTTGGTAAAATGCCAAATGAATATGCCACCCCTGAGACAAAGCTAAAGTTAATGATAGAAATGGCAAAGGCTGCAGGAACGGAAGGAATGGTAGGCGGTCAAGTAGCAGATATGGAAGGAGAGGGGAAAGCCCTTTCCCTAGCGGAATTAGAATATATCCATATTCATAAAACTGGGAAACTGTTGAAATATAGTGTTTTAGCCGGAGCGATTATCGCTGGTGCCAATCAAAGTCAACTAGAAAATTTATCAGCATTTGCCCATCATCTTGGTCTTGCTTTTCAAATTCAGGATGATATCCTTGATGTGGTTGGAAATGAACATTTAATTGGAAAGCCAGTTGGAAGTGACAACACAAATCAAAAAAGCACTTACCCGCTATTGTTATCTCTAGATGGGGCTAAAGATGCTTTACAAAGGCAAATAAAACTGGCAGAGGAACATTTGGAAAAGACAGGTTTAGATACGGAATTACTGTTGGAATTAACGGAATTAGTTGCTTCGAGAGACCATTAAGATTGGCTATTTGAGGCAATGAAATAAGTGTGTTATAATTGTTTTCAATGTAGAAAACGTTGTCAATGCCGTTATCACTTTCGTGTTAGCGGCTTTTTTTAGAAGGCTATGATAAATGGAATGGTTGATTTTTTAAAACTGTTGATTGGAGCGGAAATCGAAGCGCCTGGAGCGCAAATCAACAACCAAGTTTACCAGAACCTTTTAGTATGAAAAAGTATGAAAGTGAGTGGTCCAAACATGGATCTATTATCAATAAAAGACCCATCCTTTTTAAAAAGGATGTCAAACAAACAACTGGAGGCTTTAAGTCAGGAAATTCGCCAATTCTTGATTGAAAAGTTATCTGTAACTGGAGGCCATATTGGACCTAATTTAGGTGTAGTAGAATTAACAATTGCCTTACATAAATGCTTTGAAAGCCCAACTGATAAAATTATTTGGGATGTGGGCCATCAATCCTATGTCCATAAAATTTTAACGGGAAGAGCTTGTGAGTTCGATACTTTAAGACAGTTCAAAGGCCTTTGCGGCTTTCCAAAACGAATTGAGAGTGAACATGACGTATGGGAAACAGGACATAGTTCAACATCTCTTTCTGCTGCTATGGGAATGGCGATTGCAAGAGATTTAAAAAAGGAAAAGTCATTCGTTGTTCCTGTAATTGGTGATGGTGCCTTAACCGGAGGTATGGCTTTAGAAGCTTTGAATCATATTGGTCACGAGAAAAAAGATATGATTGTGATTTTAAACGATAATGAAATGTCAATTGCACCGAATGTAGGTGCCCTGCATAATATCCTTGGTCAATTACGTACAGCAGGAAAATACCAATGGGTGAAAGATGAGTTAGAAGTGTTATTAAAGAAGGTCCCTGCTGTTGGTGGGAAACTGGCTGCAACGGCAGAGAGAGTAAAAGACAGCCTAAAATATTTATTTGTTTCTGGCATGTTTTTTGAAGAACTTGGATTTACATATTTAGGTCCAATTGATGGCCATAACTTTGATGACTTATTTGAAAACCTTAGCTATGCGAAAAAGACAGAAGGCCCAGTACTCCTTCATGTGATTACGAAAAAGGGTAAAGGATATCAACCTGCTGAAACCGATAAGACCGGTACATGGCACGGTACGGGTCCATATAAGATGGACACTGGTGCTTTTGTTAAACCTGATAAAAAGCAGCCGCCAGCCTGGAGCAGCCTAATAAGTGAGACGGTTCGAAGGCTTGCACGTGAGGATGAACGTATTGTCGCTATAACCCCGGCGATGCCGGTAGGTTCCAAGCTTGAAGGTTTTGCCAGTGAGTTTCCTGACCGAATGTATGATGTAGGAATCGCGGAACAGCATGCTGCAACAGTTGCTGCAGGATTAGCTACTCAAAACATGAAACCTTTTTTAGCCATTTATTCAACGTTTCTGCAACGGGCTTATGATCAAGTGGTTCATGATATCTGTCGGCAAAATTTAAATGTGTTTATCGGAATTGATCGAGCTGGCTTGGTGGGTGCTGATGGTGAAACACATCAAGGTGTATTTGATATTGCCTTTTTACGGCATGTCCCTAACATTGTGTTAATGATGCCAAAGGATGAAAATGAAGGGCAGCATATGGTCTATACGGCCTTGAAATATGATGATGGTCCAATTGCCTTAAGATTTCCCCGCGGAAATGGGCTGGGTGTGCCATTGGATACGGATTTGCACAATATTCCGATTGGTACATGGGAAGTACTCAAAGAGGGGGAAGATGCTGCGATCTTAACCTTTGGAACTACTATTCCAATGGCACTAGAAGCGGCACAGCGACTTGAGAAGCAAGGGATTTCTGTAAAAATCGTTAATGCCCGTTTTATTAAACCTTTGGATGAAAAGATGTTAAATATCCTCTTAGGAAAAAATATGCCAATCCTTACGATTGAAGAAGCAGTGCTTCAAGGTGGATTTGGAAGTGCTGTTCTTGAGTTTGCCCAGACAAATGGCTATTATCATTCGCAAATAGACAGAATAGGAATTCCCGATCAATTTATTGAGCATGGTGACGTAGGCGCACTCCTTGATGAAATTGGCCTGACAACAGAGGAAGTAGTTAAACGAATTACCATTCTTGCACGAAAAAAACAACAAAGGGCTTAAATAATGAAAAATAAAGAACGTTTAGATGTTTTACTTGTGGAACGGGGATTGATTGAAACCCGTGAAAAGGCTAAAAGGGCGATAATGGCTGGTTTGGTTTATACAAAAGAAGAGCGCTTAGATAAGCCAGGTGAAAAAGTTAAAACGGATATCCCACTTAATATTAAAGGCAATATGCTGCCATATGTCAGCCGAGGAGGATTAAAGCTCGAAAAGGCATTAAAATCCTTTGAGGTGAATATCCAGGATAAGGTTCTGTTAGACATTGGAGCTTCGACCGGAGGTTTTACGGATTGTGCCCTGCAAAATGGGGCTAAATTGTCGTATGCTCTTGATGTTGGCTACAATCAGCTTGCATGGAAGCTGCGCCAAGATGATAGAGTCGTTGTCATGGAAAGAACAAATTTTCGCTATGTTACACCCGCTGATTTGAACGGAGAAATGCCGAATTTTGCCTCCATCGATGTTTCCTTTATTTCATTAACTTTAATTTTGCCTGTACTTAAAACGCTCTTAGTACCAGGAAGTGACATAATTGCCCTTATTAAGCCACAATTTGAGGCGGGCAGAGAGCAAGTAGGAAAAAAGGGTATTGTAAGGGATGAAAAAGTTCACCTTCAAGTGATTGATAAAATTATTCATTTTTCTATTCAACAAGGGTTTACTATTACGAACTTATCTTATTCACCAATTACCGGCGGAGATGGGAATATTGAGTTCCTTCTTCACCTTAAATGGGAAGGCGAAAGAGAGACGGGAGCAAACCTATTGCCGGTTTTGCCAGCTGATGTGGTTAAGGAAGCACATAGAGAATTTCATACAAAGCAAGAATAACAGGGGTAGGTTCGCTTACCCTTTTTTTGTATTTCATTGCATATTTATTAAGAAAAAAATGTACAAGTATATAAAAATGGGCTAACATATGAGTAGAAGCGACAAAATAGAACAAAATACTCAGTTGTTTTAACGACCACGAGGTGAAAGTATGAATAAAGGACAACGACATATAAAGATAAGAGAAATTATTGCCACCAATGATATTGAAACACAGGATGATTTAGTCGATGAACTTAAAAATGCAGGTTATAATGTGACTCAGGCCACCGTCTCCCGGGATATTAAAGAGTTACACCTTGTAAAAGTGCCATTAAGTGATGGGCGCTATAAATACAGCTTACCGGCTGACCAGCGGTTTAATCCTTTGCAAAAACTAAAAAGGTCATTAATAGACGCATTTGTTCGAATAGATTCCGCAGGACATTTACTTGTCATGAAATGTCTGCCGGGAAATGCTATGGCTATTGGTGCTCTCATCGATAACTTGGATTGGGACGAAATATTAGGAACCATATGCGGTGATGATACGATGCTTATTATTTGCCGGACACCAGAAGATACAGAAGTGATTACCAATAGGTTCCTTGACATGCTTTAATTGGGGGAGAGTTCCTTGTTAGCAGAATTATCAATCAAAAATTTCGCGATTATTGAAAACTTAACAATTTCTTTTAAAAAAGGTTTAACCGTATTAACAGGAGAAACAGGTGCTGGAAAATCAATTATCATTGATGCCATTCATCTCCTCGTTGGCGGAAGGGGATCGGCGGAATTTGTCCGCCATGGAGAAGAAAAGGCAGAAATAGAGGGATTATTCCAAATTGATGATCCACAACATCCAATAATATTTAAAGCTATGGAGTTCGGGATTGATATCGAAGAAGGGATGGTCGTTTTACGTCGTGATATTGCAAAGACTGGAAAAAGCGTATGCCGTATAAATGGAAAGCTCGTAACTATTTCTACACTTCGTGAAATTGGGGCTACACTAGTGGATATTCACGGACAACATGAACACCAAGAATTAATGGATGAATCTTGGCATTTACCGTTGCTGGATCAATTTGGTTCAGATGAAATCTTACCTTCACTAGAAGAATATCACGAAGTATTTCACCGGTATGAACAAACCAGGCAAAAGCTTAAATCTTTAAGTGATAATGATCAACAAACGGCCCATCGTCTGGATCTAATCTTATTTCAGTTTGATGAAATCCAAAAAGCAAATTTAAAGCCACAGGAAGATGAAGAATTATATATAGAAAAGAAGAAACTAGGGAATTTTGAAAAGGTATTTGCGTCTGTACAATCAAGCTACAACGGCTTAAACGGTGAACAGAAAGGACTGGATTGGATCAGTTTGGTCATGGGGCATCTTGAAGATGCAGCTTCTCTCGATAATGTCTACAAAGAAATTTTTGAATCGGTCTCAAATAGCTTTTACCAATTAGAGGACGCTGCCCGGTCGTTAAGAAATGAACTAGACGTATTAGAGTTCGACCCGCAAAGGTTAAATGAAATTGAAGATCGATTAAATGAAATCAACCAACTAAAACGTAAATACGGCAAAACCATTAATGAAATAGTGGAATATGCCGCTAAAATCGAAGAAGAGATTGAAACGTTGCAAAACAAAGAAACACATATTGGGGAGTTAGAAAAGGAATTGGCTTCCATCAAAAAGGATTTGAGCCTTGAAGCGAAGCAATTAACTGAACTCCGAAAAAAATGGGCAGAAAAGTTGACGAAATTAATACATAAGGAATTGAAAGAATTATACATGGCGAAAACCGTTTTTGAGATTCGCTTTGAGCCTGATATCGAGCATTTTTCCAAAACAGGTGTTGATCATGTCGAGTTTTATATCAGCACCAATCCGGGAGAACCGTTAAAACCATTATCAAAGGTTGCTTCTGGCGGAGAGTTATCACGAATTATGCTTGCATTAAAAAGTATTTTTTCTAAACATCAAGGCGTCACCTCCATTATTTTTGATGAGGTAGATACGGGTGTTAGCGGCAGAGTGGCCCAGGCAATTGCCGAAAAAATTTATAAAGTAGCATCTGATTCCCAGGTTTTATGTATTTCGCATTTGCCTCAAGTAGCGGCTATGGCTGATACACATTTATTTATTTCGAAGGTCATTAAAGGCGGAAGAACGAAAACCTCCGTCTCACCATTGAATATTGAAGAAAAAATAAAAGAAATCGGACGGATGATTTCTGGTGTGGAAATAACCGATTTAACGAAACAACATGCAGAGGAATTATTGCAATTAGCTGAAATAAATAAAAAAAATTGAAAAGCTATCCATTCTGGGTAGCTTTTTTATGTAGAACGAAGTTATAAATGATTGTCAAGGAGGCAAAATTATATATGTAGCCATTTCAGTTGTTGTAACTAGAAGCGAGGAGAGTGAAAAGTTTGAAGTTAGAGATAATTAGAAAAATTATTGGTGGAATTCTCCTTGTTTCATTAATTAGCTTTATTTTTTTTCAGCCATTGCAACAATATTTAAGTGTACCTAAAACAATCACTGTTTTTGAAGGACAAGATTATACGTTTCAAAAGGCTGTCCCGGTTTCAGCCTCTTTAGTATCTCACAATTCCACTATCACACTTGAACAGGAAAAACATTCAGTTTCGGTAAAGGCTTCAGAAAAAGGCAAAAATGAAATGCTTTTAGAATATGCCGGTATCCCCATTAAAAAGGTCGATGTACATGTCTTAAAGGATTTCCGTGTCATCCCAGGCGGTCAATCAATCGGTGTAAAATTGAATACTGTAGGAGTTTTGGTTGTCGGCCATCACTTAGTCAACACAACAAATGGAAAAAAGTCTCCAGGTGAAATTGCAGGAATTAAAGTTGGAGATATCATTACAGAAATCAATGGCAATAAAATTGAAAAAATGACAGATGTAGCGCCGTTTGTACAAGCTGCTGGACAGGATGGCAAAGCATTAGATATGATGATCAGCCGAGAAAGCGGCAAATTTAAGACTAAACTTACCCCATTAAAGGATAAAGAGGAAAATAGTTATAAGCTTGGCTTGTATATTAGAGATTCTGCTGCTGGAATTGGAACGATGACTTTTATCCATCCGCAATCCAAAAAATATGGTGCTCTTGGCCATGTTATTTCAGATATGGATACGAAAAAGCCGATTGTTGTAGAAGATGGTCAAATTGTAAGATCAACCGTAACATCAATTGAAAAAGGCAGTAATGGAGACCCGGGTGAAAAGCTAGCTCGTTTCTCTTCGGACCGAGAAATTGTCGGGAATATTACTAAGAATAGCCCATTTGGAATTTTTGGTGAATTAAATAAGGAGTTAAAAAATGGCGTGTTAGATAAACCACTGCCAATTGCTTTATCCCATCAAGTAAAAGAAGGACCAGCAAAAATATTAACAGTTGTAAACAATGACAAAGTTGAAGAATTCAATATCGAAATTGTCAGCACAATCCCGCAAAAGTTTCCGGCTACAAAAGGCATGGTCATAAAAGTAACCGACCCTAAGCTGCTTGAAAAAACGGGAGGAATCGTTCAAGGAATGAGCGGAAGTCCGATTATTCAGGATGGAAAGCTTGTCGGAGCAGTGACACATGTCTTTGTCAATGATCCAACCTCAGGTTATGGGGTCCATATTGAATGGATGCTAAATGAAGCTGGAATTAACATATATGATATGCCAAAAAATAAAGCGAGTTGATAATAGAGCAAAATAGGTAAATTTCCCTATTTTGCTTCTTCTCTTATATAAAGTTTTTTCGACAAATACCAGTTATTTTTTGGAAAAAACGCGATTTTCGTCGAAAAGATGAGGAAAACAAAGAAAAGATAAGATTATATCACTAATTTAAGAAATATTAAAAAAATGAGAGGATTTTTTGTTGCATTGTCGAATTTCTAATTTAGAATAGAATTAAGAGCTTACAGAGAATAAGGGATGAAATTGAAATAGAGATTAATGAGTCGAGTTAAGGAGGAACCGGAGTTGAAAAAAATAAAAGTATGTGTCGTTGATGACAATAGGGAACTAGTTGGATTATTAGAGGACTATATTTCGTCCCAGGATGATATGGAAGTAGTAGGTATTGCTCACAATGGTCAGGAATGTTTAGAAATGTTAAGTAATACAGATCCTGATGTTCTCGTTTTAGATATTATCATGCCGCATCTTGATGGTTTAGCGGTTTTAGGACGCCTTCGTGAACTGAAAAAAGGAGTTCTGCCAAATGTCATAATGCTGACTGCATTTGGTCAGGAGGATGTAACCAAAAAAGCGGTTGAACTTGGGGCCTCTTACTTTATTCTTAAACCGTTTGATATGGAGAATTTAGGCAGTCATATTAGACAAGTTAGCGGCAGCAGCAATTTATTTACAACACGTAAGACTCCGGCAACTAATTATCGATCCCAATCCGAACAAAAACCAAAAAATCTTGATGCCAGCATTACCAGCATTATCCACGAAATTGGAGTACCCGCCCATATTAAAGGTTATTTATACCTAAGAGAAGCGATTTCGATGGTTTATAACGATATCGAGCTGCTTGGCTCGATTACTAAAGTTCTATATCCAGACATCGCAAAGAAATACAACACTACAGCCAGCCGTGTAGAACGTGCAATCCGTCATGCGATTGAAGTAGCTTGGAGCCGTGGCAATATCGACTCCATTTCTTCGTTATTCGGATATACTGTCAGTATGTCAAAGGCAAAGCCAACGAACTCAGAATTTATCGCCATGGTTGCTGACAAACTTCGCTTAGAGCATAAGGCTTCTTGAAAGGAAGAGTAAATTAAATTAAATTAAAAAGCCTTCATTTTAGAGGAATGAGGGCTTTTTTTTGCTTTTAATTGTTAATTATTCTTTTCCTTTTCTAATTCCATTAGCTTTTGAATGAGAATATGTTGTGGCATGTGCATAAGCTGTTCAAGAGGAATATTTAATTTTTGTGCAAGCTTAAGGGCGGTATCAGGTGATAATTGTAATGGTTTCATTTGGAATCCTCCATATTTATAATTGGGATGTGAAAAAAATTGACACAAATTTTCGCGCACCGTGGTTACTCTGCTTTATTTGCTGAAAATACAATGGGTGCTTTTAATGAAGCAGAAAAAGCAGGTGCAGACGGTCTAGAACTTGATGTTCAATTAACAAAAGACGGCGAAATTGTCGTCATCCATGATGAAAAAGTCGATCGAACAACGACCGGAAAAGGTTTTGTTAAGGATTTTTTATATAAAGATATTAGAAAATTAAACGCCAATAAAAAAGGTATTAAAAAGGAAGCGATTCCTTCTTTAGCGGAAGTGCTAGAATGGCTTAAAACGAACAAACTTATTTGTAATATTGAGTTAAAAAATGGCCTGATTCCCTATGAAGGCATGGAAGAAAAGGTTATTAATCTGGTTCGTAGGCATGGTTTATCGGATAGGATTATCATTTCATCGTTTAATCACTATAGTATTGTCCAAAGTTATCGTTTAGCTCCAGAAATTGAAACGGCCCCGCTGTTTATTGAAGCAATCTATATGCCGTGGATTTACGCTCAAGCCATAAGGGCAAAAGGGATTCATCCAAGGCATTCTTCCATGTCAGATAATATAATAATCAATACAATGGAAAATGGGATAGCAGTAAGGCCCTATACTGTTAATATGGATGCTGATATGCACAGATTCTTTAATATTAATTGTACCGCATTTATTACCGATGACCCAGTAAAAGCTTTACGGATAAGAAAACAATATGAAAAGAGACCATAACTGGCCTCTTTTTTCATTTTTTAAATTTTGTTTGAACCTTATTTCTTTTTCGATCACGATGGAGGATGAATCCGGCAACAAATCCAAGACCACCAATGAAAAAGACTAATCCAACGAGAAATTGAAGCCATAATTGAGGAAATGGTGCTTGAAGAATCCCGAAGGTCATATCTCGCATCAATTTTATTCCAACTGCAGCCAAAATACCAGGGATCAATACTATGATAAGGGCAATAATCCTGCTCATGAATGAAATCCTTCCAATTTGTAATTTATTTAGGCGCTTTTCGTATCTCTCCGAAAATAGCCTTTATTAATAAGCACATCTAGATTATAACTCATGAAAATATTATTACATAGACGAAATTTGTCAAGATAAGTATTTAGCTATAAAATAGATACTGAAAAAAGTTGCATATTTTTCCTGTGTTGGAATGAAAAGATTTTCTTTAAATGAAAGGGTGGGAAAATGCAAAAGGTCATGATTGTAGGAGCCGGTAAGGGCGGTACAGCAATCTTGAAAATTTTAAAAGAATCAGAAATGCTAAACCTTCATGCCGTTGTTGATCGAAATTTGGATGCACCAGGTATACTAATGGCACAAGAAGAAGGTATTAAAACAGGGACACATTGGCAGTCTTTTCTCAAAGAAAACATCGATATTATTATTGAAGTTACAGGCAACGATGCTGTTTTTCAAGAAATACGGGACACAAAAAATAAAAAAACAGTTTTAATTCCAGGCAGTGTTGCCTTCCTCGTGGCTAGGCTTATGGAAGAAAAAGAAGAGCTCATCGAAAAGCACCAGAATGAATCCTATCAGCAGGAATTAATTTTTAATGCTGCAAATGATGGTATGGTTGTTATTGATAAAATTGGAAAGGTCATTTTATTTAATAGACGGGCAGAAGAAATAATGGGGGTCAAGAGAGATGAGGCAATTGGGAAATTTGTCGTCGAAGTTATCCCGCATAGCCGTCTGCCGCATATCCTTGAAACTAGAAGGATTGAGTCTAACCAAGAAATGATCTTAGGGAATGGTAAAAAAATTATTACCACACGTATTCCGATTATCGAAGAAAATGGAACCTTAATTGGGGCTTTCGCTGTTTTTAAAGACATTACAGAGGTTGTAAATCTTGCTGAAGAAATCACGGATCTAAAAGAAATCCAAACGATGCTGCAAGCTATAATCCACTCAAGTGATGATGCGATTTCTGTTGTGGATGAAAATGGCCGGGGCCTCCTGATCAACCCTGCATATACCCGAATTACTGGGCTTACACAAGAACAGGTTATCGGCCAGCCGGCAACCACAGATATATCTGAAGGTGAAAGTATGCACATGAAGGTGCTGCAAACCAGAAGGGCAGTTCGTGGAGTGGCGATGCGAGTGGGTCCGAACAAAAAAGAAGTAATCGTTAATGTAGCGCCCATAATCGTCAAGGGGAAATTAAAGGGCAGTGTCGGGGTTATACATGATATGTCTGAAATGAAATCGCTCAGCAGGGAATTAAGCCGTGCTAGACAGTTGATTCGTAAGCTGGAGGCAAAATACACATTTGAGGATATCATCGGAAAATCGGACGAAATGACCTTGGCAATTGAACAGGCAAAGCTTGGAGCCAAAACTCCTGCAACAGTCCTTCTTCGCGGTGAGTCTGGAACGGGAAAAGAGTTGTTTGCCCATGCCATACATAATGCAAGCGATCGTAAATATAACAAATTTATCCGTGTTAATTGTGCTGCAATAGCGGAGTCCTTGCTAGAAAGCGAATTGTTCGGCTACGAAGAAGGAGCATTTTCTGGTGCAATAAGAGGAGGAAAGACAGGCTTTTTTGAGGAAGCAAATAATGGGAGCATATTTCTCGATGAGATCGGCGAACTTTCTGCCAATACTCAGGCAAAACTCCTTAGGGTATTACAGGAAAATGAAATCATCCGAGTGGGTGGAACAAAGCCAATTACCATCAATGTAAGGATTATAGCTGCGACAAATGTCAATTTAGAAAAGGGTATTGCTAAAGGAACGTTTAGGGAAGACTTATATTATCGTTTAAATCGTATGCCGATCCACATTCCTCCGTTAAGAAAACGCAAAGATGAAATTCCGTTATTATGTGAAAGGTTGATTCAAAAAATTAATCGAGATTACGGACGAAATGTAGAAGGAATTACCCAAGCTGCCTTGCTGCAGTTGATGGGGTATGATTGGCCTGGAAATGTAAGAGAATTGGAAAATATTTTGGGCAGAGCGATTATTTTTATGAATTATTATGAAACCTTAATCGACGTCCATCACTTGCCTGAATTAAAAAATAAAAAATTAGGACATGAAATAAATTCAACAAACGAAAGTGAGTCCTTTACATTAGATCGTTCACTTTCTGAAATGATGGAAGAATATGAAGCGAATATTATTCAGCAAACTCTAACTAGATTAAAGGGCAATAAAACATTAACAGCTAAAACTCTTGGTTTGTCTGTAAGGAATTTATATTATAAGCTGGAAAAATATAATCTTGAAAAAAATATCATGCAATAAATTTCATGGTGTGAATTTTTTTGCATAGGGAAAATTTTAAAATAAAGCGTTTTCATAGCGTTTAAGTTTGGCATGGAACTTGCAATGTAATATATCGGAGTTGCAGAAATAGGAGAAGGGGTTGATGACAACTTGTTGCTTGAATCACTAATTGACAAAGCAACCCAGGTTAGTGCCAAAACAGTGGCCGTTGCAGCTGCAGAGGATGAAGAAGTTATTGAAGCTGTTTTGGATGCTCATAACCGAAATCTCGCAAATTTCATATTATTTGGTGATGAGGAAAAAATCAAAACCATTTTGGAATTGAAAAAACATGATAAAAGACATTCTAACAATCTAGAGATAATTCATGCTGAATCAAACGCATCAGCAGCTGAATTGGCAGTCAAAGCCGTTTTTAACAAACAGGCAGATGTATTGATGAAAGGCAATATTCCAACAAGCACTTTATTAAAAGCCGTTTTAAATAAGGAATATGGACTTCGAACAGGAAATGTACTGTCCCATGTAGCTGTTTTTGAGATACCTGGCTTTGAACGATTCACGATTGTTACAGATGCTGGGATGAATATTACTCCAGAT
The DNA here is from genome assembly GCF_059587065.1 of Neobacillus sp. DZ-9. Lineage (NCBI taxonomy): Bacteria > Bacillati > Bacillota > Bacilli > Caryophanales > Bacillaceae > Neobacillus > Neobacillus sp. DZ-9. The sequence continues at coordinate 489,786 of NZ_JCAIOL010000001.1, forward strand.
TTAGAACAAAAGGCACAAATAACAAAAAATGCTGTATCCATAGCAAAGGCAATTGGAATTGAAATACCGAAAGTAGCACCTATTGCTGCCGTAGAAGTAGTTAATCCAATCATGCAGCCTACTTTGGATGCTGCTGCTTTAACGATGATGAATAAACGCGGGCAAATAACTGGCTGCATAGTCGATGGTCCATTGGCGTTAGATAATGCCGTTTCGGAGCTTGCAGCAGAGCATAAAGGAATTCAAAGTGAAGTGGCTGGAAAAGCCGATATATTATTGGTACCTACAATAGAGGTAGGTAATGTATTATATAAATCATTAATTTATTTTGCAAAAGCTAAGGTTGGAGCAGTAATTGCCGGGGCTCGAGCACCGATTGTTCTGACTTCCAGAGCTGATTCGGCGGAAAGTAAATTATATTCGCTTGCGCTGGCACTATGCTGCGTATGAAAATAGAAGGTTAACATTCGAGGAGGAATAAGATAATGGAAATTTTCAAGTACTTAGAGAAATATGATTATGAGCAAGTGGTATTTTGCCAAGATAAGCAGTCAGGATTAAAAGCTATTATTGCTATTCATGATACAACTCTTGGACCAGCATTAGGCGGAACCCGCATGTGGACATATGAATCTGAGGAAGCAGCCATTGAAGATGCTCTTCGTCTCGCAAAAGGAATGACTTATAAAAATGCTGCCGCTGGTTTAAATCTTGGCGGAGGAAAAACAGTTATCATTGGTGACCCTCGCAAGGATAAGAATGAAGAAATGTTCCGTGCCTTTGGCCGATATATTCAGGGGCTGAATGGCCGATATATTACTGCAGAAGACGTTGGTACCACTGTTGCCGATATGGATTTAATCCACGAAGAAACAGATTATGTAACAGGAATTTCACCAGCTTTCGGTTCTTCTGGAAATCCTTCACCGGTAACTGCATTCGGTGTTTACCGAGGAATGAAAGCCGCTGCCAAAGAAGCATTCGGTACAGATTCACTTGAAGGAAAAGTGGTTTCAGTCCAAGGTGTTGGGAATGTTGCCTACACTCTTTGCGAATATTTGCATAAAGAAGGCGCGCAGCTTATTGTAACAGATATTAATAAAGAGGCTGTTAATCGTGCTGTGGAAGCATTTGGTGCACGTGCAGTAGATCCTAAGGAAATTTATGGTGTTGAGTGTGATATTTATGCTCCATGTGCTCTTGGGGCAACCATTAATGACGATACAATTCCACAACTAAAGGCAAAGGTAATTGCAGGTTCTGCTAATAATCAATTAAAAGATACCCGTCACGGCGATATCATTCATGAAATGGGAATTGTTTATGCTCCTGATTATGTTATTAATGCCGGCGGAGTCATAAATGTTGCCGACGAGCTTTATGGATACAACCAGGAACGTGCGATGAAAAAAGTTGAACAACTCTATACAACGATTGAAAAAGTAATTGAAATTTCTAAACGTGATGGTATTCCAACATATGTTGCTGCTGATCGGATGGCAGAAGAGAGAATTGCAAAAATACGTAATTCCAGAAGCCAATTCTTGCAAAATGGACATCATATTCTTAGTCATAGAATTTCAAGATAAGCAATTTTTGTGTTATAAGGTTGGGGGAAGAACGCTGAATGGAAATTCAGCGTCTTTGCCTTTCATTAAGAGAAATTGCTCAATTGGAGGTTAAAAAGTTGTCAGATAAAGAATATCGAATTCTCGTCATCAACCCAGGCTCGACATCCACTAAGATTGGGGTTTTCGATAATGAAATTTCCATTTTTGAAAAAACAATTCGCCATGATGCAGATATAATCAATTCTTATTCAAATATTATTGAACAATACGATTTTAGAAAAGCTACTATTTTGGAAACACTGGATAAAGAAGGAATAAATATTTCAAAATTGAGTGCCGTTTGCGGGAGGGGTGGATTACTTCGTCCCATCGAAGGTGGCACCTATGCGGTCAATGAATTGATGCTAAAAGACTTAAGGGCTGGTTTTTCAGGACAGCATGCATCAAACCTTGGCGGTATCATTGCTTACGAAATAGCGGCAGGTCTTAATATTCCAGCATATATTGTAGATCCGGTTGTTGTCGATGAACTCGATCAAATAGCAAGAATTTCCGGATTCGCTTTAATTGAAAGAAAAAGTATCTTCCATGCCTTAAATCAAAAGGCAGTTGCAAGAAGAATCGCAAAAGAATTAGGTAAAAAATACAATGAGCTGAACTTAATCGTAACCCATATGGGCGGCGGAATAACCGTTGGTGTTCATAAGCAAGGAAAAGTTATTGATGTAAATAATGGTCTCCATGGTGATGGGCCTTTCAGTCCAGAGCGTGCAGGGACTGTTCCTGCGGGGGATTTAATTGCTCTGTGTTATTCGGGGGAATATTACCGGGAAGAAATTATGAAGAAACTTGTTGGCCAAGGAGGACTTGTTGGATACCTTGGAACGAATGATGCCGTTCAGGTGGAAGAAAGGATTGCTGCTGGTGACAAGGAAGCCAAGCTTGTCTACGATGCAATGGCCTATCAGGTTGCTAAGGAAATTGGGGCAGCAAGTGCCGTATTGGCCGGTAAAGTAGATGCCATTGTGCTAACAGGCGGTCTTGCTTATGGTAAAGGTTTTGTGAAAGAAATATCAGATAGAATAAATTGGATTGCCGATGTTATTATCCATCCTGGTGAAAACGAACTTCAAGCTCTAGCAGAAGGAGCTCTTAGGGTCTTGCGCGGTGAAGAAGAGGTAAGGGTCTACCCAGGGAATTTTACAACAGCTAACATTTAAGAAATTTGGGGAGGAAATTTAAATGGCACAAGAATATGATTTAGTCATTCTTGGCGGTGGAACAGGCGGTTATGTAGCTGCCATTCGCGCTTCTCAGCTTGGCTTAAAAACAGCGATTGTCGAAAAAGGTAAATTAGGCGGAACATGTCTTCATAAAGGCTGTATTCCTAGTAAGGCACTCCTACGAAGTGCAGAAGTTTTCGCAACAGCAAAACATAGTGAGGATTTCGGCGTTTTTACAGGAGATGTTTCCGTCAATTTTACTAAGGTTCAGGAAAGAAAAAATAAAATTATCGATCAGTTACATAAGGGTGTTCAGCATTTAATGAAGCAAGGGAAAATTGATGTCTATGAAGGCCTTGGACGTATCCTAGGGCCATCCATTTTTTCACCAATGCCAGGAACGATTTCCGTTGAAATGAATAATGGATCTGATAACGAAATGCTAATTCCGAAAAATGTGATAGTTGCGACTGGATCAAGACCAAGAACCCTTCCTGGACTTGAAATTGACGGGGAATATGTCATGTCCTCTGATGAAGCACTTCAGCTCGAGGAGCTTCCAAGCTCGATCATTATTGTCGGCGGCGGTGTAATTGGAATTGAATGGGCATCCATGCTTTCAGATTTCGGGGTAGAAGTAACTGTCATTGAGTATGCTGACCGAATCATTCCGACAGAAGATAAGGAAATCTCTAAGGAAATGCAGCGTTTAATGAAGAAGAAAGGGATTAAACTCGTAACAAGTGCTAAAGTCCTTTCAGAAACACTAGTAAAAGATAATGGAGTTGCCATTTCAGCGGAAGTAAAAGGTGCTGTGAAAGAGTTTAAAGCCGATAAACTGCTAGTTTCTGTTGGCCGTCAAGCAAATACAGAAGGAATTGGACTTGAGAATACCGAAATACAAGTGGAAAAAGGTTTTATCGTAACAAATGAATTTTACCAAACGAAGGAATCACATATTTATGCGATTGGTGATGTCATTGGCGGCCTGCAGCTTGCACATGTGGCTAGCCACGAAGGAATAATTGCCGTTGAGCATATTGCTGATAAAGATCCTTCAAATCTTGATTACAATCTAGTTTCAAGATGTATTTATTCAAGCCCTGAAGTATCAAGTGTCGGGATTACAGAGGACCAAGCGATAGAAAAAGGCTTAAAAGTAAAGGTCGGAAAGTTTTCATTCAGGGCAATAGGTAAAGCTTTAGTTTTTGGAGAATCGGATGGATTTGTTAAAATTGTTGCAGATGAAGAAACCAATGATATTCTAGGGGTGCATATGATTGGACCTCATGTAACTGATATGATTTCAGAAGCTGGGCTTGCGATGGTTTTAGATGCAACACCATGGGAAATTGGCCATACTATTCATCCGCACCCAACATTATCTGAAGCCATTGGAGAAGCTGCTCTGGCAGTGGACGGAAAAGCGATTCATTCATAATAAAGACTTTTTTTACAAACAATCGGGAGGTTAGAAATTAATGGTAGAAAAGCGTCATGAAGCTTTAGGGTTAAGCGACGGAAAAGTATTGGAAATGTATGAAACGATGCTTTTAGCCCGCCGCATAGACGAACGGATGTGGCTATTGAATCGTGCTGGGAAAATTCCTTTTGTTATTTCTTGTCAGGGACAGGAAGCAGCTCAGGTTGGTGCAGCATTTGCCCTTGATCGTGATAAGGATTATGTACTACCATACTATCGCGACATGGGGGTTGTATTAACATTCGGGATGACTGCAAAAGAACTGATGCTTTCAGGATTTGCTAAAGCGGAAGATCCTAACTCAGGAGGACGGCAAATGCCAGGGCATTTTGGTCAAAAGAAAAACCGGATTGTCACTGGTTCTTCGCCAGTTACTACCCAAGTTCCACACGCAGTAGGTGTTGCTCTTGCTGGGAAAATGGAAAGAAAAGATCTTGTTACGTTTGTTACGTTTGGCGAAGGTTCCTCAAACCAGGGGGATTTCCATGAAGGTGCAAATTTTGCAGGTGTGCATAAGCTTCCAGTCATTTTTATGTGCGAAAACAACAAATATGCTATCTCTGTTCCAATAGAAAAGCAATTGGGCTGTGAAAAGGTTTCTGATCGGGCAATTGGTTACGGAATGCCAGGATTTACTGTTGATGGGAATGATCCATTAGAAGTTTATAAAGTGGTAAAAGAAGCTGCAGACCGCGGTCGCCGCGGCGAGGGAGCTACTTTGATTGAAACTATATCTTACCGTCTGACACCACACTCTTCCGATGATGATGACCGTTCTTATCGGGCGCCGGATGAAGTGGCCAAGGCGAAAACACAGGACCCGATTATCACTTTTGGAGCTTATTTAAAAGAAACCGGAGTAATGAATGACGAGTTGGAAAAAGAAATCAACGACCGTGTGATGAAATTGGTGAATGAAGCAACTGATTATGCTGAAAATGCTCCGTATTCTGCACCAGAAGAAGCGTTGAAATATGTTTATGCGGAGGGAGTATAGGCATGGCAGTAATTTCTTATATTGATGCGGTAACAATGGCCATTCGTGAAGAAATGGAGAGAGATCCCAAGGTATTTGTCCTTGGGGAAGACGTTGGAGTTAAAGGTGGGGTATTTAAGGCTACCCAAGGATTATATGAACAATTTGGTGAAGAACGTGTTATTGATACACCGTTAGCTGAATCAGCCATTGCTGGGGTAGGTATCGGGGCAGCGATGTACGGAATGCGTCCAATTGCGGAAATGCAATTTGCTGATTTTATCATGCCAGCAGTCAATCAAATAATTTCAGAAGCTGCTAAAATTCGTTTTCGTTCCAACAATGACTGGCATTGTCCTATGGTCATTCGTGCACCATATGGCGGGGGAGTTCATGGAGCACTCTATCATTCCCAATCGGTAGAAGCAGTATTTGCCAACCAGCCTGGCTTGAAAATTGTCATGCCTTCTACTCCTTATGATGTTAAAGGTTTATTAAAAGCAGCAATCCGTGATAATGACCCTGTATTGTTTTTTGAGCATAAACGGGCCTACCGTTTAATTAAAGGAGAAGTTCCATCGGATGATTATACGCTGCCAATTGGAAAGGCAGATGTAAAGCGTGAAGGAGAAGACATCACCGTCATTACATACGGACTTTGTGTTCATTTTGCCCTTCAAGCCGCTGAAAAATTAGCGAAGGATGGAATTTCTACTCATATTCTTGATCTGCGTACTGTTTATCCACTTGATAAAGAAGCCATCATTGAAGCGGCTTCAAAGACAGGAAAAGTGTTGCTTGTAACTGAGGACAATAAAGAAGGAAGCATTATTAGTGAAGTGTCAGCGATTATTGCCGAAAACTGCTTATTTGAATTAGATGCACCGATTATGCGATTAGCAGGCCCGGATGTACCGGCAATGCCATATTCTCCAACAATGGAAAAATTCTTTATGGTAAATCCTGATAAAGTGGAAAAAGCAATGCGCGAGCTGGCTGAATATTAATTTTTCTAATGGAATGTTTTTCTTAAGGAGGTTTCACCATTGGCAATTGAACAAATAAAAATGCCGCAGTTAGGCGAAAGTGTTACCGAGGGAACGATAAGCAAGTGGCTTGTTTCTATCGGAGATAAAGTGAATAAATACGACCCTCTCGCTGAGGTTATGACAGATAAAGTAAACGCGGAAGTTCCTTCCTCCTTTACAGGTGTGATTAAGGAACTAATTGCCGGCGAAGGCGATACATTGGCCGTAGGAGAAATCATTTGTACAATCGAAATTGAGGGCGGCAATGGTGCAGAGGTAGCACCAGTTGAACAAAAAACAGCAGTCGCTGAATCAGTCGCAGCTCCTCAAGCGGACCAAGGAAATAAAGCCCGTTACTCACCTGCCGTTCTAAAAATTTCTCAAGAGCACGGCATTGATTTATCACAGGTGTCAGGCACCGGTGCCGGCGGCCGGATTACTCGGAAAGATTTATTAAAACTAATCGAATCCGGAACGATTCCTGCTGCAGGTGCCAAAGTGGAAGACTCACAACAGCCAGCGACTGCAAAGCAAGAGGTTGTTCCACCTGCAGTAAAAAGTCAGCCTGTATCTACTCCTGCCGCTGCTCCAGCAGCGAATATCCCAGTCGCCGCAGGTGATATTGAAATTCCGGTAACAGGAATTCGTAAAGCGATTGCTGCCAATATGCTCCGAAGCAAGCATGAAGCACCACATGCCTGGACGATGGTTGAAGTTGATGCAACAAATCTTGTGGAATACCGAAATTCCCTTAAGGATGAATTCAAGAAAAAAGAAGGCTTCAATTTAACCTTCTTTGCCTTCTTTGTAAAAGCTGTAGCACAAGCACTTAAGGAATTCCCGCAAATCAATTCAATGTGGGCTGGAGACAAAATTATCCAAAAGAAAGATATAAATCTTTCAATTGCTGTTGCTACGGAGGATGCTTTATTTGTACCGGTTATTAAAAATGCCGATGAGAAAACAGTTAAAGGAATTGCACGTGAAATATCCGAATTAGCTGTTAAGGTGAGGACTGGAAAACTTCGTTCAGAAGATATGCAGGGCGGCACGTTTACCGTTAACAACACAGGTTCATTCGGCTCTGTTCAATCAATGGGGATCATTAATTATCCGCAAGCGGCAATTCTACAAGTCGAATCCATTGTCAAACGACCTGTTGTAATGAATAATGGCATGATTGCTGTCCGTGACATGGTAAATCTTTGCATGTCACTTGACCACCGCGTATTGGACGGTCTTATCTGTGGCCACTTCCTCGCACGGGTAAAGGAAATCATTGAAAATACATCAAAATCTACGACATCCATATATTAAAGAAAATAAAAGAAAAGCCGCTGCCTGTATGGGCGGCGGTTATTTTTATTGCCTGATTTCAATATCTATCCTAAAATAGAATTAATTGAATTTTTATAATTTAATTGAAAGGGGATGAGTGGTTTGGAAAAATTAAGGACTCAAACTTTCCCTCCCAAATCGATTCAAGATTGGGAAGAAAAAGCCGAACAATCCTTAAAAGGAAGAAAAATTGAATCTTTACAAAATACTACATATGAAAACATCATTTTGAAACCGCTTTATTCTCGTAAGGATGAACAGCTAGTTCCTGAATATCCGGGTGGATCGGATTCAAGAAGAGGTATACATCCATTAGGATATGTTACGAATGAATGGAAGGTTGCACAGCTAATCACAGCTGAGACTGCTGGTGAACTGAAAATTAAGCTTCATGAAGCAATAAAAAAAGGACAAACGGCTATTTCATTTGAAGTAAGAGAAGAGCTTTGTGAATCTGAAAGTTTTGCAGATTTATATCAGAAATATCCTTTCGCATTAAATACAAAATGGCTGCAGTCTGATTTTTTAACAAAGTTAGACAGCCATATTAGTGAAAAGGAAAAGGTTACTGGTTATATTGCAAATGACCTCATTTCTCTTTTTGCAGAAACAGGAATTCTTTCGGAAGAACTCTTCGAAAAGTGGACAGAGGATGTTAAGTATGCAGAAAAGATATTTCCACAATTACGAAACATCCTTATAAGCACTACTCCTTATCATAATAGTGGAGCAAATGCTGTCCAAGAGCTGGGAATTGCAGCTGCCACTGGAGTTTTTTATTTACAACAACTTATTGAAAAAGGGATGGACCTTAATTCAATAACCAACAAAATGGTTTTTCAATTTTCAATTGGCAGCAACTTTTTTATGGAAGTGGCGAAGTTGAGGGCAGCCAGAGTCATCTGGGATCGAATATCCGAGCTATATGGTGCTGAAGGTGATTCACGTAAAATGCATATCGCGGCCCAAACTTCCACTTTTACCAAAACAATTACAGATTCACATGTGAATCTTCTTCGTTCTGCAAATGAGGCATTCGCCGCTGTTTTAGGGGGAGTCCAATATTTACAAGTAAGCTCCTTTGACGAAATGACCGGAGCAAACGCTTTCTCTGAACGAGTTGCACGAAACATTCAGTTGATTTTAAAGGAAGAGGCCCATTTACAGAAGGTAATTGACCCGGCTGGCGGCTCTTGGTATATTGAATCGCTGACTAATCAATTAGCTGAAAAGGCGTGGAGCTTTTTCCAACAAATTGATGCAAAGGGCGGAATACTTGAAGTCTTAAAATCTAATTGGCTTCAACGAGAGCTCGAGGCTGTTTTTGAAAAAAGAAATTCTGATATCCAAACTAGAAAACAGAGTATTGTTGGAACAAATGTATACGCAGCACTTGATGAAAGTTTACCTAATAATCAATCCTCCCAAACAAAGGAATCTCTCAGCAATAAAGATTCACTATTGATTGAAAGAATTCAACAACGAAGATTGTCAGAACCATTTGAGGAGCTGCGATATAAGGCCAAATTAATTGAGGAAAAATCAGGGTCTACTCCATCTGTAGGCATGATTTGTCTTGGTGAATTAAAACAATACAAGGCAAGACTTGACTTTATGAAAGGCTTCTTAGCTGCGGGAGGCATCAAGATTGTTGAGAGTAAACCAATCTTCAATCTGGAAGAAGCTAGACAATTTCTAAAAGACCTAGCGACGAATTTTGTTTGCTTCTGTGGCACAAATGAACAATATGAATTGCTAGGTAATCAAATACTGGCTGCCCTAAAGGCAGAATTTCCAAATCAGACGTTCCTTTTGGCAGGACTTCCGGAAAAGGAAAGACAGGAAGCGTGGCAAAAGGATGGTGTCGCCCAGTTTGTTCATGTTAAAAGCAACTGCTATGAAACTGTTTCGACCATCCTAGAATCAATGGAGGTAAGCTCAAGTGAAGAAACAAAAGCCTGATTTTCAAAATAAACCGTTATTTGATAATCCAGAACTCCTTTCTAAAGAAGAATGGCTGAAAAAAGCAGAAAAAGAAATCAATGCTTCCATCGATGATTTACTGTTTGAAACCAATGAACAAATTAGTTTAAAACCCATTTATTCAAAAGAAGATCGAGATGGCTTAGAGCATATCGATGACTTGCCAGGGCTCCCGCCATTTACCCGTGGCCCTTATCCGACAATGTATGTGAATCGGCCGTGGACAGTGAGACAGTATGCTGGCTTTTCAACAGCGGAGGAAAGCAATGCTTTTTACCGCAGGAATCTTGCGATGGGACAAAAGGGTCTATCCGTTGCTTTCGATTTGGCAACCCATCGCGGCTATGATTCAGATCATCCGCGCGTTGTTGGAGATGTTGGGAAAGCCGGAGTTGCGATTGATTCTATTCTCGATATGAAAACATTGTTTGATGGCATTCCACTTGATCAAATGTCTGTATCAATGACAATGAATGGTGCAGTCCTTCCGATTTTAGCCTTTTTTATCGTAACTGCTGAAGAGCAGGGTGTCAGTCAGGAGAAGCTTTCCGGAACGATTCAAAACGATATTTTAAAAGAATATATGGTGCGAAACACGTATATCTATCCTCCAGAAATGTCGATGAAAATTATAGCGGATATTTTTGAATATACGTCCAAATATATGCCAAAGTTTAATAGCATCAGTATTTCCGGCTATCATATGCAGGAGGCGGGAGCACCGGCAGATTTAGAATTAGCCTACACTTTAGCAGATGGATTGGAATATGTAAGGACTGGACTTAAAGCGGGAATTGAAATTGATTCGTTTGCACCAAGGCTTTCTTTTTTCTGGGCGATTGGTATGAATTATTTTATGGAAGTAGCAAAAATGCGTGCGGGCCGCCTTATCTGGGCAAAAATGATGAAATCTTTTAACCCTAAAAGTGAAAAATCATTGGCACTAAGAACCCATTCTCAAACCTCGGGCTGGAGCTTGACAGAGCAGGATCCATTCAACAATGTAACCCGGACGTTAATTGAAGCACATGCGGCAGCGATGGGGCATACCCAATCCCTTCATACAAATGCGCTTGATGAAGCTATCGCCTTACCGACTGACTTCTCCGCAAGGATTGCCCGGAACACTCAGCTGTTTTTACAGGAAGAGACAGGTATTACAAAAGTTATTGATCCATGGGCAGGTTCCTTTTATGTTGAAAAATTAACCGATGAATTAGTGCAAAGAGCTTGGACACATATTGAAGAAATTGAAAAACTTGGCGGTATGGCAAAAGCGATTGAAACCGGACTTCCAAAAATGCGGATTGAAGAGGCAGCAGCCAAAAGGCAGGCGCAAATTGATTCAGGAAAAGAGACGATTATTGGTGTAAATCGTTACCGTCTTGAGAAAGAGGAAGCAATCGATATTCTTGATATCGATAATACTGCCGTTCGCTTAAAGCAAATCGAAAAATTAAATGCATTAAAGATGAGCCGAGATGATGAAAAGGTTAATGAAGCTTTGGCTGCCCTAACGAAAGCAGCCGAATCAGGTGAACGGAATCTATTGGAACTCGCTGTCCAAGCTGCACGAGCAAGGGCAACACTAGGTGAAATTTCAGATGCGATTGAAAAAGTGGCAAGCCGTCATAAAGCGGTAATCCGCTCTATTAGCGGCGTATACAGTCAAGCGTTTACCAATGAAGAAGAAATTGCCGCAATGAAACAAATGACAGACGAATTCCTTGAAAATGAAGGTAGAAGACCAAGAATTTTGATTGCGAAAATGGGGCAGGACGGTCATGACCGCGGTGCCAAGGTTATTGCAACGGCTTTTGCGGATCTCGGGTTTGATGTAGATATCGGCCCTTTATTTCAAACTCCCGAGGAATCAGCCATGCAGGCAGTTGAAAACGATGTACATGTGATCGGTATGAGCTCACTGGCTGCAGGACATAAAACATTACTTCCACAACTTGCCAGCGAATTAAAAAAGCTCGGCAGAGAGGATATTTTAATTGTTATTGGCGGTGTCATTCCAGCTCAGGATTACCAATTTTTGTATGACAATGGTGCAGCGGCCATTTTCGGTCCTGGGACTATTATTCCTGTTGCAGCCGGGAAAGTAATCAAGGAGATTTATAAACAGCTTGGTTATGAGGAAGTGGCACAGTAAATGGACGGGGATAAGAGACCAGAATGGAGCGACCCAAACGAGCCTGATAAATTTTCAAGCATTATTCGTAAAGGCCAAATACAGGAAGGGCAAGAAATTTCCATTCAAAAAAATTTGCGGTTTCAAAAGCGCAAATCGAGCGAGCAATCAGTCGATGAATTATATGGTGGGGTGCTGTCAGGAAACAGAAGCCAGCTTGCCCGTGCGATTACCCTGGTTGAAAGTAATGCGGAACAGCATTTTCATAAGGCTCAAGAGCTCCTTCAAAAACTATTAACACATACCGGTAATTCGGTTCGGATTGGAATTACAGGTGTCCCTGGAGCAGGAAAAAGCACTTTTATAGAAGCATTTGGTACGTTTCTATGTGAGTTAGGGCTCCAAGTTGCTGTGTTAGCCATTGACCCATCCTCTAGCATTAGCGGAGGCAGCATTCTTGGAGATAAAACGCGGATGGAGCAGCTTTCCAGAAATCCAAGGGCCTTTATTCGACCATCCCCAACAGCAGGGAAACTTGGAGGAGTGCACCGTAAAACAAGGGAAGCGATGCTGATCTGTGAGGCTGCCGGGTATGACGTAATCTTGATTGAAACTGTTGGTGTCGGTCAAAGTGAAACCATCATCAGAGATATGGTAGACTTCTTTATGCTCCTAGTTTTAACTGGGGCAGGAGATGAATTGCAGGGGATGAAGAAGGGAATCATGGAACTTGCCGATGCGATAATTGTTCACAAGGCTGATGGGGCGAATCAACCAAAAGCAGAGCAGACAAAAAAAGAATACAACCGTATTCTTCATTTCCTTCAGCCTGCAACGAAGGGCTGGAACACCAAGGCTTATACTTGTTCGTCCTTAACAGGAGATGGTATTAAAAATATTTGGAATGTCATAAAAGAATTTGAAGCATCAGGGAAATTAGCAGGTGTTTTTAACGAAAGAAGAAATAGTCAGCAACGGGATTGGCTTTATTCCATGATTACAGATCAGCTTCAATACAGTTTTTTCCATCATCCGGCAGTAAAACTGAAATTACCCCAACTGGAAAACGAAGTCATTGCGGGCGAAAAAACGGCGGCGTCTGCCGTGGAAGCCTTATTCGATGCGTTTTTGAATAAAAAGGTTTAGTGGGCGAATGGATTATTTGAAAAAATCACTTTTTTACTGTTATCATATAGTTATAAAGAATTAGAAGGAGTGAAGTTGATGAGCATGGATTTTAACTTTTTCATGAATGATGTAGTTAAACAGGCACGCCAAGAAATCGCGGCGGCTGGCTATAAAGAGCTTAAAACACCTGAAGAGGTGGAAGCTGCACTTGAACAAAAAGGAACAACCTTAGTAATGATTAATTCTGTCTGCGGCTGTGCAGGCGGGATTGCCCGCCCTGCAGCGGAACATTCCCTGCATTATGATAAACGTCCAGACCATCTTGTCACCGTTTTTGCCGGCCAGGATAAGGAAGCAACGGAAAAAGCAAGAAGTTATTTCACCGGGTATCCACCATCCTCTCCGTCATTTGCTTTATTGAAAGACGGAAAGATTGTCTCCATGGTTGAACGCCATCAAATTGAAGGCTACGACCCGGCAACGGTGGTTGCAAAGCTTCAAAATGAATTCGAACAGCACTGTGAAGAAGTATAGGGAATAAAATGGAAAGGTCAAATCGTATAGCGATTTGGCCTTTATTATTGTCGAATCTTCCTTTATCGTGTATATTTATTAATTATTTCGTAATTTTAATCACTTCAAAGGGGAGTTATTGATATGAAGGACTTATTAAAAAGTTATTTAGAAAACATTCAAAATAAATTATGGGAGATCAGTGATACATTGTACCATCATCCAGAATTGGGTGACCAAGAATTTAAATCCATGCAGCGCTTAGTGGATTTTCTTGAAGATAATCACTTTATAGTTGAAAAAGGGATTGTTGATAGGCAAACTGCCTTTAAAGCTGTGTATGATAGTAAGAAAGAAGGACCAACTATTGCTTATTTATCAGAATATGATGCTTTGCCTGAGATAGGGCATGGATGCGGCCATAATATGATTGGAACGATGAGTGCAGGTGCAGGTGTTCTTTTAAGCAAGGTTGTTGATGAAATTGGTGGAAGGGTTGTTGTATTAGGTACTCCGGCAGAAGAAACAAATGGCGCAAAAGTTCCCATGGCAGAACAGGGAATCTTTGATGATATCGATGCAGCGATGATTTTACATCCAGCTGATGAATCTTATGAAAGCGGTGATTCACTGGCAATGGATGCCATACAATTTGAATATAAAGGCAGGACAAGCCATGCAGCCGCTTCTCCTGAAAAGGGAATTAATGCACTAGATGCAGTACTACAATTATTTAACGGGATAAATGCTCTTAGACAGCATGTCACTTCAGATGTTAGAATTCACGGAATCATTAAAGAGGGCGGGGTTGCGGCCAATATTGTCCCAGATAAAGCGATAGCCCAATTTTATGTCCGTGCCAACAACCGCAGTTATTTAAATGAGGTTGTTGAAAAGGTAAAGAACATAGCAAATGGTGCTTCTTCAATGACTGGGGCGGAGCTCGAAATTAGTAATTACGAATTGAGCTATGACAATATGGTAACGAACTATACCCTATCTCAGTTGTTTACAAACAATCTTCTATCAACTGATGTAAAAGAGGTAAAAAAAGCTAAAAATTCTTATGGTTCCATTGATATGGGAAATGTGAGTCACGTTGTTCCTGCCATTCATCCGTATATCGGTCTTGATTCTCCTGGATTAATCGCACATACAAGGGAATTTGCGGACTTAACTATTACCGACAACTCTCATAAGATCCTTTCTAATGGTGCCTTAGCCCTTGCCTTAACTGGTTTTGATGTAATCACCAATAAAGATATATTAGAAAAAATAAAAAATGAATTTCGTCAGCAGTTAGTTAGTGAGGCATAAATATTAGCAGTACCTCTCTATAATGAGAGGTACTTTTTTATTTTAATAAATCATTTTACATAAAAATACTATTAATGTTTAATCTATTTAATATAATTGCATCGGAATTATTTGAATATTTTTATATTAAAAAAATATCTTTTCAAAATAAAATCCATGTGTTATTATTCGTTTTGTTGAATAAAAATTCAAGTTGTTATAAAAAAATATCTTTATAATATAGGAGGAGACATCATGAAAAAGACGATTTTAACATTCACTCTTATCCTAACTTTAGTTGTTTTAGCTGCATGCGGCCAAACTAATAAGGACGGAGCAAATGGAGGAAAAACCACAGACAAGAAAGTATTAACGATGGCAACATCTGCTGATTTTGCTCCATTTGAATCAAGAGATCCATCCGGCAAGGTTGAAGGATTTGATATTGACTTGGCGAATGCTATTGCAAAGGAATTAGGTTATAAATTAGAAATTAAAGACATGAAGTTTGATGGCTTAATCGGTGCCTTACAAGCTAAGCGAGTAGATATGGTTCTTGCTGGTATGTCTGCAACAGAAAAGCGCAAGAAAAATGTTGATTTTTCAACTCCTTATAACCATTCAGGTGAAATGTTCTTAACATTAAAAAATGCTAATATTAAAACAGTTAATGATCTAAAAGGAAAAACAGTTGGAGTCCAGTTAGGCACGATTCAAGAAGAAGGGGCAAAAACACTACAAAAAAAGGTTGATTTTACTCTTAAGCCACTTGATAATGCCACAACTTTAATTCAAGAACTATTATCTAACCGTATTCAAGTCGCTTATCTAGATAAATCAGTTGCTACAGGGTACATTAAGGAACAAGGGTTAGCTGGATTTGATGATCCAACAACAAGTTCTCCAGGAATGGCAGTTGCATTTCCTAAAGGCAGTGACATGATTGACGATGTAAATAAGGCACTTAAAAACATGGAGGAAAACGGTAAACTCCAGGAATTAAAAGATAAGTGGTTAAAAGATCAACAATAATTAAAATATTGAAGTGAGGTGTAAGGCATGAATTTGGATTTTAGCCAAATTGTGCCTTATATTCCTTTTATCCTAAAAGGAATATGGGTTACATTAAAATTTGTTGTTTTTTCGATTATTTTTGGATTTGCACTTGGGACTATTTTAGCCTTGTTTAAGATTTCACGGAACAAAGCATTGAATTTTTTTGGAGATGCCTATACATCTATTTTTCGTGGTACACCATTAATTTTGCAATTAATGCTTATCTATTTTGCTATTCCACAATTAACTGGTTATGACATTTCACCATTTTTATCATCAATTTTAGCATTTGGCCTAAATTCATCAGCCTATGTTTCTGAAATTATCAGGGCAGGAATTCAAGCGGTAGATAAGGGTCAAACTGAAGCTGCGCAAGCACTGGGAGTCCCTTATCGTTTAATGATGAAGGATCTAATTTTGCCCCAAGCGTTAAAAAATATATTACCTGCACTTATGAACGAATTTATTACCTTAACAAAAGAATCAGCTATTGTTTCAACAATTGGTTATTTAGATTTAATGCGCCGTGCTCAGGTTGTTGGAGCAGATACCTATCGGAACTTTGAGCCTTTGATATTTGTTGGTTTAATTTATTGGATATTAGTTATGGGATTAACACTTGCTGGTAAACGAGTTGAAAGGAGGATGAAATTTAGTGATTAAAGTAGAAAACCTCTATAAACAATTCGGAGAAAATGAAGTCCTAAAAAATATTTCTACCCATATTGATAGTGGAGAAGTTGTTTCCATTATCGGACCATCAGGTTCCGGCAAGTCCACCTTCCTTCGTTGTTTGAATTTGTTGGAGACACCAACGCAAGGGAAGGTCTGGATAAATAATCATGAGATTACCGACAGGAAAACGAATATCATGAAAGTTCGTGAACAAATTGGTATGGTTTTTCAGCACTTTTATTTATTTCCCCATTTGACAGTTTTAGAAAACTTAACCTACGCACCGATGAAGGTTCAAGGGGAATCAAGGGAAACTGCTGAAAAAAAAGCTAGAGAATTGCTGGCTAAAGTTGGTCTTTCCGAAAAAGAGAAAGCTTATCCAAATAATCTTTCAGGCGGACAGAAGCAGCGTGTTGCCATTGCTCGTGCTTTGGCAATGGAACCAAAGCTGATGTTGTTT
Source organism: Neobacillus sp. DZ-9 (assembly GCF_059587065.1). Classification (NCBI taxonomy): domain Bacteria; kingdom Bacillati; phylum Bacillota; class Bacilli; order Caryophanales; family Bacillaceae; genus Neobacillus; species Neobacillus sp. DZ-9. The sequence goes on from NZ_JCAIOL010000001.1 coordinate 506,653, forward strand.
GATGAACCTACTTCAGCGCTTGACCCGGAAATGGTAAAAGAAGTTTTGAACGTTATGAAGGACCTGGCACAATCAGGAATGACCATGGCCATTGTAACCCATGAAATGGGATTTGCACGGGAGGTTTCTGACCGCATCATGTTTCTGGATGAGGGAAAATTATTAGAAGAAGGCTCTCCAAATGAATTTTTTAATAATCCTCGTACAACCAGAGCAAAGGACTTTCTGGAAAAAGTGTTATAATTATATTACTGAAGATAATAAAAGATGGTCATTATGATCATCTTTTTATTTGGGCTAAATTAAAGGCAGTTGTTGATATTTAACACTGTTGATTGAAGCGGAAGGCGCGAAGACTCCTGCGGGAGTACGGGTCAGGGGAGACCCCGCAGGCGCCAAAGCGCCGAGGAGGCTCCCCGGCACGCCCGCGAACCGCACGCGGCTGGAGCGCAAATCAACAACTAAGTTTCTCAGAGCCTTTATTAATATAGGAGAGTTTAAATGAAATTTCGCATTGGTTATCGGACAATCAAAACTGCAGTAGGCACTGCAGCTTCAATCTTAATCGCCCAGCAGCTTGGCCTTAACAATTACGCTTCTGCAGGGATTTTAACTATTTTATGTATTCAAGTGACGAAAAGAAGGTCTCTTAGGACCTCCTGGGATCGATTTTTGGCATGTGTATTAGCCATGCCTTTTTCTGCTTTGTTCTTTGAGGGAATCGCGTACCATCCAATCGTTATCGGGGTTATGCTGTTTTTCTTTATCCCAATTCTTGTCATGTTAAAGGCCAAGGACGGTATTGTTACTAGCAGTGTCATAATTCTACATATTTACATGGCTCAAAAAATTTCTGTGGCAAATTTTTTAAATGAGCTAGGTGTCATTATTACAGGAATCGGAGTGGCTCTCCTCATCAATCTTTATATGCCAAGTGCCGATAGAAAACTAAGGGACTATCAACGTAAATTAGAAGAAAACTTTAAAATTATTTTATGCGAATTGGTTCGATACTTACGAGCGGGTGAAAGCGATTGGGGAGGGAAAGAGATTACTGAATGTGCCCGCTTGCTCGAAGAGGCAAAAGCACTAGCTTTCAGAGATGTAGAAAATCATCTTTTAAGAGATGAGAATCTTTATTTTCATTATTTCAAAATGAGAGAAAAGCAATTTGAAATCATTGAACGTGTCATGCCGATTGTCACCTCCATTACCAGAACAGTTAGGCAAGGGAAGATGGTTGCTGACTTCCTGGAAGAATTGTCTGAAAATGTTCATCCTGGAAATACAGCTCATATTTATATTGAAAAATTAAGAGACATGAAAAAGGAATTTGAAGAAATGGAGCTTCCAAAAACTAGAGAGGAATTTGAAACGAGGGCAGCACTGCTTCAATTAGTGAAAGAAATGAATAACTACCTCATTATTAAAAGTTCATTTAAAGGAATGGAATCTTTCATGAATGAAAGGAAGAAAGTTGAAGCAAACTAGGAAAAAAAAGGCAGGTGGATGAATTTGATAAAAATCTTATCGCCAATCCTGATTGCTTTTTTCCTTTCTCCGCTTTGGCCGTTAGGACCAAATCCAGTACCAGGAGCACCATTTGTCATTGTCAATAAGAGTAAAAATGAACTGGCTTTTATTAGTGAGAACAAAGTTCAAACAGTGGTTAGTGTTGGAACAGGCAAGACACAAGAATTAACACCCGAAGGACTTTTTACGATTACTGTAAAAGCAAAGGAACCATATTTTCGAAGAGAGAATATTCCTGGCGGCGATCCGAAAAATCCTCTAGGGGCTAGATGGATTGGCTTTGATGCAAAGGGAACGGATGGCAGGACCTACGGAATTCATGGGACCAATCAGCCTGCTTCAATTGGAAAATATGTTTCACAGGGCTGTATCCGCTCGCAAAATGAGGTAATAAAATCGTTATTTCCATTAATCCCGTTGGGGACAAAGATTCTTGTCACTTCTTCAAAAAAATCCTTTGAATTGCTGGCCCAAGAAAATGGAGCAATAAAATGAGGAAAGGGAATGTTCGAATTGAACATTCCCTTTTATATGGTTAACGAATAAATTGGCCGATTCCAATTAGGAGGGTTGACGCAAGCATGGCAAACAACATTAAATAAACAACAATTTTACGATTATTCTTTTTTGACAATCTAGGGACCTCCTTCATTTATAAACCTATATTTATATTGTACAGGGAAAAGCCTAAATGAACAATGGAACAACTCCGGCAATTTAGGAAGGAATTATGAACTTTTTACCGAATACAATAATTGTCGAATTATTTTTATATTGGAACAGAGGGGAAAACATGATTAAAAAAGTCGACCATATCGGAATAGCTGTTAAATCATTAGAGAATGCATTACCTTTTTATACGGAAGTATTAAGTCTGCCACTATTAAAAATTGAAGTGGTTGAAAGCCAAAAGGTTAAAGTTGCATTTTTGCAGGCAGGGGAAACTAAACTCGAACTGCTGGAACCTATGTCAGAGGAAAGTACCATCGCTAAATTTATTGAAAAACGCGGTGAAGGCATTCACCATGTCGCACTTGGAGTAAACTCTATTGAAGAAAGAATTTCGGAATTGAAAGAAAAAGGGATTCGTATGATTGACGAAAGCCCAAGGCTGGGCGCAGGGGGAGCACATATTGCCTTCATGCATCCAAATTCGTCTTCAGGTGTATTATACGAGTTATGTGAAAAGAAAGGACTGAAGGGGTAACATGATCGACATCTATGAAAAAATTAACGAATTGTATGATAAGCGCAGAGAGGTTGAGCTAGGCGGCGGCGACGAGCGAATCGATAAACAGCATGAAAAAGGGAAACTGACTGCCCGAGAAAGAATTGAGCTTTTAGTTGATAAAGGAAGCTTTGTTGAACTAAATCCATTTATTGAGCATCGTACCAATGATTTCGGGCTCGATGAACAAAAAGGGCCTGGCGATGGAGTTGTAACCGGTTACGGCAAGGTAAATGGCCGTCCGATTTATTTATTTTCCCAAGACTTTACTGTTTTTGGCGGTGCCTTAGGGGAAATGCATGCTAAAAAGATTGCCAATGTGATGGATTTAGCGGCGAAAAATGGCGCTCCATTTGTTGGTCTGAATGATTCCGGCGGCGCTAGAATCCAGGAAGGTGTTGTCTCGCTGGATGGTTATGGCCATATTTTTTACCGTAATGCCATTTATTCAGGGGTCATTCCGCAAATTTCCGTCATTATGGGTCCATGTGCCGGCGGTGCAGTTTATTCTCCAGCCATTACGGATTTTGTGTTTATGGTCGAAAAAACAAGCCAAATGTTCATTACCGGTCCTAAGGTAATCGAGACGGTAACCGGTGAAAAAATAAGTGCAGAAGACCTTGGCGGGGCGGATGTCCATAACTCGATTAGCGGCAACGCCCATTTCCGTGCTTCGACTGAGGCGGAAGTGCTGAAGGATGTTCGAAAGCTTTTAGGTTACCTGCCGCAAAACAATGAAGAAAAACCGCCAAGGCTTAATTCGGAGGTAGAAAATGATTACCGTCCGGATTTAACCGACGTTATTCCCTTTGATGCAGTAAGGCCTTATGATGTTCGGAAGGTGATTGAACAAGTAGTAGACGGCGACTCCTTTATGGAAATTCAAAAGGATTTCGCAAAAAATATTGTCGTAGGATTCGCGAGAATTAAGGGCGAACCGGTCGGCCTTGTCTGTAATCAGCCAAAGGTTATGGCTGGGGGTCTAGATATTGACTCATCTGATAAAGCTTCAAGATTTATTAGAACCTGCGATGCGTTTAACATTCCTATTATTACTTTTGAAGATGTGACGGGGTTCTTCCCAGGCGTTAAGCAGGAGCACGGAGGAATCATCCGTCATGGTGCAAAGATTTTATTTGCCTACTCCGAAGCAACCGTACCTAAATTGACAGTAATTTTAAGGAAGGCATATGGAGGGGCGTACGTAGCCCTTAACAGTAAATCGATTGGGGCAGACCTTGTATTCGCATGGCCAAATGCAGAAATTGCGGTAATGGGTCCACAAGGTGCAGCAAATATTATTTTTTCTAAGGAAATTCAAAACAGTGAAAATCCAGAACAAACAAGGCAGCAAAAGATTGAAGAGTATCGGGAAAAATTCGCGAATCCGTATGTGGCTGCATCAAGAGGAATGGTCGATGATGTCATAGACCCGCGGGAAACGAGAATCAAAATTATTCAAGCACTCGACATGCTCAGAAATAAAAAAGAGTCCAGACCATATAAAAAACATGGAAATATTCCTTTATAAATTGTAAAAGGCAGGTCTATAACCTGCCTTTTATTTGATGGTATGAACTTGAAAAGGTATACTGAAATAGTGAGTACATAACTGGGAGGGTTTCTACAAATGATTAATCAGGAACGTCTTTTAAATGAATTTTTAGAACTTGTACAAATTGACTCGGAAACAAAATTTGAGACTGAAATTGCAAAGATTTTAAAACAAAAATTTTCTGATTTAGGTCTTGATGTTTTCGAAGACGATACAACAGCTGTGACTGGACATGGTGCAGGAAACTTAGTATGTAATTTAGCGGCTACTAAAGAAGGGATTGATCCGATTTATTTTACCTGCCATATGGATACGGTTACTCCTGCGAAAGGAGTAAAACCATCGATAAAGGATGGCTATGTTGTAACGGATGGTACCACAATACTAGGTGCAGATGATAAAACGGGGATTTCTGTTATGCTTGAAACTATTCGTGTTTTAAAAGAACAGAACATTGAGCACGGTTTAATCCAATTTGTTATCACGGTTGGTGAAGAATCAGGTTTAGTTGGTGCAAAAGCCCTTGACCCTTCCTTAATGAAAGCAAAATATGGCTATGCGCTTGATAGTGATGGATTAGTTGGTAATGTGATTGTAGCAGCTCCAACCCAAGCAAAAGTGAAAACGACTATTTATGGAAAAACTGCTCATGCCGGTGTCGCTCCAGAGAAAGGGGTTTCGGCGATTACCATCGCTGCCAAAGCAATTTCCAGAATGCCGTTAGGAAGAATTGATCAAGAAACAACGGCAAATATTGGCCGTTTTGAAGGTGGTTCTGCTACAAATATCGTTTGCGACCGTGTTGACATTTTAGCTGAAGCACGTTCCTTGATCCCTGAGAAAATGGAAGCACAGGTCGGTAAGATGAAGGAAGCTTATGAAACCGTTGCAGCTGAAATGGGCGGCAGAGCAGAGGTAGAAGTAGAAATCATGTACCCAGGCTTCAAATTCGGCGAAGGTGATCAAGTAGTAGAAATCGCCCGCAAGGCTGCCGGGAAAATCGGCCGCAGCTGTGAATTGCAGCATAGCGGAGGGGGCAGTGATGCTAACGTAATCGCTGGATTCGGCATTCCAACCGTTAACCTTGCCGTTGGCTATGAAGAAATTCATACCACCAACGAACGCATGCCGATTGAAGAACTATACAAGCTGGCAGAAATGACCATTGCGATTATCAACGAAGTAACCAATCAATAATTTTGAAGGAGGGCCAAGGGCTCTCCTTTTTGTTATACTTAAATTATCAATTGTTTTAGGAAGTGTGTCGGCATGAAGGAAATGTATCCGAAGAATGGTCGTGTCATTTTACATGTTGATATGAATAGTTTTTACGCATCAGTTGAAATGGCGTATGACCCATCTCTTAAGGGAAAACCGCTAGCCATTGCCGGAAACGCGGAGGAAAGACGAGGAATCATCGTCACCTGCAGCTATGAAGCAAGGAAGTTCGGTGTGAAAACAACGATGCCGCTCTGGGAAGCCAAAAAGCTTTGTCCGCAGTTAATCGTAAAATCTCCTAATTTTGATCGTTACCGGGCTGCCTCTATGGGGATGTTTGACATCCTAAGGCATTACACAACACTTGTAGAACCTGTTTCGATTGATGAGGGGTACATGGATATAACAGAAAGCTTTCAATTTGGCAGTCCTATTGAAATAGCAGAAAACATCCAAAAAAGAATACTTGAGCAGCTGGATTTACCATGCAGTATCGGTATTGCTCCGAATAAATTTTTAGCAAAGATGGCATCAGATATGAAAAAGCCGCTAGGGATTACCATCCTTCGCAAGCGAGATATTCCAGCAGTGCTTTGGCCTTTAAACACAAACGAAATGCATGGAGTGGGCAATAAGACAGCGGAAAAACTTACGACTATTGGGATTCACACCATTGGTGATTTAGCAAAGGGAAATGAAATTCAATTAAAAACCCTTTTGGGAATAAATGGAGTCCGCATCAAAGAGCGGGCAAATGGAATTGATCAACGGCCGGTTGACCCTGAATCAATCGAGGAATTTAAAAGCATTGGCAATTCCACAACCCTGCCTCGAGACATCAGCAATCAGCAAGAGCTTTTTCATGTCCTTGAGTCGCTAGCTGAAACGGTTTCTATAAGGATAAAGCGAAAAAATGTTTTGGCTGCGACTTTGGGAATTACCATCCGTTATAAGGACCGCCGAACAATTACCAGAAGCAAAAAATTAGCGAACCCTATTAATCAAAAAGATGATATTGCAGCGTTTGCGAAACAGCTGTTTCTAAAATCTTGGAATGGTGATGCCATTCGTTTGTTGGGAATAACTGGTTTTGATTTAGTTGAACAGGACCAAGCTTTTAAACAGTTAGATTTATTTTCATACGAACATGATGCTAAAAAGGAACCGTTACTTAAAACTCTTTCCGGCCTCCGTGAAAAGTATGGGAAAAATATTATTGAGAATGCCGGAACTCATAACGTTGACACTAGTCTCAAAATCGGAACAGGCACAAGCTTTAATAAGGATTTTCTTCGTTCTTTTCCTCAGCAAAAAGAGGATGAAGAGTAAAAAGCTCCACATTGCCCATATAGAGCAAGTGGAGCTTTATTAATTATTTGCAAATATCCACTTCTAATTCTGTTACTGGCCACCAGAAGAAGCCGTCTTTTTCTAAAAGCGCATCTGCTGCATCAGGTCCCTTTGAACCTGATACATAATTTGGAAAATCTGCTTTTGTTTGCTGCCAAACAGCTGAAATTTTGTCTACAAAAGCCCAAGAATAGGCAACCTCATCCCAATGGGTGAAATTCGTGGCATCGCCGCGCATACAATCATAAAGCAGCTTTTCGTACCCTTCAGGCGTATTCATTGCATGAATACCGGTATTTGCAAAGCTTAATCTTACTTCTTGTGCATCTAAATGGCCACCTGCTTTTTTGGCATTTAGGTGCAGAGTGATTCCCTCTTCAGGCTGTATATGAATAACAAGGAGATTTGGGTTCAGCATTTTTTCGGTTTGGTAATATAAATTCATTGGAATATCTTTAAATTGAATGACGATTTTGGTCGATTTAACCTTGAGTCTTTTTCCAGTTCGAATATAAAAAGGAACGCCGGCCCAGCGGAAATTATCAATCATCACTTTTCCAGCCACATAGGTTTCGGTATTGGATTCTTTATCAACCATAGGTTCATCACGGTATTTTGGAACCGGCTTTTCATCCATTTCGCCCTCGCCATATTGCCCGCGTACGAAATACTCATTTACTTCATCACCTTCGACTGCTCGGAGTGCACGAAACACCCTGACTTTTTCAGACCGAATTTCATCTGTTGTCAGCCTGATTGGCGGCTCCATCGCCAGTAATGCCACCATTTGCATCATATGGTTTTGGAGCATATCTCTAAGGGCGCCGCTAGACTCATAATAGCGGCCGCGTTCTTCCACACCAAGTGTTTCGCTGGAAGTAATTTGGATATTGGAGATGTATCGATTATTCCAAAGGGGTTCAAAAATGGCATTGGCAAATCGAATGACTTCGATATTCCGCACCATTTCTTTTCCTAAATAGTGATCGATCCGGTACACTTCTTTTTCCGAAAAAGCGGTTCGAATTTGGTTGTTTAATTCTTTTGCGGATTCTAAATCATGTCCGAATGGTTTTTCAATGACAAGGCGCTTATAGCCCGATACATCTGTAAGTCCATCGGATTTTAAATGCAAGGCGATTGGACCGAAAAATTCCGGTGCCATGGCTAAGTAAAAAATGCGGTTTCCTTCCAGTTTATAGTGTTCATCAATTTGGTCGGCAAAGGTTTTTAAGGAGGCGTAGGAATTTGAATCAGATACATCATGTGCTTGATAATAAAAATGCGAGATGAATTCATCAATATTTTCATTGTTTCCAATTGCCGATACTACGGATTCCTTCACAGATGCCTGAAAATCATCCTTAGGCATAGGTCTCCTGGCAACGCCAATTACCGCAAATTTATGAAATTTCCCTTTATTGTATAACCGGTAAAGAGAAGGGAAAAGCTTCCTTTTCGCTAAATCACCAGTTGCTCCAAAAATCATGATTAAAGAAGTCATGTTTTCTTCCACGTTAAAAGCCCTCATTTCTAAAGTTTGATGCTTATGTAGTTTATACTTAACAAGTATTTAATTTAGCGCTTATGATTAGGTTTCGCAAATATAATGATTTGCATGTATCAAATTACTAAGACAAAACAGGTAGAGAAGCAATCTGCAGCAGTTTATGCTATAGTATTTGGAAGTATGTTCGGTATAGAGAGGAGATTAGAATTTGGACATTTTTTTCTTAGGAACCGGCGCAGGAATGCCCGCAAAGCTTCGCAATGTCACGTCCATTGCCCTTAAATTATTGGAGGAGCGGGGTGCAGTGTGGTTATTCGATGCCGGTGAAGCAACGCAGCATCAAATCCTGCATACATCGATTAAACCTCGGAGAATTGAAAAAATCTTCATAACCCATCTTCATGGGGATCATATATACGGTCTTCCAGGCCTGTTATCGAGCCGATCTTTTCAGGGCGGGGATACCGAAGTAACAGTATTTGGACCCAAAGGGATAAAAGAGTTTATTCATGTTAGTCTATCCTTAAGTCAAACCTATTTAAAGTATTCGTTGTCCGTCATTGAAATCTCCGAGGGCATTATTTTTGAAGATGATCAGTTTTCCGTCGAAGCTCGTTTGCTCGATCACGGAATACCTTCCTATGGGTATCGGATTGTCGAAAAGGACAGGCCCGGTACGTTGCTTGCCGATAAGTTAATTGAAGCAGGTGTTCAGCCAGGTCCTATTTTTAGAAAGATTAAGAATGGTGAAGCAATAACTCTTGATGATGGCAGAATCATTGAGCCGCATCAGTTTCTTGGTCCTGAACAAAAGGGGAGAATCGTTACCATTTTAGGAGATACTCGATTTTGCGAAAATGCCATTGTTTTAGCAAAAAATGCTGACCTTTTAATCCATGAAGCAACGTTTGCAAAAGGAGAAGAACAGCTGGCATCCGATTACTTTCATTCCACAACCCATCAAGCTGCAGAAATTGCCAGAGAGGCAGGATGTAAGGAGTTGTGCCTGACCCATATCAGTTCACGTTATGATCGAAATGCCTGGAAAGAATTAGTTGACGAAGCCAAAGAAATCTTTCCAAATACGGACATATCTGAGGATTTTAAAGAAATTAATATTTCTCTTAAATAAATAAAAAGGCACTTACCCAGATATCTGGTAAGTGCTTTGTAGTTTATTAGATCCAGCCGCGCTCGTATTGTTTTGGTCCTTCAATGCTGACACCAAGTTCTTTCGCTGCGGTTCTTGGCCAGTATGGATCCCTTAATAATTCACGTGCTAAAAAGACTAATTCGGCCCGTTCGTTTTGTAAAATTTCCTCCGCCTGAATCCCGGAAGTGATTAAGCCAACTGCACCGGTAGGGATGTCAGCACCATTCATAATCGCCTCTGCATATTTAACCTGATAGCCCGGATAAACATTAATGGGTGCCGGAACCACTGCACCAGAGCTTACGTCAATTAAATCGACACCCTGTTCTTTCATCCACTGAGAGAAGGTTATGTAATCTTCCGGTTTTAAGCCGTCATCATGGTAATCATGAGCGGAAACACGCACAAAAAGGGGCCCCTCCCAAACTGCTTTGATGGCATCAATGACTTCTTGCAAGAATCGGTAGCGATTTTCAGCTGATCCTCCGTATTCATCGGTTCTTTTGTTGGAAAGAGGTGAAAGGAATTCGTTTATCAAATATCCATGCGCTCCGTGAATCTCAATTACATCAAAGCCAGCCTCGGCAGCCCGCTCGGCACCCTTCTTAAAAGCTTCCACGGTTTCTTCAATTTCGGATTTTGTCATTTCCTTTGGTGTTTTCATTTTATCATTGAAAGCGAGCGCGGAAGGGGCAAAAATTTCTCCTTCTAACATCGCTTTTCGACCTGCGTGTGCTAGCTGAATGCCCATTTTGGCCCCGTGTTCTTTACCAAGCTTAACTAGTTCTTGGAATCCTGCAATATGGTCATCATTCCAGATGCCTAAATCCTGTGTTGAAATCCGTCCCTGAGGTGTTACTGCTGTTGCTTCTACAATAATGAGGCCGACCTGGCCAACTGCCCTGCTTGTGTAATGCGTGCGATGCCAGTTTTGAATATGCCCATCCTCATTATGACTGGAATACATGCACATTGGCGCCATGACAATTCTGTTTTTGAATGTCACACCCTTAATTGTATAAGGAGTAAATAATTTAGCTGTCATGTTAAGGAGCCTCCTTCAACTATTTTTTTACAATCTTAGTATAGCAAAAGGCTCCAAGATAATTAAAAATTCTGCTTCAGTCGTTATCTCTAAGCTCGCTTAATCGGTAGGTGGTGCCTCTCCAGACTATTCCTCCACGTTTAAACGTAAGGATACTTGCTCTAATAATTGAATAAATAAACAGCAAGGCCGTAATCGGAAATACTGCAAAAAGAAAAGGGGAGAATCGCGTCATTTTCTTCACGATCATCCAATACAGAATTCCACTCGCCGCAATATTTCCTAAACTGAGCAGGGCAATGGTTTTATTTTTCGAAAAAACTGTCACAAAGGGGAGCACATGAGTGACAAAAACTCCAAATATCGAGAAAAGCACCATGCTGATTCGATAATTTAGTCCTGCAAATGTATTTTTTTCAAGACCCACAAATGCCTCTTTTAAGCTGCCATACCATTCGACTTCAATTAATTTGAGCGCGGTGGCAATCCTTTGCCGGTATCCTGCTTTTTTCATTTTCATCCCCAGCTGCAAATCATCATCCGGCCGCATTTTCACTTTTTCATGCGTACCAAACTCTTCATAGGCCGCTTTTGATACGAGGTTAAACGCCCCAATTCCCGTACCGATTTTCGACTTTGGGTTATTTGCAGACCATGGCCGCTTAAAATAGGAGAAGCCAAATAGGAAGAAGGCGACAAAGGTTTTCAGCCAAAAATTGTTTGCGTTCAAATTTGGTGCCGCTGTTAAATGATCCAGCTGGTGTTTTTCAAAATAATGGAGGGCCTTTGCGAATGCTTCTTTTTCATACTTTACATCCGCATCTGTAAATAATAGCCATTTGCCTGAGGCCCCCAGAGAACCTTGATATAAAGCATGATTTTTCCCAAGCCAGCCCCCAGGCAAGTTCTTAATGTGGAGAACTTTTATTCGCGAGTCAAGTCCCATTAATTCGTTCATGATTTTTCCGGTATGATCACTTGAACGGTCATTGACAAGAATCCATTCCACATTTCTATAGGTTTGCCTCAGTTGACTGATGATGCTTGATCTTATTTGTGTCTCTTCATTACGGGCTGCCACAATTACCGACAATAATGGCCCATTTTCTAAGCTTTCTTCGCATTCAAGCGTATCTAAATTTTTAAAACCAAAATGGGCATCTATGAGAAAAACAATCCAAACCATTATGCCCAAAGAGAATAAAACGGTAAGTATGGTGTCCATATCTTCAGCCCTCTATAATCAATGTTATACTATTAGTTTAAGAGAACTATGGATTACGATACAACTTTTTAATTTGTTTTTCCTACCTTAAGCTGTGAACAGAGGGCATCTCCCATTTTCCTTGATTGGGCAGTGGCTGCTTTAATACAGGAAATGAATGCCTCTTGAACCCCGTTTTCCTCCAGAATCCGAATACCGGCTTCCGTTGTACCGCCTGGACTTGTCACTTCTTTCCGAAGCTGCGTCGAGGTTTTACTGGAGTTTTTAACCATCTCTGCCGCTCCTATTAACGTTTGCACAATTAATTCACTTGCCATTTCCTTTTCTAATCCAACCTCTACGGCACTTTTTTCCATTGCCTCAATCAGGTAATAAATATAGGCTGGGCCGCTGCCGGACAAACCTGTTACAGCATCGAGCTGTTCTTCGGCAACAAAGGCTGCAAGCCCGACTGTTCCAAACAGCTTTTTAGTAGTTTCTAGCTGCTCGGTGGTGACACGCTTATTAACTGCGATGGCGGTCGCCGATTTTCCTACTGCCGCAGACGTATTAGGCATGGACCTAGCGATGGAAAGGGATTTATTTGCTAGAGTCTCAATTGTATTCATCGAAACCCCTGCTAGAACAGAAACAACCAGCATTTGCTCGGTTAAATGCCCGCGAATATAGTCGATTGCCGATGCCGCATCCTTTGGTTTCATTGCTAACATCACAATGTCCGCCCCATCAAAAAGTACATTCAAATCATACGTTCCCCGGACACCATATCGCTCTTTTAGTTTATTTAATCGTTCCTGATTAGAATTATTTGTTACCCATATATTTTTTCTATCAATTAAACCTTTTTCGAGAATGCCGGAAATAAAGGCTTCAGCCATCGAACCTGCGCCAACAATTGCGATTTTTTTCATGATTATCCCTCCTTAATGTTTGCGAAAAAAACAAAAAGACCCTTCATCCACAAAGGACGAAAGGTCTATCTTCCGCGGTACCACCTTCATTTACCCAAGTTGGAACAATACACAACAAGGGTTCACTCGACTCCGTTAACGCCGGACATACGTTAGGTTTTCCTAAATGCTCATAAGGTAGGTTCAATGATTAAGAGGGCGGTGAAGCCTTTCAGCCTTCGAGCTTCACTCTCTTTTGCCATTTCTCATTTACTGGCCTTACTCATCGCTTCGAACAAATGAAATTTTAATAGTGATTATGCAAGAAAAATAGCCTGTCTGTCAAGAAATAAATTTAAAGAATTTTTTATTTTTTCTAAAAAATTATGTAAATATAATGACATTGGAAAAAATAATCGTTACACTTTAAATTAACCATTATGTTAAGGGGTTTTGAAAATGACTGAATGGAAAGATGGAATTGCCAAGATTACGTTGCCGACTCCTTTTGCTGTTGGCGATGTTAATGTTTATTTGATTAGGGGGGAACGTTTAACGCTCGTTGATACGGGCGCGAAAACGGAAGAATCGTGGAATTCCCTGACAGAACAAATGGCTGAATTAGATTTAAGCCCGAATGATATCGAGCAGGTAGTGCTTACTCATCATCACCCCGATCATGCCGGGATGCTCGATTTTTTTCCCAATTCGTTAGAGGTGTATGGACACCCGCTTAATGAAAGATGGATTCATCCAAATGAAGCTTTTTTTCAAGAACAAGAATATTTTTTCCTAGAGCATTTTAAGGCGTTCGGATTACCGGAGGAATATTTTACGATACTTCCAAAACTAAGAAAGACGATGAAGTATATGTGTAATCGGTCGCTTACCGGACATCTCTTGGAGGGCATGAGACCTCTGGGACTACACGATTGGAAGGTAATCGAAACCCCTGGACATGCACAAAGTCAAATTGCGCTTTTTAGGGAAAAGGACGGAGTTTTGATTGGCGGGGATTTAATACTTGCTCATATTTCACCTAATCCATTACTTGAGCCGCCGGCGCCTGGAGAAGAAGAGAGGCCTAAGCCGCAGCTTCAGCATAACGATTCGATGAAAAAACTGCTTCACTATCCGATTCATTGTGTCTATACCGGTCATGGTGATGAAGTCTATCAGTTAGCTGAACTAATTGAAAAAAGGCTAACCCGCCAGCATGAGCGTGCGATGACGGTGAAAACTTGGCTTAAGGAAGAGGAACTTACTGTATTTCAAATCTGCCAGCGGCTGTTTCCATCTGTCTATCAACGTGAATTGATGTTGACGATTTCGGAAACGGTTGCTCAGCTTGACTATTTAGCCTCTATCGGGGAGATTATTAGTAGAGCTGGTCAGCCTGTGGTATATCAAGCAAATCCACGGGATTAACTCTGATGGGGTGTATAAATGGTTAGGGAACAGTTAAAAGGTAAAAATATTGTCATTACTGGTGCATCTGGAGGAATCGGAGCAGAAATCGCCAAACTTTGCGCGGCAAGCGGCGCTAATCTAGTCCTCCTTGCACGAAGCATTGATAAGCTTGAAAAGCTGCAGGCAGTATTGCAGCAAAATTATCAAGTAAGAGTAGATGTTTTTCAGCTTGATGTGTCTGATACTAATCAAGTTCAAAGCGTTTTTAAGCAGATTTTTGCTGAAATAGGACAAATAGACATACTTGTGAATAATGCAGGCTTTGGGGTTTTCCGTGAAGCGCATGAAGCCCCAATAGATGAAATTAAGGAAATGTTTGAAGTAAATGTCGTAGGGCTGATGGCCTGTACCAACATGGTGCTGCCGCAAATGCGCGAGCGGCGCTTTGGGCATATTATTAATATTGCTTCACAAGCTGGAAAAATTGCCACTCCGAAATCGAGTGTCTATTCTGCCACTAAGCATGCTGTTCTTGGCTACACCAATGCTCTTAGAATGGAGCTCTCCGACTATAATGTTCAGGTAACCTCTGTGAATCCGGGGCCGATTGCCACTAATTTTTTTAACATTGCCGATGAAAAGGGCACTTATGTTAAAAATGTTCAGCGGTATATGCTTCAGCCAGAGTATGTGGCAAATAAGGTCGTTGAAAGCATGCTGACGAAAACGAGGGAGATCAATCTGCCGCGCTGGATGAACCTGGGAAGTGTCGTCTATGTTCTATTTCCACGGTTGTTTGAGCGACTGGGAAAACGAATGCTCAGTTCTAAGTAAGGGAAAAGCTGCCTGGTCAAGGCGGCTTTTTGTATGGGAGCAGTTCTATAAAAATGTTATAATGGGTAATCTAAATGACCTCAGGAAGGAGTCCCCTATTGAATATAAGATTGCATCCAAAAATGATTAAAGAATTGTGCGGGACTGTCTCCTTCAAAAGAGGCGAGGCTTTTTACCGTTCCAATAAAGTAACCATTGAAAATTACGGTCCTGACCGATGTGAAGCATTAGTATCCGGAACAGAGGATTTCCATGTTGTGATTGAAAGGGAAAACAATGGTGGTTTTCGAACAAAGTGCACGTGTCCTGTGTTGACTTCCTTTCAAAAGGATTGTCAGCATATTGCTGCAGTATTGCTAGTCATATACGAGCATCAACGTAAAGGAACCACTCCCTTTCGAGAGGGTTCTTCAAACAGGGGGGAGAATCTAGCAGAGGGGGTGCTGAACCTCTTCAACAACCAGCCCATACGCTCTAGCGGGCATCAACTCCATTTTGAAAATAGAACCGTGCTTAAAGTCGAACTTACCTGTAAACCAATTTTGATTGATGAACAGTACACTCTCGGAATGCAGATAAAGATTGAATCAGCAAATGTACAAAACATCCGGGACTTTCTTAGCGCCGTTGATCAGGGGCGACCATTTAAGCTTTCTAGCCTATTCTGTTATGAACCTTACCTGCATTGCTTTCAACATGAAACTGATTCCGTGATTAAGCAACTAATACAAGTGATTCAAGATAATAAGCATACAGGCGAACAAGAACTGCTTCCGATTCCGCCTTCTTCCTGGAAGCAGCTGCAGCCATTGCTTTCGAAGGCACCATTGGTGAAGCTTAAATACAATGGAAATATCTATGATAGTTTAGTTGTTACGGACGAGCTGCCTCCGTTAAAGTTTGAATTTAGCGAGACGGATGGCAATGGCTATTGTTTAAAGGTTAAAGGATTATCTAATATGATTATCTTAGATTCTTACGGGTCTGTTTTATCGGCAGGGAAAATCGTTACGATGAAAACGGAGGACTGCCAGCGTTTGTCCGATCTTAAACAACTGCTAGATGCCTCAGGAACGAATCAAATTTCCATCCCTCAAGTACAAATCAAGTATTTTTTAGAAAAAGTAGTCCCTGGCTTAAAAAAAATAGGTTATGTCCAGCTTTCTGATGCACTGGCAAAAGAGTATATGAAAACGCCTCTGATTGCCAAATTGTACTTGGATCGGGTGAAAAATCGCCTGCTAGCCGGGCTGGAGTTTCATTACGATAATGTTGTAATCAATCCTTTGGAGAGGCCGGATATTTATGCTGGTTCTAGAGTAATTCGTGATGAGGATAAGGAGAGCCTGATTCTGCAGCTTATGGAGGAGAGTTCATTTGTTAAAACTGAAGGCGGTTATTACCTTCACAATGAAGAATTAGAATATGAATTTCTCTACCATACTGTCCCGAAGCTCCAAAAGCTAGCACAAATTTATGCTACAACAGCTGTACGAAACAGGATTTTTAGAGAGAATCCCCGCCCGAGCTTGAGGGTAAGGGTGAAAAAAGAACGAACAAATTGGCTCGAATTTAAATTTGAACTAGGAATTCCTGAGCAGCAAATTAAAGAAGTTCTAACGGCCCTAGAGGAAAAGCGGAAATTTTATCGGCTTCGGAATGGTGCGCTGTTGTCGTTAGAGACACGGGAGTTTAAGGAAATCCAACGGTTTTTAACGGAAATACCAGCAGAGAAGAAGAATCTTGAAGATAGCTTCGAGCTATCGATTATGCAGGGACTGCCGCTGCTTGATTCGGTTGATGACAGTCAGGTGTTCATTGCGGAAGAATCCTTTCGTCAATTCCTTGAAAGTCTCCGCAATGCCGGCAGCTTAGAGTTTGCAGTGCCATCCAGTTTAGATTCGATTTTACGGGACTATCAAAAACGCGGTTACAAGTGGATGAAAACACTTGCCCATTACGGATTTGGCGGAATTCTAGCTGATGATATGGGCCTTGGAAAAACATTGCAAAGCATTACGTTTATTTTATCAGAGCTTGAGAACATCCGTGCAAAAAAGCAGCCGGTTTTAATTGTCTGTCCTTCCTCTTTACTGTATAACTGGCTGAGTGAAATGATGAAATTTGCTTCAGAAATTCAAGCTGTTGTCGTGGATGGCAATCAAGCTGAGAGGCATCGTATCCTGAAGGAAGCTTTGCAAATGGACGTGGTTATCACTTCGTATCCTTTGCTGCGTCGGGATCTCAAGTGGTACGAGAACCAAGATTTCCACACTGTCTTTTTTGATGAAGCACAAGCCTTTAAGAACCCACTGACCCAAACGGCACGGGCGGTAAAAAGGCTTAAGGCGGATTATCGATTTGCCTTGACCGGAACACCGGTAGAAAATTCTCTCGAAGAACTTTGGTCTATTTTTCATGTCGTCTTTCCTGAACTATTTCGTGGCTTAAAGGAATTCTCAAACCTATCAAGGAAAAAGATTTCTCGTAGAGTCCGGCCATTCTTATTGCGAAGGATGAAGGAAGACGTCGTTTCCGAGCTTCCGGAAAAATTAGAGTTTACGGAATCAGCAGAACTTCTTCCAGATCAAAAGAAGCTGTATGCCGCGTATTTGGCTAAGCTGCGAGAGGATACACTTAAACATTTGGACAAGGAAACCATCCGGAAGAACCGGATAAAAATCCTAGCAGGTTTAACGCGCTTGCGGCAGATTTGCTGCCATCCGGCTTTGTTTGTGGACGGATACAAAGGCAGTTCTGCTAAATTTGAAATGCTGATGAGGCTTATTGAGGAATCCAGGCTTTCAGGAAGGAGGGTGTTGATTTTCTCGCAGTTTACAAAAATGCTTGATCTTATAGGGAGAAATTTAGCGGTTAAGGACCTTCCTTTTTTCTATCTTGATGGCGCGACCCCGTCTGAAGAACGCTTGGAAATCTGCAATCGATTTAATGAAGGGGAACGCGATTTCTTCCTTATTTCGCTTAAGGCTGGCGGTACAGGACTTAATTTGACGGGAGCGGACACGGTCATTTTGTATGACATTTGGTGGAATCCGGCGGTCGAGGAGCAGGCCGCAGACCGGGCCCATCGCATCGGCCAGAAAAATGTTGTCCAGGTCATCAAGCTTGTTTCCCGAGGCACCATCGAAGAGAAAATCAGCGAACTGCAGGACAAAAAAAGACAGCTGATTGAAGAAATCATTGACTCCGAGGAGCAGGGCAAATCCGTTTTAACCGAGGAGGATATACAAGAAATATTATCTTAACATAATTTATGGGGAATTCTTGCATGTTTTTCTATGGGGCAATTTGCATGGAATTCCTGTTGCTTTTGTCCCATAGAGCTTTTCTATGGGGCAATTTGCATGGAATTCCTGTTGGTTTTGTCCCATAGAGCTTTTCTATGGGGCAATTTGCATGGGGTTCCTGCTGGTTTTGTCCGATAGAGCCCTTCTATGGGACAAATTGCATGGAATTCCCGCTGGTTTTGTCCCATAGAGCCCTTCTATGGGACAGTTTGCATGGGGTTCCTGCTGGTTTTGTCCCATAGAGCTTTTCTATGGGACAGTTTGCATGGGATTTCCGCTGGTTTTGTCCCATAGGGCTCTTCTATAGAATCATCCTGTTAAAAATTCATACACCATATCATTTACTACCTCATATAAATCCGCACTCGGTTCTTCGTCTTTTGTTTGAAGAATCCGATTCACAAGTACCTCCAAATCTTTCTCATCAACAGGCATCGAATCCGCCTCATAATACTGTTTAAAACAATTCTTGATCATTTTAACGACTAATTTTTTCTCCATAAAAACGCACCTCAACGTTATTATACTGTTTTGCCGCTTAATCTCCATCTAAAAAAACAGGCAAAAAATTTCCATTGAATGAGAACGTATATTCGCTTATCATAATAAATATAATAATAAAGAACAAATGTTCCACTTTTGAAAAACTGTGAGGGGAAAGCCATGGTGGATTATAGCACACTGCCGCAAAATAAAATTCTATGTGTGGACATGAAGAGCTTTTATGCAAGCTGTTCGGCTGTTATGAGAGGTCTTGACCCATTGAATTGCTATTTAGCGGTGGCTGGCAACTTGGATCGGCAGGGAAGTGTCGTACTTGCTGCTTCCCCGCGCCTCAAAAAAGAATTTGGCATTAAAACAGGTTCGCGGCTATTCGAGATTCCAAAAGACCCAAGAATTCAAATTGTTGAGCCAAGGATGGCAACGTACTTACGTGTTTCAACTGAAATTTCCCGTGTCTTTAACCGCTACGTTCCAAAAGAAGCCATCCATACGTACAGCGTCGATGAAAGCTTTATTAAAGTCGATGGCGCGGTTCACTTATGGGGGAATGCTCGGACGATTGCCGAAAAAATAAAGGACGATATTGAACGGGAATTTCAGCTGCCGTGCGCCGTCGGCATTGGCC
The DNA here is from genome assembly GCF_059587065.1 of Neobacillus sp. DZ-9. Lineage (NCBI taxonomy): Bacteria > Bacillati > Bacillota > Bacilli > Caryophanales > Bacillaceae > Neobacillus > Neobacillus sp. DZ-9. The sequence goes on from NZ_JCAIOL010000001.1 coordinate 526,041, forward strand.
CGAACATGCTCATGTCAAAGCTTTGTCTGGATCTGGACGCAAAGAAAAAAGGAGTGGCTGAGTGGACGTATGAAGATGTAAAGACAAAGCTTTGGAACGTATCCCCGCTTAGGGAAATGTGGGGAATTGGCCGGCGTGTCGAAAAGACATTAAACGGAATGGGGATTTTTACGGTTGGCCAGCTGGCCCGCTATGATTTAGAAAAGCTGGAAAAGAAGTTCGGCATTATGGGAAACCAGCTTTATCATCATGCCTGGGGAGTGGATCTTTCTGAGCCAGGAGCCCCAATCATCCAGGGGCAAATCAGCTTTGGAAAAAGCCAAATTCTTTTAAGGGATTATAAAGAGGAAAAGGAAATCAAGGCCGTTATTTTAGAAATGTGCGAGGAAGTGGCCCGGAGAACAAGAACGCGCCGTAAAGCAGGGAGGACCATTAGTCTCAGCATCGGTTACAGCCAAGATGAATTTGGCGGCGGCTTTCATCGTTCCCGAACGATTCAGCAGCCAACGAATGAGACGATGGAGCTTTACCGCGTCTGCCTTGAATTGTTTCATGAAAATTATACAGGCAAGACGGTAAGGCAAATTGCGATTGCCCTCGGAAATATTGTTGAAGACTGCGAGCTTCAGCTTGATCTTTTTGACTTGGGTGCCTATAAGAGGCGGGAGCTTGGCTATGTAGTGGATGCAGTCCGCCGCCGCTTCGGTTCGGGCTCGCTGCTGCGCGCTGTTTCCTATACAGCAGCTGGAACTGCAAAGCACAGGGCAACACTAGTGGGCGGGCATAAAATGTAATTAGAAAAGCGGAAGCGCCTAGGCGCTGGAGCTAGACAGTTATCAAATTTAAGGCGAATTCTGAGTGAATAAGAAAGAAGGTAGAGGCGTATGGCGATTCGCGACCGCGGCAGAATCAAATGGACGTCGATGATGCTTCCTGAGCATGTGAAATTGCTCCGGGATTGGGTAAAAGAAGATGAATACGAACAGAAAAGAGAAATGGATGAGCAGCAGCTCGAGCTCATGAATGAGACCTTGTCTGAAGCAATTGAATTTGATCAATATATTACAATTACGCATTACCATAACCGGAATTATGAAATTGTGATTGGCAAAATTCATTACTGGGACGAAATGGCTCAAAGGCTTCATGTAGTAGACCGTTTTGAAGAAGTGCACCGGATTCCCATAGATGCGATTGCCGATATAAGGCTGACGGACGCATAAAAAGCGCGGCTTCTATCATGAAGCCGCGCTTTTTAAACTATTCACCTTGAGGAACCCGGACTTGTGATTCGAAATTTCCTTTATGCGAGCCATCGCAAAAAGGTTTGTTTTTTGATAAGCCGCAGCGGCAGAGAGAAAAAGATGGTTTAGTAGTATAAACATTGCCTTCCCCATCAAGTAATTCCACATCACCGGTGATTCTTAGAGATCCGTTATCATTTACTTTGATTTGAACTTTGGACAAAGACTGACACTCCTTTAAAAACATATGATACAATCATCATATGCCTAATGAGGGAGGGTTTAAACGTGGAAATTATAATTACAGCAGAAGCGGCAGAAAAAATTAATGAAAGAACCGCAAACCGCGAAGGCTATTTAAAATTAAAATATGATACAGATGGCTGCGGCTGCGCCGTAAACGGTGTAATTGCCTTATGGTATGTTACCGAATTAGAAAATACCGACATCGCGATTGAAACAAACGATAGAACGGTTTATGTAGAAAAATCCAAAATGGTCTTCTTTGATGAACAAATGAAAATTGATTTTTCCAAGGCAACTAATTGCTTTCAATTAAAAAGCCCAGGGCAAATCCTGAACGGACATATGAGCCTAATACTGAAAGAAAAAACAGACTGATCCAATGGACAGTCTGTTTTAATTAAGCAAAGGCTGATGAACATATTTTTGTAGAAATTCATCAATCACCCGTTCGTAATCAGCGGGATTTTCGTTAAAGGATTGGGCATGGCGCCCGTTGGCTGCAAGATAGAGCATCTTCGGCCCTTTCTTTTGTTCAAATAGTTCTTTCGTCATGGTAGGAAGAATAAAATCATCCTTTTGGCTGTGAATGAACAAAACGGGATGTTTGATGTTCTCAATGACCGAAATCGGAGAAACATTCCGAATGGAATATTTATCACGTAACCTTAAAAGAGCGTCACCGATCGGCAGCAAGAGTCCGGGGATAAGTTTAAAATCTTTTTTAATCAGGTAGGCAAGCTGTTCTTTAAAATCAGAAAAGGGACAGTCGGCAATATAAAAATCAGCGCCATCCTCTAAAAGCCCTGCATATAACAGCATTGTCGCTGCCCCCATCGATTCCCCGTGAATTCCAAGTTCAAGATTGGGCCCTTTTTCATTTTTTAGCCAGTCAACAACTGTTTTTAAATCAAATTTTTCATAGTGGCCAAAGCTGGTTGTTTTCCCGCCGGATTCCCCGTGGCGGCGATGGTCATAAATCAAGGCATTGAACCCGCGCTCAAGGAAAAGGTTTGCATATTTAATCGAATTAATTTTCGTTTCGGTAACACCATGCGTAATAACGATATAGCGGTTGGTCTCGTGGGGTTCAACCAAAAGGGCTTTAATGGTGTAGCCGAAAGGAGAAGGTATATCCACTTCCCGTTGTGGAAGGGAATTAAATTCATCAGGCTTATACCTGCCTGCATCCTTTTCCCGCTTTAAGATAAAATCCTCGTCCTTTTTTTTCATATACATGATACGGTTTGTAAAATATAACGCGAGAGATAACCAGAAAAAAAGTAAAATGAACAAAGCTCGAAATGCCTTTTTCAAAAGCGGCACCTCCCGAAATGTTTAATATAACATATGAAAAAAATAAACTTCATGCGCCCATAAATTTTAACATGAAAAAAGCCGCTGATACCAATTTAGCGGCTTAAGCTCATAACACAAATTACATGACATCGCACTTTGAGAAATGTCCGGCTCCAGCGCCAGGGGCTCGCAGGTCTACAGTCAATCCGGCGAAAAGGGTAAAAAGCAACCTTTCCGCCGGCTCGTCTTATGCTTGTCGCCCCTAGGAAAAAATGAACTACTTTTTTCCCTGGACAAGGCGCTTCCGCTTTTCTATTATGACTCTGCATTTTGTCGCTTCGTTGGATGAATCGCTTTGTTCATCTCTTCAGCGGCCATCGTCCGTGTGCCGCTACCGCTTGTTTCTGCATAGTCTTTGCCCTTTTGGCTGTTTCCCTTGTCACGTTTTTGGCTCATAAATAAATCTCCCTTCAAGGTAGTTTCATCTAATAAGATGCATAGATAGAAGGGTGATTATTCACAAATCTAAATGGTTTGAGCATGTAATCGATAATATCCGCTATCGATGGACCTTGAAAGATGAGGACGGACGATTTCAATCGCATCCACAAGCTTTTCGAGATTAACACCTGTTTTAATTCCCATCCGCTCAAGCATGTAAACTACGTCCTCCGTTGCCGCATTTCCGCTGGCTCCAGGCGCGAAAGGACAGCCGCCAAGCCCGCCGGCGGAGGAATCAAATCGGTCAATTCCTGCTTGAAGGGAAGCTAAAATATTGGCAAGGGCAAGTTTCCGGGTGTCATGAAAGTGGGCTGTTAAAAGAACCCCAGGGAATACTGCTTTTAGTTGAGAAAACAAAGAGTATGCTTCATCCGGGGCCGCCATCCCAATCGTATCGGCCACGCTTAATTCATCGACACCAGCCTCTACAAAATCACGGCAAAGCGCCAATGTGTCACTCTCATTTATTTTCCCTTCATAAGGACAATAAAAGGAGGTAGAAATACAGGCGCGTACAAAATAATTCTTTTCTTTTAATTCATGGATGATAGGTTTTAACTCTTCCATACTATCCTTCGTTGTTTTATTAATATTTTTTAGATTAAAAGTGTTGCTCACCCCAACAAACACCGCAACCGCTTTACAATCGGTGGAATAAACCCGGTCAATCCCTTTTCGATTCGGGGCAAGGACAATATTTCTTGTCCTATCATCGAGGCAATCAGTGACAATTTCAGCAGCATCGCCCATTTGCGGCACCCATTTTGGCGAAACAAACGAAGTCAACTCCATTTCCTGAAGCCCAGCATTCCTTAAAGCGGCAATAAATTGTTTTTTTATTTCAGTCGGAACGAATAACTTCTCATTCTGGAGACCATCGCGCGGACCAACCTCAATAATGGTCACTTTTTTAGGTAAATTAAGCATCATTTTTCCCCTCCCATTTTCATACTCTCATTGTAGTGTCGGTATTTTTGAAAAATCAAGAAAAAATGAAATTTTGACAAAATTAGAGGAATTTCCGTGTTAAACTAGAAGTAGTTAAAAGTAAAAAAGGTTGAAGGAGAGAGAAAGTAATGAGCCAAACCGAAGTGGTCATCGTCAGTGCGGTCCGAACTGCACTCGGAAATTTTAATGGAAGTTTAAAAAATATATCCGCACCGGAGCTGGGAGCGACTGTAATTAAAGGGGCACTCAAGCAGGCAGGAGTAAAGCCAGAACAAGTAGATGAGGTCATTATGGGAAATGTCCTCCAGGCAGGACTGGGGCAAAACCCGGCAAGGCAGGCTGCTATTCAAGCGGGCATTCCTGAAAGCGTTTCCTCGATGACAATTAATAAAGTTTGCGGTTCCGGACTTAAGGCTGTTCATCTTGCGACGCAAGCCATTTTGGCTGGTGACGCTGAAATTGTAGTAGCTGGCGGAATGGAAAATATGAGCCAGGCTCCGTACCTGTTAAAAAATGCCCGCGACGGCTTTAAAATGGGCGACCAAAAATTAGTGGATACATTAACTTCTGATGGTCTTACATGTGTGTTTAACGACTATCATATGGGGATTACAGCAGAAAACCTTGCTAGCAAATATTCGATCACAAGAGAAGAGCAGGACGAATTTTCGGCATGGAGTCAGGACAAAGCTGTGAAGGCGATTGAAGCAGGGAAGTTTAAAGGTGAAATCGTTCCTGTTGTCATCCCGCAGCGTAAAGGAGAGCCAATTGTTTTTGCGGTGGATGAATATCCGAAAAAAGGAACCACGGCAGAAAAATTAGCAGGTTTGAGAACAGCGTTTAAAAAGGATGGCACGGTAACGGCAGGAAATGCTTCAGGAATTAATGATGGTGCGGCTGCTGTAGTGGTCATGAGTAAGAAAAAGGCGGAAGAACTAGGTCTTGAACCGCTAGTAACAATCAAAGCAAATGCCAGTGCCGGTGTAGACCCAAGCATAATGGGGATTGGTCCGGTACCTTCCGTAAGAAAAGCGTTGGAAAAGGCATCTGTTTCGATGGAAGAGATTGAATTAATCGAAGCAAATGAAGCCTTTGCGGCACAATCACTGGCTGTAGACCGTGAGCTTCAGTTTAATAAAGAAATTCTCAATGTAAATGGAGGCGCCATTGCTCTCGGCCACCCTATCGGAGCAAGCGGGGCAAGAATTCTGGTTACCTTAATCCACGAAATGAAAAAGAGACAGGCGCGCGTAGGATTGGCTACTCTTTGTATTGGCGGCGGGCAAGGGGTCGCAACGATTGTTGAGCTTGCATAAAACGTTCATTAAAAGGGGGAGAGAACGAAAATGAAGAAAATTTGTACATCCTTCCAGGAAGCAGTTGCCGATATTCATGATGGAGCGACGCTGATGGTAGGTGGATTTGGTTTGTGCGGGATACCAGAAAACCTGATTTTAGCGTTAGCAGAAAAAGGCGTAAAGGATTTAACTGTTATTTCTAATAACTGCGGAATCGATGAGTGGGGGCTCGGCCTCCTATTAAATAATAAGCAAATTATAAAAATGATCGGCTCCTATGTAGGTGAAAATAAAGAGTTTGAGAGACAGGTTTTGACAGGGGAGCTGGAAGTGGAATTGACACCGCAAGGCACATTAGCGGAAAAAATTAGAGCTGGCGGCGCCGGTATTCCAGCGTTTTATACTCCTGCCGGGGTAGGAACACCGATTGCTGAAGGAAAAGAAACGAAAATTTTTAATGGTCGGGAGTACCTTCTAGAAGAAGCGCTGACAGCTGATTTTAGCTTGGTGAGAGCATGGAAGGGCGACAAGATGGGCAATCTCGTTTACCACAAAACAGCTCGAAACTTTAATCCAATGATTGCGGCTGCTGGAAGAGTAACGATTGCTGAAGTAGAAACACTCTATGAAATCGGCGAATTGGATCCGAATTTTATTCATACTCCAAGCATCTATGTGCAAGCGGTTATCGAAGGAACCCAAGAGAAGCGAATTGAGCGATTAACAGTAAGTAAATAGAGTTGGTAGAAGGGAGTAGTGTAAATGGCGAATGAGAAAGTCTCTGTCAGAGAGAGAATTGCGATTAGGGCAGAGAAGGAAATTGAAAACGGCTTTTATGTAAACCTCGGAATAGGCATGCCAACCCTCGTTGCCAATTATATAACTGACAATAAACAGGTTGTCTTGCAATCGGAAAATGGACTGCTTGGCATTGGCCCCTATCCGAATGAAAATGAGGTTGATCCGGATTTAATCAATGCGGGGAAAGAAACGGTTACAGCTATCAGCGGTGCAGCCTATTTTGACAGTGCTGAATCATTTGCAATGATTCGCGGCGGACATGTGAACCTGGCAATCCTCGGCGGAATGGAAGTTTCCGAAACCGGCGATCTTGCAAACTGGATGATTCCAGGAAAAATGATTAAAGGAATGGGCGGGGCGATGGACCTTGTTCACGGCGCCCAGAAAATTATAGTTATCATGGAGCACGTCAATAAAAAAGGTGAGTCAAAAATTCTAAAACAATGCACTCTTCCATTAACAGGGAAAGGAGTCGTCAACCGGATTATCACAGAGCGTGCGGTTATGGATGTCACCGCTTCCGGATTGAGGCTTGTGGAAGTAGCAAAAGGATTTACCGTAGAGGAAGTCGTGAATTCGACGGAAGCGGCTCTACAAGTCGATGGAAGCGTTAAAGTAGAAGCATATTAAAGAAAAGTTTAAGCAGGCTGTGTTGTCAAACAGCCTGCTTTTTTCATGATATAATAAAAGGAATAATTGAATTTTGGAGGTGTTTAGAATGAAAAAGAATACGAAACAAAAAAATCAATCTAAACCAAAAACAGATGACAAGCCTGTAACGCTTAAAGATATGATTAACCCGGACTTAATTAAGCAGTTAAAAGATCAGCAGGATCAATTGAAAGCGGAAGAAGAGAGAAAAAAACAAGAGGAAGAAGCAAGAAAACGGGAAGAACGCAGATTAAAAGAGAAGAATAAATCCTTTGAAGAGTTATTGAACGAAAGCGGGATGAACTGGAAGGAGTTTAAATAATTATCTAATGCAAGCAAAGTAAAAAGGAGAGCAACTGCTCTCCTTTAACAATGTTCTTTATAAATACTATATTTAGTTAATTCTTTGATTAGTGCAACCTCTTTATCCGTTAATGGCTGGCATCTTACCGTCTTGGCATTGCTCCTAATTTGTTCCGGGCTGCTTGCACCAGCAACAACAGATGCAACGGCAGAGTTTGCTAGATTGTATTGCAGCGCCACTTCTACAAACGAGCGGCCAGCTCCCACTTTTTCTTTTAATAAGTCAAGCGTCTCTCTTAACTCTTCGTTGGAATAATCCAAATATCCTTTTCCAGATGCTTTTTCCAGCAGCTTATCGCTAAGAAGCCCCTTTGCGAGCGGTCCCCGGGTAACAGCACTAATGCCATTTTCATGAAGCAGCGGTAATGCCTCTTCTTCAGGCCTGCGGTCTAATATGCTGTACTGCATCATGACAGAAACCATCCCAGATTTCCTCACATATTCGCGAATCACATTCGGCCGAATCGATGAGATACCATAATAGCGAATCAAGCCTTCTGCTTTTAATTCCTCAAACGCTTCAATCGTTTCGTCAATTGAGTCCTCAATTGTTCCGCCATGCAATTGATAAAGATCAATATAGTCTGTTCCCAGCCGTTTCAGACTGCTTTTCACTGCTTCTTTTATATAGGCTTTGGAAGGGTCCCACGACCAGCCACTTAGATCCTCCTTCCAGCGATTCCCGACTTTAGTCGCAATAATCACCTGTTCCCGGACATCCTTTAACGCCCTTCCGACGATTTTCTCATTTTTACCGAAATCATATAAATCAGCCGTATCGAAATAGTTGATTCCTTCTTCAAGTGCAGCTTCGATGATTTTTCTCGAAGATAGCTCATCTGTTCCGATGGACATACAGCCAAGCCCTAACTCGGTAACAAACAAATCGGAGCCACCTAATCTTCTCTTTTTCAAAAAAACACCCCGTTCTTTTTTCTATCATTTTACAAAAAGAACAGGGCAGACTACAAACAGCAGAACTCATTTTTGCGTTATATTTTGAACCCACTCCGAAACGAAAGTATAATCCTTGTTGTATTCCTTAAGCTTTTGGAGGATCTCCCAGCTCTTTCCAACAAGGATAATTCCCTTTTCGTGCACGACGACCTTCATCAATACCCCTCCAGATTAAGTATGGTAAAATGTATGAGCAGATTATTGGAATAGAACAGGAGTGACCTTTATGAGCAAGCTTGAGGAAAAAACACTTCATAGCGAAGAAATTTTTTCAGGAAAGGTAATCAGTCTTCATTTACAGGATGTTGAACTGCCAAATGGCAAACAATCTAAACGGGAAATCGTCAAACATCCCGGGGCAGTTGCTATTTTAGCTGTCACAAATGATGATAAGATCATCATGGTCGAACAATACCGAAAAGCATTGGAAAGAACGATAGTTGAAATACCGGCAGGAAAGCTGGAAAAAGGGGAAGAACCAGCTGTCTGTGCCCGCCGTGAGCTCGAGGAAGAGACAGGCTATGGATGTGAAAGTCTTGAATTACTCACCTCCTTTTATACTTCACCAGGTTTTGCTGATGAAATCGTCCATGTATATTTGGCCAAGGGCTTATCAAAAATAGAAAATTCCGCCGCACTTGATGAAGACGAATTTGTGAATCTCGAGGAATTAACCCTTGAAGAAGCTCTACAATATGTCAAGGAACAAAAAATTTATGATGCGAAAACAATCTATGCTGTCCAATACTTACAATTGCAAAGGGCAATAGGAAAAAAATGAATCGTTATTATGTAGATTTACATATTCATATTGGCCGGACTTGGACAGGCAAACCGGTCAAAATTACCGGGGCCAAATCGTTAACTTTTACAAATATTATCGAACATGCCAGGCACGAAAAAGGGCTCAATATGGTCGGAATTATCGACAGCCATTCACCTGAAGTCATTCTCGAGATGGAAAGTCTGATTGACAGCGGAGAAATGTATGAGCATCCTGATGGGGGCTTAGTATTTGGCGACTTAACGGTTATCCCTGGGTCAGAGTTAGAGATTTATGATGAAGAATGTAATGGCCCAATTCATTTGCTATGCTATTTTCCAAACCTAACGATTATGAGAGAGTTCTCAACATGGTTGTCGAACCACTTGAAAAATATTCAATTAAGCTCGCAAAGAATCTATGAATCAGGTCGGATATTGCAAAAAAAAGTAAAAGAGTTTGGAGGCATTTTCATTCCCGCCCATGTCTTTACGCCCTTTAAAAGTTTATATGGCAAAGGGGTCAATCATTCACTAACAGAGGTACTGGATCCCGATTTAATAGACGGAATAGAGCTTGGTCTAAGCTCAGACACAAGCATGGCTGATCAATTAGGAGAATTGCACCGCTATACGTTTGTAACGAATTCGGACGCGCATTCCCTTGCAAAGATTGCCCGTGAATATCAAGTGGCTGCGTTGAAGGAACCAACCTTCCTTGAACTGCAAAAAGCATTAAAAGGGGAAGATGGCCGTCAAATTATTGCTAACTATGGGCTTGATCCACTGCTGGGGAAATATCATAAAACCGTTTGCGCAGAATGTTTCAATCATCTCAATGAGGAAGATCAGCGTTGTGATGTATGTGGAAATCAGAAAATCATAAAAGGAGTGGCTGCCCGAATTCTGGAATTGAAAACGGCAGATGGAAGTCCTCCAGGGCGCCCTCCCTATATCCATCAAGTACCTCTCGAATTTATCCCTGGACTAGGGCCGAAATTACTTGAAAAACTGGTGAATCATTTTGGCAGTGAAATGGCTATATTACACGAAGTACCATATGAAGCGTTAAAAAAGGTAGTCCCAGCTAAAATAGCCGACCTTATCATGAATGCAAGGGAAGGGAAAATAAATCTAGCTGCCGGCGGCGGCGGAAAATATGGTAAAATTGCGGATTAAAAATCCCGTCAGCATATGCTGTCGGGATTTTTCCTATACTCTATTAATTGTAGTAATAGAAATACTAGACTAGGCATAGATTGTATTAACCGATTGACAAAAGTAGGAGGAAACGCAAATGAAAAAACGATTGAACCAGTCCAATGCCGCTAGTTATTTCCGTGAGCATTCCTCGATTTTCTTATTTATTGTAATTTTATTTTTAATGGGGGTCATATTTGGAGCGGTTGTGGTAAACAGCATGAGTTTTACCCAAAAGGAAGATCTCTACTATTATTTATCACAATTTTTTGGCCAAGTTTCCGGTGATAAGGTAGCGGAAGATAATGACCTATTTTTGCAGAGTTTTTCCCACAATAGTAAGTTTATTGGACTAATGTGGATCCTTGGGATATCAATCATCGGACTGCCTGTTATTCTGATTCTTTTATTTGTTAAAGGGATGGTTGTCGGGTTTACAGTTGGCTTTTTAGTAAGTCAAATGGGCTGGAAAGGATTTCTGCTCGCGTTTGCATCTATCCTTCCGCAAAACTTGATTATCATTCCGGTATTTATCTTGATGGCAGCCTTATCAGTGATATTTTCAATGAGAATGATCAAAAAACAGTTTATCAAAAAATATGCCCAGCCAATCATGCCTTTTTTTAAAGGATATATTTTTGCTCTGATTGCAGCAGTGATTTTTATATCAGCAGCTTCTGGAATAGAAGCTTATTTATCACCATGGTTAATGAAAACGATTATTAGCTCAACTTCATTAAAATAATTATTATTTAATATTAATTATAAATTCTTGTTTATAATAATTTTATTTTGAATCTCTTTTCTCATCTGTTATAATGAGAACTAACAGTGGCGAGGGAGGGACTTCAGAATGGAAACTAGACTTGAGCGTATAAAAAAACAGTTGCATTCAGCAAGTTATAAGCTAACACCTCAGCGTGAAGCAACCGTCAGAGTTTTATTAGAAAATGAAGAGGATCATTTAAGTGCGGAAGATGTGTACCTCCTCGTTAAAGAAAAATCGCCTGAAATTGGATTAGCAACTGTTTATCGTACATTAGAATTATTAACGGAATTAAAAATTGTCGATAAAATAAATTTTGGCGACGGCGTATCAAGATATGATTTAAGGCAGGAAGGTGCGGCACATTTTCACCATCACCTTGTTTGTATAGAATGTGGCGCTGTTGATGAAATTCAGGAAGATTTGCTTGAGGATGTGGAAGCTGTCGTCGAACGACGATGGAATTTTAAAATTAAAGATCATCGTCTTACTTTTCATGGGATTTGCTATCGCTGCCAGGATAAGGTGAAAGTGGAAGAAAAAACTGAATAACTTATAAATCGTCCTTTTATGCGAAAGGGCTTTTTCTTTTGTTTACCCATATTTCCAGATATAAAGGTATAAAACTTGTACATTTTGGCATACCTTTTACTAGAATACCTGAAAATTAGGGGGAAGCAAGATGATCTCTTTTATAAAAATAACACTGCAAACCTTAAAGGTTTTTATCATTTTTACCGGATGCACGATCCTCTTCTATTATGGTATCATGTGGGTATCAGAAGAATACCAAAGCTATCATCGCTATGAAGAACCGGAAGGAGCTGCATTAAAGGTTTCAAATGCAGTAGATGAAGAAAATCCTTCCTTGTTAGATCGGCTGATGTTGTTTTATTTAAATGGGGAGTAAGGGCGATGGAAGAGCGGATAAAAGATTTTATGCATTATTTGATAGTTGAAAAAGGGCTGGCCCAAAATACCATTCTATCCTATGAACGCGATTTGAAAAGCTATCTTCATTATTTAGGAAAAGTCGAGGCGATCCTCTCCTTTAATGATATACAGCGCGTCCATATTATACAATTTCTTGGATTTTTAAAGGAGCAAGGAAAATCATCGAAAACAATTGCAAGGCACATTGCTTCCATTCGTGCCTTTCATCAATTTTTATTAAGGGAAAAAGCAGCCGGCCAAGATCCTTCGAATCTGATTGAACCACCAAAACTTGAAAGAACACTTCCTAAAGTTTTGAGCATGAAAGAGGTAGAACTTCTTTTAGATGCGCCTAAATTGGAGGATCATTATGGGAAACGGGACAAAGCGATGCTTGAACTTCTCTATGCAACAGGAATTCGTGTTAGTGAACTGATTGGTCTGGATATTGATCATGTTCATTTAACGATGGGATTTATTCGTTGTCTTGGAACAGGCAATAATGAACGGATTATTCCGATTGGGCGTACTGCTTCAGATGCCATCTTGCAATATTTAGAACAAGGCAGACCTTTGTTTGCAGCGAAAAAGCATCCTGATAATGCCTTGTTTTTAAATCACCAAGGTAAAAGGTTGACCAGACAGGGCTTTTGGAAAATTCTAAAAAAACTTTCCAAAGAGGCTGGAATAGTGAAAGAGCTGACCCCACATACACTTCGTCATTCCTTTGCTGTTCATTTATTGGAAAATGGGGCAGATTTAAAGGCTGTTCAAGAAATGTTAGGCCATGTAAATATATCTACGACACAAATATATACAAACGTAAATAAGACAAGGCTGAAGGACGTTTATAGTAAATTTCACCCAAGAGCTTGATAGAATGATAGTTAATACTCGATTTCGCATAAATGTCAAAAAGCTGCCAAAATTTCAGGCAGCTTTTTTCTTGTAATTTCATAAACATTTAGTAAAATAAAGATGTCAGACTTCTGACGAATATAATTATGTGACCCTTTCATAGTTCTAATTTAAACAGGGTAACCTATTTTTGTGTATTTTTAACTTGTAAACGTTTCCTATTAATAAAGGAGGAAGATTCGAATGGCGGCAGATACATATAAGCGTATTTTTATTATCGTCATGGACTCAGTCGGAATTGGAGAAGCACCGGATGCCGAAAAGTTTGGCGATAAAGGTGCTGATACATTTGGCCATATAGCCGAAAAAATGAACGGTCTGAATATGCCAAATATGGCGAAATTGGGATTAAGTAATATTCGGGAAATAAAAGGAATTAACAAAGCAGAGAAGCCTTTAGCTTTTTATACAAAAATGATGGAAGCTTCAAACGGAAAAGATACAATGACAGGACATTGGGAAATCATGGGACTTAATATCCAGACTCCATTCCGTGTATTCCCAGAAGGGTTTCCGGTAGAACTTGTCTCTGAATTAGAAAGCCGCACCGGCAGAAAGGTTATTGGCAATAAACCTGCCAGCGGAACCGAGATTCTTGATGAACTTGGTGAAGAGCATATGAAAACAGGTGCTTTAATAGTATATACATCGGCAGACTCTGTCCTGCAAATTGCTGCCCACGAAGAAATTATTCCGCTTGAAGAATTATATAAAATTTGTAAAATTGCTCGCGAGTTGACGCTTGATGAAAAGTACATGGTTGGCCGGGTAATTGCCCGTCCATTCCTAGGGGAACCAGGAAACTTTAAACGAACTTCAAACCGCCATGATTATGCCCTAAAACCATTCGACCGCACAGTGATGAGCGAATTGAAGGATGCCGACTTTGATGTAATCGCGATCGGTAAAATATCGGATATTTATGACGGGGAAGGCGTTACAAAATCGCTCCGCACCGTTTCGAATATGGACGGTATGGATAAGCTGGTTGAAACCCTTGATATGGACTTCACCGGATTAAGCTTTTTAAATCTAGTGGATTTTGATGCATTATATGGTCACCGCCGCGACCCTGAAGGGTATGGTAAAGCACTTGAAGAATATGATGCCCGTCTTCCTGAGGTGTTTGCGAAAATGAACGAAGATGACCTATTAATGATTACAGCAGACCACGGAAACGACCCTGTCGCACCTGGCACAGACCATACTCGTGAATATGTACCATTATTAGTTTACTCAAAGAAAATGACTGAAGGCAGAGAGCTGCCACTACGAGAAACATTTGCTGACCTAGGAGCAACAGTGGCGGAAAACTTCAATGTAAAACTGCCAAACTACGGAAAGAGCTTTTTAAAAGAATTAAGCTAAAAAGGGGAATGAACATGAACGTTGAAAAAATTCAAAATGCTGCGGGATTTCTAAAAGATAAATATGGGAATACACCAAGAATTGGTCTCATTTTAGGCTCTGGACTAGGTGTGTTGGCAGATGAAATTGAGAATCCAGTTAAAATTCCGTACAATGAAATTCCTGATTTTCCTGTTTCGACAGTAGAAGGACATGCAGGACAGCTTGTTTTTGGCCTATTAAGTGGAGTAGAGGTTGTCGCAATGCAGGGCCGCTTTCATTTCTATGAGGGATATGCAATGGATAAAGTAACTTTCCCTGTTCGCGTCATGAAAGAAATGGGAGTTGAAATGTTAATCGTTACGAATGCTGCCGGCGGTGTCAATGAAAGCTTCGAACCGGGAGACTTGATGATTATTACAGACCATATTAATAATATGGGGACAAATCCATTAATTGGACCAAATGATGCTAAATTAGGCGTTCGTTTTCCGGATATGTCAGAGGCCTATACGAAGGAATTGCGTTCAATGGCAAAAGAAATTGCTTCCCGCTTAAATATTAAGATTCAAGAGGGCGTTTATTTTGGAAACCCTGGCCCTGTATATGAAACACCAGCCGAAATTCGCATGGTTCGGGTATTAGGCGGTGATGCAGTTGGGATGTCTACTGTACCAGAGGTAATTGTTGCCCGTCACAGCGGAATGAAGGTTCTAGGAATTTCTTGTATTTCAAATATGGCTGCCGGTATTCTTGATCAGCCGCTGACACATGATGAAGTCATCGAAACAACTGAAAAGGTTAAAGCAAATTTCCTCCTTTATATAAAAGAAATCGTTAAAAGCATGGCGTAATATAAAAAGCTGTTCTAATGGTCACAAGCTGTTGATTGGAACGGAAGGCGCGAGACTCCTGCGGGAGTACGGGACAGGGAGACCTCGCATGCGAGGAACTCGCCGAGGAGGCTCCCCGAACCGCCCGCGCCTGAAGAGGAAATCAACAGACGAATACAACAAATATAAAAGTAAGAGTAAAGTGGTGATAACCGATGAGAATGGTTGACTTAATTGAGAAAAAAAGAGATGGAATTGAACTAACAACAGAAGAAATTAATTTTATTATTACCGGCTATACAGATGGGTCCATACCGGATTATCAAATGAGTGCCCTAACAATGGCTATTGTTTTTCAAGGGATGACCGAGAAAGAAAGAGCTGATTTAACAATGGCGATGGTGGAATCTGGGGACCAAATCGATTTATCGCAAATTGAAGGAATTAAAGTTGATAAACATTCAACTGGCGGAGTTGGTGATACTACCACTCTTGTCCTTGGCCCCCTTGTAGCTGCCTTGGGCGTGCCTGTTGCGAAAATGTCTGGACGTGGATTAGGTCATACCGGTGGTACAATTGATAAATTAGAAGCAGTTAATGGTTTCCATGTTGAAATTGACAATAGTGAATTCATTGATTTAGTTAATAAAAATAAAATCGCCGTTATCGGCCAAAGCGGAAATTTAACACCTGCAGATAAAAAGCTTTATGCGCTACGAGATGTTACGGCAACTGTTGAAAGTATTCCGCTGATCGCCAGTTCCATCATGAGCAAAAAAATTGCTGCAGGAGCTGATGCTATCGTACTTGATGTAAAAACAGGTGCAGGAGCTTTCATGAAAACGCTTGATGATTCAAAGGAATTGGCAAAAGCAATGGTTCGGATTGGTAATAATGTAGGCAGACGTACAATGGCCGTCATTTCTGACATGAGTCAGCCGCTTGGATATGCAATCGGTAACGCCCTTGAGGTAAAGGAAGCCATTGACACTTTAAAAGGTGAAGGTCCCGAAGATTTAACAGAGCTTTGCTTAACACTCGGCAGCCATATGGTTTATCTGGCTGAAAAGGCTGGCTCATTGGCTGAGGCACGGACTCTCCTTGAAAAGGTGATTAAGGATGGGTCAGCCCTAGAAAAATTAAAAGTCTTTTTAAGCTCTCAAGGCGGGGATGCCTCGATTGTCGATGACCCTACTAAAATGCCGCAGGCAAAATTCACGTTTGAGCTTGAAGCAAAAGAAGATGGGTTTGTTTCCGAAATCGTTGCTGACGAGGTTGGAACAGCAGCAATGTTACTAGGAGCAGGAAGAGCAACGAAGGAATCTATTATTGATTTAGCTGTTGGACTTGTGTTAAGGAAGAAAATCGGCGACCAGGTCAATAAAGGTGAGTCGTTAGTAACCATATACAGTAACTTTGAAGACGTAAGTGAAGTTAAACAAAAGCTTTATGAAAATATCAAAATCGCGGCAGCCAAAGTCGACGCGCCGCTTCTCATCCATGGAGAAATAACAGAATAATAAACGTGCTCTAAGGTGTCAGGCACCATGCGAAAATTTCACATGGTGCCTGACACCTTTTTATGTATAAACTTGTTTATTTTGGTAAAAATGGTGGCTATAAAGAATGGAGGGTTATGCGAATGAAACGATTTTTCTCTTTTATAGTAGCATCTTTTTTACTAACTAGCTTATGGGTTCCTTCTACCTTTGCTGCAGAAGAAAAAAAGAATGCTGGAATAGAAAATAAGAGTACAGATATTGTCAGTAACGTCAGTTCTGCTATTTTAATTGAGCGGGACACAGGTAAGGTTCTTTATGAGAAAAATAGCCAAGAAAAATTGCCGCCTGCAAGTATGACCAAGATTATGACAATGTTACTCATTATGGAAGCGATTGATAAAGGAAAGCTTAGCTGGAATGAAAAAGTCCGGACGAGTGAATATGCCGCATCCATGGGGGGATCACAAATTTTCCTGGAACCGGGTGAAGAAATGACAACCAAGCAAATGCTTCAGGGTATTGCGATTGGTTCAGGAAATGATGCTTCTGTAGCGATGGCTGAGAGAATTGCCGGTTCGGAAGATGCCTTTGTCGATATGATGAATGCAAAGGCAAAACAACTGGGATTGAAGCATACTTTCTTTAAAAATACAACTGGCTTACCTGTAAGCGGACATTACAGCTCAGCACATGATATGGCAGTAATGGCAAAAGAACTTTTAAAATATGAAGACATTACGAAATTTACGGGAATGTATGAAGCATACCTTCGTGAAAATACAGACAAAAAATTCTGGCTCGTTAATACAAACAAATTAGTTCGTTTTTACCCTGGAGTCGATGGGTTAAAAACTGGTTTTACGGCAGAAGCGAAATATTGCTTAACAGCAACAGCTCAAAAGGATGGTATGCGTGTAATTGCAGTCGTCTTTGGAGCCCCGACTTCTAAAGAGAGAAATGCTCAAGTGACCAAAATGCTTAATTATGCTTTTAGTCAATATCAAACACACCCGCTTTATAAACGGAATCAATCTATTGGCACTGCCAGAATCAGTAAAGGGAAGGATAAGTCTGTAGAGGCAGTCACAAGTGAACCACTTTCGTTACTGACTAAAAAAGGTGAAAAAACGGAGGATGTAAAGCAAAAAGTAATTCTCCAAAAAAACCTAAACGCTCCATTAACTAAAGGTGATAAGGTTGGGTCGATAAAACTGATTAAAGATGGAAAGGTAATCCTTGAAAGTCCGCTTGTAGCAAGTAAATCGGTAAAAGAAGCAGGCTGGTGGACCCTTTACAAGCGTTCCTTCGGTATGTTTACAAAAGCAGGAAAATAAGTAATTCTATCTTTAAGAATTGTCTAGCTTCAGCGCCTAGGGGATCGAGGTCATAAGCCACTGACCAAGGCGCTTCCGCTTTTCATTTTGTCGGAAAAGTAAATTATGACACTACTTTTGGCGAATATCGACTAGTTTTGTATTTATAGAAGGATATTGATGATAAAAAAGCGAATTGACTCACTATACCAGATTAAGGAGGCCGGGGATAGTGAGTCTTAACATTGAATTAGTTACAAAACATGACGTTCTTTGCATACGCTTAAGCGGTGAATTAGACCACCACACTGCGGATGAACTTCGCGAAAAAGTAACGGCAGCGATCGAAAAAAATGACATTCGCCATATCGTCTTGAATCTAGAACAACTCTCTTTCATGGATAGCTCGGGTTTAGGCGTAATTTTAGGAAGATATAAACAAATTAAACAGGTGCATGGTGAAATGGTGGTTTGTGCAATTTCCCCAGCAATACAAAGATTATTCGATATGTCTGGTTTATTTAAAATCATCAAAATGGAACCGACAGAGGAATTTGCATTGCAAAGATTGGGGGTTGCCTGAATGAAAAATGAGATGAATCTTGAGTTCAGTGCTTTAAGTCAAAACGAATCCTTTGCCCGTGTGACTGTAGCTGCATTTATTGCCCAACTAGACCCAACGATGGATGAGTTAACCGAGATAAAAACAGTTGTTTCAGAAGCGGTGACGAATGCGATTATTCATGGTTATGAAAACGATCCAAATGGAATTGTTTATATCCGTGTTTCTATTGAAGAAAGTTTAATTGATATGACAATTAAAGATATAGGATTAGGTATCATCGATGTGGAGGAAGCTCGTCAGCCATTATTTACAACAAAGCCGGATTTAGAACGGTCCGGTATGGGTTTTACCATCATGGAGAATTTCATGGATGAGGTAGAGATTCATTCACAGCCAGGCAGCGGAACCGAGGTTAGATTACGTAAGCATTTACAATCCCGCAAAATGCTTTGCAATTAAGGAGACTTGCCGATGGATGTGGAGGTCAAGAACGATAAAAGTCAACCGTATTTAAAGGATCATGAAGTGAAAGAGCTCATCAAAAAGAGCCAGGACGGAGACCAAGAAGCAAGGGATTTAATTGTTGAAAAGAATATGCGTCTGGTCTGGTCAGTAGTTCAAAGGTTTCTTAACAGAGGGTATGACCCGGATGATTTATTCCAAATTGGCTGCATTGGATTATTAAAGTCAGTTGATAAGTTTGACCTTTCCTACGACGTCAAGTTTTCCACCTACGCCGTACCGATGATTATCGGAGAAATTCAACGATTTATTCGTGATGATGGAACCGTAAAGGTCAGCCGTTCGCTGAAGGAAATGGGAAACAAAATCCGTAAGGCCAAGGATGAGTTATCAAAAACACTCGGAAGAATTCCAACTGTTAATGAGATTTCTGAGTATCTTGAGCTGTCGCCGGAGGATGTCATTCTTGCACAAGAGGCAAGCAGGACACCTTCCTCCATTCATGAAACCGTTTATGAAAATGATGGAGATCCAATTACATTATTAGATCAAATTGATGATGGCAACGAAGGAAAATGGTTTGATAAAATTGCTTTAAAAGAAGCAATCCGCGAATTAGATGAACGGGAAAGGCTGATTGTCTATTTGCGCTATTATAAGGACCAAACCCAATCCGAAGTTGCCGGGCGCCTCGGGATTTCTCAGGTACAGGTTTCAAGACTCGAAAAAAAGATATTGCAGCAAATGAAAGACCGTATGGATCTCTAATCCATGCGGTTTTTTCATTTTCATACATGAAAGTCTTCCTTAAAACCCATACTACATACACAAGGAAAACATTGTGTGGGAAGTGAATGTTCTGGAAAAAACAATCTACATTCGCATGCGGAATCGGGTTCAAACAAAGCCTGAAGAAAGAGTTTTATTGAAGGATGTCGCCCAAATAATAGCCCCAGAAGCTGAGCTTTCAAGTTTAAAAGAAATGCTGGTTCACCAAGTATCGGAAACGGATCGAAATATTATCGTTATTGATGTTATGCATATCATTCAACTGATAACAAAAGAGTTCGGGGATATGGAGGTTCAAACGATAGGCCCTGCACAGACTATCATTGAAGTGATAAATAAGAAAAAAGGAATATCTATTCCTTTTTTTCTGTTAATTTGGTTTCTTTTATTTTTTGGATCGGCTATGGCGATTATGAATTTTCATGATGACGTTAGTATGAAAAGTGTCCAAGAAAAAATTTACACCATTATTACCGGGAAAAATGAAGCAAAACCATTACTCTTTCAAATCCCCTATTCGATTGGTTTGGGCCTCGGCATGATTTTATTCTTTAATCACTTTTTTAAGAAACGTTTAAATGATGAACCCAGTCCGCTTGAAGTAGAAATGTTTAATTATCAAATGGATTTAGATAATTATGTGATCATCCATGAAAATAAAGAAAGTATGAAACGAGTTAATGACGATTAAAATTGTAGCGATCATATTTTTAGGATTAGCAAGTGGATTGGCCGTTGGGTCTGGTTTTGTAGCGTTTCTAACCGTACTTGGTATTATCCCAAGACTGACTCAGCTGACCAAAACAATGAAAATGATTCAACAATATGAATGGGCAGTTGTGATTGGTGCGCTTAGCGGAGTGCTGGCAAGTTTAAGGGACCCGCTGTTTCCTATTTCAGCCTATTTTTTGATTCCGCTTGGCATCACAGGCGGTGTGTTTGTTGGCATGTTGGCAGCCGCTCTTACAGAGGTTTTAAATGTTCTGCCTATACTTGCAAAACGGATTAGGTTAGATGGGGAAATTGTCATTTTAATTATGGCAATTGTATTAGGGAAAATCTTTGGATCCATTTTTCAATGGCTTTATTTTGTACATATTAAGTAGACTACGCCATGAAAGGACATCACAAGATGAGTAAGCGGAGGCGTGTTATTTTAATTACCGACGGTGATGAATATGCAAAGAGGGCTGTAGAGCATGTCGCTCAAGAAATTGGCGGTCGATGTATTTCCAGTTCGCAGGGAAATCCATCTAAATTAACTGGAGCTCAACTTGTCCATCTAATAAAAGAAACCCCGCATGATCCTATATTGGTGATGTTTGATGATAGTGGAATTGTAGGTGAGGGATATGGTGAAAATGCCTTGAAATATGTGGCATTACATAAAGATATTGAAGTCCTTGGAATTATTGCCGTTGCAGCGAAATCGCATCATGAAGAATGGACAAGAGTCGATTTAAGCATCGATAGGGATGGAGAATTAACCCCATACGGTGTAGATAAATACGGTATACCAGAACTAGAAATCGGCAGAATAAATGGAGATACCGTTTACTGTCTTGATGAATTGGATGTACCCATAATCGTAGGCATAGGTGATATTGGAAAGATGGCTAGGCGTGACTCGTACAAAGTAGGTTCGCCCATAACAAAAAAAGCGGTAGAGCTTATTCTAGAAAGGAGTGGCTTTCATGTCAAGAAGTAAAGAGCATATTTGGCCGATTCCGGAATCCGTGCATGAAATTGAAAATTATATGAAACAACGAGTTGGGCTGGGTGTCAGCTTTGATTTAGGAATACGGAAATTGACCATTCTAAAAAAAGAAGTCAATATTTATTATGTCAATGGACTATGTGACACCAGTTATATAATTCAACTAATTAAAGAATTAGTAGAGATTAATGATCATGAAAAAATTTCCACGAACCTGTTCAAAATTATTGATAATAGGCTTATCAACCAATCTGTTGAGCAAATTAAAGATTTAGACCAGCTTGTATTAAAAGTACTATCAGGTTTAATTGTTGTAGTAATGGAAGGCGAAAGCACGGCTTTTGCTATTGATGTAAGAAGCTACCCGGGGCGTTCGCCTCAAGAACCTGATACAGAAAAGGTAGTAAGAGGATCACGAGATGGTTTAGTAGAAAATATCATTCTAAATACGGCTTTAATTAGAAGGAGAATCAGGGACGAGCGGCTTCGTTTTGAAATGTTAAAAGTAGGAAAGCGGTCAAGAACGGATGTTTCTTTAGGTTATTTAGAGGATGTGGCCGACCCGGATTTAATTAATATAATCCGAAAAGAATTAAATGCTATTGAAACGGATGGAATTCCAATGGCAGATAAAACGATTGAAGAATTCTTAGTAAAACAAGGGTTCAATCCATTTCCGCTTGTAAGGTATACAGAGCGTGCGGATGTGGCCGCTACCCATATCCTTGAAGGGCATGTGATTATATTAGTAGACACATCACCAAGTGTAATTATTACTCCAACGACTTACTTTCATCATGTTCAGCATGCGGAAGAATTCAGGGAATCACCATCAATGGGAACTTTTATGCGCTTTGCACGATTTCTAGGTGTTTTAACATCTATATTACTACTTCCGTTATGGTTGTTATTCGTATTGGAACCATCATTATTACCTGAAAAGCTATCATTTATTGGACCAAATGAACAGACCAATATTCCAATTATCGTTCAAATATTTTTAGCAGACTTTGGTCTCGAATTTTTGAGATTGGCTGCCATTCATACACCAACACCGCTTTCAACAGCAATGGGCTTAATTGCAGCTGTATTGATTGGGCAAATTGCCATTAGTGTAGGTCTATTTGTTCCTGAGGTAATATTGTATGTAGCTGTAGCTGGTATTGGATCTTTTACAACCCCAAGTTACGAGTTAAGTATAGCAAACAAAATGGGTAGATTAACCTTGTTACTTCTTGTCGCATTATTCCATACGCCAGGTTTTGTAATCGGGACTACCTTATTATTTATTTTTATAGTAAAAACCCGTGCCCTAAACACTCCATACTTTTGGCCTTTTCTTCCGTTCGAGCCTAAAGGATTTATGCAAATTATTTTTCGAAGGGCAATTCCGGGTTCAATCCTTAGACCAAGTATTGTCCACCCAAGAAATCGTTACAGGCAGCCGCCAAAAGCGAATGAGAAATGATTGCGGAAATTTCTCTGTTATGCTAAAGTATTTTTAATTAAATATAGGAATTAGTGCAAAAAAATAGGCAGTTTCTATGCGGATTCTGTCTATTTATTTATTATCTTTTATGATTGTCTACATAAAATGTAGTGAGTCGTTATGGAGAGAGGGAAGGGAATGTTTTTTTACGGGACAACAGGTGTAAATAAAAATGGAAATTTGGAAATAGGCGGGGTTGATGCCCTTGAACTGGCACAGCAATTTGGGACTCCGTTATATGTTTATGATGTGGCGTTAATGAGAGAAAGAGCACGGGGATTTAAACAGACTTTTGAAGACCAGCAAGTAAAGGCTCAAGTTGCTTATGCTAGTAAAGCATTTTCGACAGTTGCCATGGTTCAGCTGGCAGAAGAAGAAGGGTTATCACTGGATGTTGTCTCCGGCGGCGAATTATATACAGCGATTGCTGCAGGATTCCCAGTTGAGCGAATTCATTTTCATGGAAATAACAAAAGCAGAGAAGAATTAGAAATGGCATTGGAGCATGGAATTGGCTGCATTGTTATCGATAATTTTTTTGAAATGGAACTTTTAAAATCGATCTGTTTAGAAAAAAAGGCCAATGTAAATATATTATTAA